>JBHEMZ010000021.1:0-5785 GCA_046262315.1 Gaiellaceae bacterium
TTGCGCTTACGGCGAGCAGGTGACGTACGGTGAGGTCTTGTCCTCGAGGATGTCGCCCGAGGGGCCCGACTTGAAGTAGGTGGGGCCGGGGTTGGCGGGGTCGCCGGTCTGGAACGCGTACAGGCAGTAGCTCGACGTGGACGGCGCGGGGCTGGTCGCGATGTACGTCTTGTTGGCGGTGCCCGGGTCGTAGTACGCCCGGCCCGGCGGCGTGCCGTTGGCGGCGTTGTTGACGCCGATGTAGGTGCCGTTGTCGGCGTAGAACGCCTCGATCGCCGGCACTGCGGCGCGCACGTTGGCCTTCGCGGCCGACGCCTCGGCCTTCGACTTGAAGCCGATGTACGACGGGACGGCCACGGCGAGCAGGATGCCGAGGATGATGATCACGACCAGGAGCTCGATCAGGGTGAAACCACCCTCACCGTTCGCCTGCGCGATTCGCTTCCTGAGCCTCTCCATATGCAATTCCTCCATTCGTGGTAGGCGTGCTGGCTCAAGGCGATCTATCGGCGCCCCACGTGGGGGAGGTCCTCCCCCGAACGGGTGATCTGCCTCCCTCACGGCAGGGGAGGCGAAAAAGTGCTCAAGACACGGTCGGCGGCTGCCGATAGCTCCCGTCGAGGTAGCCATGCCGGATTCCCCGCTCAACATCGACCAGCTCCTCGAGGAGCTCGTGAACCGCGACGGTTCCGACCTGCACGTCACGGTCGGCTCCCACCCGGTCATCCGCGTGCGCGGGTCCCTCGAGCGGCTCGAGCAGTTTCCTCGGCTTGGCGCCGAGGACACCCTCCATTTGCTCTACCGGATCATGTCCACGGAGCAGCAGAAGCAGCTCGAGATCAAGCGGCAGCTCGACCTGTCGTACTCGATCCCGGGGCTGGCGCGCTTCCGCGTGAACGTGTACTCGCAGCGCGAGAGCCTCGCCGCAGCCTTCCGCGTCATCCCCATGGAGCTGAAGACGCTCGAGGAGCTCAATCTCCCGCAGAGCCTCCACGAGCTCTCGCGCAAGCCGCGCGGCCTGGTGCTCGTCACAGGCCCGACCGGCTCCGGTAAGTCCACCACCCTGGCCGCGCTCATCGACGAGATCAACCGCGAGCGCGCCGACCACATCATCACGATCGAGGACCCGATCGAGTTCCTGCACCGCCACAAGCGCTGCATCGTGAACCAGCGCGAGATCGGCACAGACGCGCCGAGCTTCGCCGACGCCCTGCGCGCGGCGCTGCGGCAGGACCCCGACGTCGTCCTGCTCGGAGAGATGCGCGACCTCGAGACGATCTCGACGGCGCTCACGGCCGCCGAGACCGGCCACCTGGTTTTCGGGACGCTGCACACCCAGAGCGCGCCCGGCACGATCGACCGCGTCATCGACGTCTTCCCGGCCGAGCAGCAGGAGCAGATCCGCATGCAGCTCGCCGGCACGCTTCAGGGCGTCGTCACCCAGTCGCTGCTCCCGTCTGCCGACGGCGCCGGCCGTGTCCCCGCCCTGGAGATCCTCCTCCCGGACGACGCGGTGCGGAACCTCGTGCGCCAGGCGCGCGTGGAACAGATCTACAGCGTCATGCAGACCGGCACGCAGCGGGGCATGCAGACGATGGAGCAGGCGCTCGCCGATCTCGCGATCAAGGGCGTCGTGACGAAAGAAGCAGCCCTCGGCACCTCGAGCCGGCCGGATCAGCTCCTTGGCCTGCTCGAGCGCGCCGGGTTCAAGGACGACGTGCTCGCGCCGATCGGCGCGGGCCTGAGACTGGCGGAGAGATAACCCATGGTTGACTGGAAGAAGGACATCAAACTCGGCGAGCTCGTCGGCCGCCGGACGGAGAGCGAGCAGCGGAATGCCGTGGCGACCCCCGAGCCGCCCGCGCCGTCGTCCCAGGCCGCGGAGCCGGACAAGATTCCGATCTGGAAGCGCGAGATCAAGCTGCGCAAACCGGCGGACAAGACGCCTGCGCCCAGGTCGGTGCGCCCCGTTCCCACGCCGGCGATTGCCGAGGAGGAGTCCCCGGCCCGCCCGAGCCGCTTCGGCCGTCCCTCCAGCGGCGCCGCGGCCTCAGAGCCGGAAACGAAGCAAAGTCGCTTCTCGCGCGGCGGAAAGCAGGAGTCGAAGGCGAAGGCCGTCGCGGAGAAGCCGGAGCAGTCCGAGGACGGCGCGCGTCGCCGCTCCCCCCTCTCCCGTGAGATCTCGTTCTCGTTCCCGCGCCGGCGCAAGGCGGCCACGCAAGGCGGCGCTGTTGCTCCGCAGCGGAAGGCCCGCAGCGGCCGGAAGACGCCGATCGTGGGTCTGAAGATCGGTGCATCGCACATCGCCGCCGCTCATGTGGTCTCGAACGGCCGGCCCGAGGTCGTCCAGCTTGCCCGCGAACGGCTCGAGCGGGGCATCGTCGTCGGCGGGGAGCTGCGCGACCCGCAGGCTCTCGCGGCCGCGCTCAAGGACTTCTTCCGGCGGAACAAGCTGCCCGCCCGTGCCGTCCGCCTCGGCGTCGGCACCAACCGCATCGGCGTGCGTCGCTTCGAGATCTCGGGGCTCCAAGACGGCGCGCACCTCGAGAACGCGATCCGGTTCCGCGCGCAGGAAGCGCTGCCGATCCCGCTCGAGGAGGCCGTGCTCGACTACCAGGTGGTCGGCGAGTCGGTCAACGAAGCAGGCGAGATCACCTATGAGGTGCTGCTCGTGATCGCCCACCGGGACCTCGTCGAGCGTTACGCCCACGCCTGCCGCGAGGCCGGCATCAAGCTCGTCGGCATCGACCTCGACGCGTTCGGGCTGCTGCGCTCGCTGGCGCCCCACGACCCCACTGGCCGGGACGACGCGGCCGTCGTGATCGTCTCGATCGGACACGACCGCTCGACCTTTGTGGTCGCCGACGGCGGGACGTGCGAGTTCGCACGCGTGCTCGACTGGGGTGGCGGCGCGCTCGACGTGGCGGTCGCCCGCGCGCTCGAGCTTTCACCGTCGCAGGCGGAGCCGATCAAGCAGTCGCTGACCCTGAACGCGACCCAGGAGCGGCTCGAGGGGCACACGAACGAGCAGGCGGTGGCAGTGTACGAATCCGTACGCCGTGAGCTCCAGACGTTCGTCCGCGAGCTCGTCTCCTCGCTGCACTTCTACCAGAACCAGGCCGGCTCGCTGGGTATCGGCGAGATCACGATCACCGGCGGAACGGCCCGCCTGCCCGGGCTTGCAGCAGAGCTTCAGCGCCTGATCGGCGTCAGCGTGCGCGTCGGAGATCCGCTCGCCCACGTCAGCGCAGGCAAGCGCGTCGATCCGCACGCGGATCTCGGCTCGCTGGCCGTTGCCATCGGACTCGGAATCGAGGGGTAGCCCACATGCGTCCTGCCAATCTGCTTCCCAACGACCTCCGCTTCAGCCGCCGCCCGCGGCCCGGGGCGCCGGTCGCAATCGTCGGCGCCGGGGTGCTCGTCGGAGCTCTGCTCGTCGGTGCTTACGTCAGCGCTCACTCGAAGGTCGCGGAGCGAGAGCAAGAGCTTTCGGGCCTCCAGGCCGAGCTCGCCACCGTGCCTGCGCCCAGGCGCCCGGTCCTGGAAGTGCGGCCGGAGCTGCAAGGCGAGAAGGATCAGCGGCTCGCCGCACTCGACGAAGCGCTCGCGCAGCGCGTTGCCTGGGACACCGTGCTTCGCGAGCTCGCTCTCGTGCTGCCGGAGGACGTCTGGCTTCGCACCCTGAGCGCCAAGTCGCCGGTTGCCCTCGGGGCGGCCGCGGCAGACCCCACCACGGCGGCGGCGCAAGGCCTGACCATGAACGGCTTTACATACTCGCAGGAGGGCGTCGCCCGGCTGCTCACGCGCCTGTCGCTCGTCCCGCATCTGTCGAATGTCCAGCTGCAGTCGAGCAGCTCGACCGAGATCGGCAATCGCCGCATCGTCGGCTTCACCATCGCGGCCGCCGTGCTGGAGACCGGAGGTGACTCACGATGAAGCGCAAGAAGCGCGACCCGAAGGTCTTCGCGGCGGTCGCCGCGGGGATTCTTGGCGTAGCGGTGTTCGGCTACCTCGTGGTGGTCTCACCGCAGCGCTCGCGCGCGGCCGAGCTCTCAGACGAGATCGTGGCTACCCAGACGCAGATCGACGCCGCGCGCGTCGAGAGCCGCAAGCGCCCCGTCAGCCCGCGTGTGGACGACCTCTTCCGCGTGGCCAAGGCGATGCCTGATCAGATCGACATGCCAGGCCTGCTGCTCGAGCTAAGCCGCGTGGCCGGCGAGACCGGCATCACGTTCGAGTCGATCACCCCGGGTCCCGCCGCACCCGTCACGACGTTCCAGTCGCAGCCAGTGGAGCTGGCGTTCAAGGGCACCTTCTACGAGTTGTCCGACTTTCTCTTCAGGCTGCGCAACCTCGTCTCGCGCCGCGGCGGCACGCTCGACGTCGGCGGTCGGCTGTACGCCGTGGACACCATCGACTTCACGCAGTCGGAGAACGGCTCGCAGCTCGAGGCGAAGCTCACCGCCAAGGCGTTCGTCTACGGCGGTGGCACGTCGACTCCCGCTTCGCCCGCCACCGCCGCGGCCCCCCCGCCCACGCCCGCACCGGCAGCGAGCAGCTAAATGGCGCGCGTCAACGCACAGCAGGCCAGGCAGGCGCGGCAGAAAAAGATGATCATCGGGGGTGCCGTGCTGCTCGCGATCGTCCTGGTGATCCAGGTGCCGCGAACCATGAAGATGCTCTCGGGCTCGTCGACGCCCGCGTCGGCGGCGCCTACGCCGGCCGCGGTCCCCACCCCGATCGTGCCCGCGGCCACCGCGACGCCGTCCGCTCCGCCCGCAGTCGAGGCCGGCAAGCTCGCGTCGCTTGACCGCTTCTCGAGCAAGGACCCCTTCGCCGAGCAAATCAGCGCAAGCGTCGCCTCCGCGCCCGCCGCGGAGCCGGCCGCCCAGGCCGACGAAGGCGGCAACGAGGCCGCACCCGCGGGGAGCACGCAGCCCACGGCATTTCAGATCGGCTCGGCCTCCAAGCCCGGGAAGAGCGCGGCCACGTCGGGCGCGCAGACCGCCTCGCTGACCGTGAACGGCAAACAGGAGCGGGTCACCCTGTCGAAGCTCTTCCCCGCGGCCGACCCGGTTTTCAAACTGCTGTCCGTCGGCGAAGACACCGCCGAGATCAGCATCGCCGGCGGCTCCTTCAAGGACGGTGGCAAGACGATCACGCTCACAGTGGGCAAGGCCGTCACGCTCATGAACACGGCTAGCGGCAAGCGCTACGTGATCCAACTCGCCTCGACGTCCGTCTGAGCCGGCCGTGCGTGCGCGCGTCCGCACTGAGAAGGGCTTCGGTCTCGTCGAGCTCATCATCTCGATGACGATGCTGAGCGTTGCGCTGCTCGCGTTGGTCGCGGGCTTCAACTCGGGTTTACTCGCGCTCCAGCGGGCGGGCAAGACGTCCACGGCCGCCACCATGGCCGACCAGCAGATGGAGCGCTACCGAGCGCTCAAGTACTGCGATATCCGCCTCGACGACGCCGCCCTACCGGGGCCCGCGCCGTACACGACCGATCCGGCCTACAGCGCCTCGCAGGTGCTCGACACCACCTTGTGCGCCGGCGCGACTCCCACGTGCGCCGCGGGGCCGCCCCCGGAGTGCAACCCGAGCCGCGTCGTCCCCGGCCCGGACAACCGTAACTACCGAGTCGACACGTACATCGTCTCGCAGACCGACGGCGGCCGCCCGCTCAAGCTTGTGACCGCCGTGGTGCGCGATCCGGAGAGCTTGTCGTCCAGGAGTTCGACGACCACCCGGCCGGGCGGCTCGAGCTCCACCACCTTCTCGGTCA
>JBHEMZ010000022.1:0-4615 GCA_046262315.1 Gaiellaceae bacterium
CGCCCTCGAGGAACCTCGCCACGTCTGCTTCTTTGCCGGGCTTCGCCTCGAGTGGCACCCAGAGCCCCTTGGTGACCGTCGCCATGACATCTCCTCTCCGTCGATCGAGTGACGCGTGCGCGCATCCTATGAGGCGCGGGATACACACAGGATGGCCGGCCCGCAGGAACGCGTCGGACGCGTCGAATCCGAATGCCAGCGACCTTCGCGCAGCCCGCGGCAGGAGTCTGCGTCCCGGAGCTCGCCCACTCGCATCCCCGTCTCGGCGAGAACCCGCAGGCGTAGCTCGGACCGCGGCGGGGACGGTTGCGTTCCGCCAGGCTGCGAGGATTCGCTAGTCGAGCTCGAAAGACTCGAGTACCTGAGCGCAGCCTCGCTTTATTTCCTCCGCATGTTCGGGCTCATACCCACAGTTGAAGGCGTATCCGGTGGATTCGTCGAAGGCGAACGTAATTTCCCGCGTTAGGTCGCGATTTGGATAAGAGACGATCTTCAAACGCTGGCAGGCCAGCGACGCTCGTCCGTCTCGGCCCTTTGGTCGTCGGCTGGAGTGATCCTCGAAGGTCTTTCATAAGCGCATCGATGTTGCTCTCCGTCACACGAGTGCCACCCTCGCTTACTTCAAAAAGCAGCCCGTAGTGACTTTCGGCCGGACCGAAAGCGATGGAAACGGCGGCGTCCGCGTCCACCGCGCCCCCAAGGCTTGTGCGTGTGGCCGCAAACGAGGACGGCGGCGTCGGCCACCGCCGCGATCCGCTCGAAGCTCGGCGCCGGCTTTTTTTCGAAGACGTACTCGTTCACGCCTCCGGGGCGAGCCGAGCACGAGCCGCGCGAACCGTCCCCAGGGGTAGAGGCCGTGCCGTTTACGCGGTTGGTGCGGCCGCTATGCGCGCTCATCGTTGTCTCTGCGGCCCGCCAACCAACCCGTCTGTTAGCGTCCCCGCCTTCGCACAGCAGGCAAGCCACGCCGGGCCGAAGGCCACTCCGGCGCTCGCCGCTGCCGAGGCGGGTGTCTCCCGAAACGGTCGTCGTCCGGCCGACGCGAGGGAGGCCACGTGAGCACAGGAGTCGATCTTCTCGAGCGCCCGCAACGGGACTTGGCGGGCGAGGAGCTCTGGCGCCGGTCGCTGACTCGGTCCCGCGACCGACGCGCGCTCGCCACCGCCGGCATGCGGGGGCGCCGCTGCCTGATCTCCGCCGCAATCCCGGATCTCGACGCACCGGCCGAGTACCGAGGGCTCGCCGTCACGTCGGAGCGCGATCTCTGCGATGACGAGCTGTGGGATCTTTCTCTCGCGTGCGCCCGCGCGAAGCGCGCTGCGGCGGAGAAGGGCGTGCTCCAGCAGGCGCGCGTCGCGAGCGCGCCGCTTCTCGTCGCCGCTGTCGCCGCGCTCGCTCCCGCGCAGGGGAGCGCACACTCCCGCGCCGCCGGCAGCGCGAGAGCCGCGCACACGGACGCCGCTCTCCTCAAGATCGGAAGCCGCGGAGCGACGGTCGAAGCGGTCCAACGTGCTCTTGGCATTAGCGCCGACGGAATCTTCGGCCCACGCACGAACGCCGCCGTTCGGGCGTTCCAGGCGAGAAACGGGCTCATCGTCGACGGGATCGTCGGGCCGCAGACCCGGGCCGCGCTGTTCCACCGACACAACCACGCCGATCGCCTCATCCGTGCCTGGTGGGTCGCACCTGTGCAGCGCGCGCTCGGCATACACGTCGACGGCATTTACGGGCCGCAAAGCCGCGCGGCCGTTCGAGCCTTCCAAGCTAGGCACGGGCTCCTCGTCGACGGGATCGTGGGCCCGCAGACACTTGCAGCGCTCGGACTAACCGGCGGCGGTACGAGCGGAACCGTGGCTGGGCACCACCATCACGGCAGCAGCGGCGGCGGCGGTGCGAGCGGGCACCATCACCATGGCGATGGCGCGACCGGCGGTGAGGCCGGCGCGGAAGGAGGCCCCGCGTCGGTCACGCGCTCGCTCTGGGACGAACTGCAGCTCGCGAACCGAATGGGCCTCCGCCTGATCTCGGGCTATCGCCCGGGGGCCACGATCGGCGGAGGCGGCCGCTCCGACCACTCGTTCTATCCGAGTCGAGCGATCGACGTTGGGGGCTCGCCGGCCGCGATGGCGGCGTACGCTCGCGCGGTCGCTGGGCGCGCCGGGATCAACTACGTCATCTACTCGCCGCTCGGGCTGTGGGGAAGCTGGAGCGGGAACTGGCGACCTGTGAGCGGCGGCACGCGTGCAGCGCACCACTCGCATGTCCACGTGAGCGCGTTCCGGTAACCGCCAGCCGCCGCCTCGCGGGCGGTGGCCCCCGTGAGCGGGGAGTAGAGGTAGCTGAGCGGGTTGACCGGCTGCCCGTTCACGCGCACCTCGAAGTGCAGGTGGTTGCCGGTCGAGTTCCCCGTCGAGCTCCAGCTCCACCATCAGCGACGCCCAGCTGATCGGACAACGTATGTCCCCTCTGCAAGCTTCAGATCAGCGGGAGCGCGCGAGGGGCGGTCGGCTGGCCGGTCGAGGGTGGTGAGCCCCAGCAGCAGTAGGAGGTGGGCGGATTAATCATCGCGAGCCTGCACGGGAGAGCTCGCTGCACTGATGCACCGCGCACACGAGCACCCGGTCACCCCGTTAGTAGCGAGGCGAGTCGTGAGAGCGCCGCTGTCCACGTCGGCGCTCGAAAGAGTGCGAATCGTCCCCCAACTGCTAATGACCGCGTTGAGGCGTTGCCTCGCTAGGCGACGACCCGCGGACACAAAACGGACACATCAGAAACGACACGCGCGACGCCGCGCGACGCATGTCCCGCGGCCCGAACAGCGCGATTTCCAGGCGAAACTGCGTCGCGAGTGATCACGCGTGTCCGCGGTGACGCCCCGAAACCTCCATGGTAAGGAGGGGGTCGACGGTTCGAGTCCGTCAGAGGGGCTTGAAAAGGCCCTGCAAATCCGCGAATCGTGTTGTCTGTGCTGAATCGCGGGTAAGGAGGGGGTCGCCTCGAGCAGCAAGAGTGCTGCTTTTGCAGGGGCTTAGCGGAACAGCTCGCGCTTCAGAGGCTGTCTATGCCGCGAAGGTCGCACGCGAGGTCGCACGTCCCGCCCGAGCAGATGGAGAATCTCCTCGTCGGCCAGTGGAAGCGCCCGCGGCTGAACCATTAGCCGGTCGCCGTCCGGCCCGTCCGACGGGCGGCGTTCCGCTACGGTCGAGCGCGTGACGGTCCAACGCATGGAGCACGTCGGCATCGTGGTCGACGACCTCGCGGCCGCGACGGCGTTCTTCGTCGAGCTCGGGCTCGAGCTGCAGGGCGAGTGGCCGGCCGAGGGCGATTGGGTGGACCGGATAGTGGGGCTCGAGGGCGTCCGGGTGGACGCCGCGATGATGGAGACCCCGGATGGCCACGGACGGCTCGAGCTGGTGAAGTTCCACGCCCCGCCGGGCCCGGGCGGCGACCGGCACGCGCCGGCGAACACCCCCGGCCTCCGCCATCTCGCATTCGCAGTCGACGACCTCGACGCCGTCCTCGCCGGCTTGCGAGCCCACGGCGGGGAACTCGTTGGCGAAGTGGAGCGCTACGGAGACATCTACCGGCTCTGCTACGTCCGCGGCCCTGAGGGGATCATCGTCGAGCTGGCCGAGCAGATCGGCTGACCGCTCCGGCGACCCACCCCGTCAGTCTCGCATCGTTCAGTCGAGGCAACGGACGGTCGGTTTCGAGCATCAGGTCTCGGCCAGCGGGTGAGCGGACGCACCGCCAAACGTCGCCGTCGGAGTATGTCGCCGACCAGTGAACGAGGACAGCCCCGATCGGAAGAGATCCGTCCGAGTCAAGTGCAGAACAACTCGGACTTGTGTCGACCGCACGGTCGAGCTCGCGTATAACGAGTCGGGTGACCCTGCTACGGACCAGTGGCCCGGGTCTGTTACAGCTGCTGCGCGCCGACCTTCAGAGTCGTGACGACATCGTCGCGGAGGTCGTCGACGACCGAACGCTGCAGGTCGACATCCTCGGCTCGTGCGGCGTCGAGGGCATGCGGCTCGCGACGACGCTCCGCGTGCAGGCGTGGGTCGCAGCGCAGAAGGCGCGCAGCATTGACGTCAACGGCGAGCTCGTCGACTAGCTCGTCCCAGGGCGCGGGCGATTCTCATCGTGCTGTGAGGCGCCGTCGACCGGTGCAAGCCACGGCTCCCGGCGCTTCACCCAGACCTCTGCCTCCGGCTTGAGGCCGGACGGCGCGTCGTCCAGCGATCCGATCCGAATCTCGACCAGCGTGTCCTCGGCGTCGGGAGGGTCGAGCAGACGCGACCCGCAGCGAGGACAGAAGCCCCGTCCGTGGTAACTGGCGATGTCTCCGGTCAGCTCGAACGCGTCGATCGGCCATTGCCCGTAGACGGTGAACGCGCTCCCCGATTCCTTTCGGCAGTCGGCGCAGTGGCAGCGACCCACGTGCACGGGCTCGCCTCGAACGCGGTACCGCACATCGCCGCAGAGGCATCCGCCCGTGCGGATCGCGTTCTCCATGCGGCGATCCTACGAGATCAAGCTTCCGTTGGAAACCGATCATCCATTCCGCGCCTTCGTCCAATTGGACACAGGCTTGAGTTTCTGTTCTCGATCA
>JBHEMZ010000023.1:0-6579 GCA_046262315.1 Gaiellaceae bacterium
GCGTCTCTTCGAGGCCCTCGCGCAACGAGCCGGCGGCGCCGGGGTGGGTGCGGTCGAGTTCGCCGGCGAGGACCATCAGCCGGTCGCGCACCCACGCCGCACCGCTCATCATCTCCACGCACGCGGTCACGTCAGGTCCCAGCCGCGCCACCAGGCGCGCGAGGCCGTCCTCGTCGGCCGGCGCCCAGTCCTCGGCAAGCACTGCGCCATCGGGCGCTCTCGCGCACCAGCGCGCTCGCCGATATGCCCAATCGATTCCCACGTACTCCATGAGGACCTCCCTTCGGGGTTCGCCGGCCAACCATGGTGCGGCCGACCCGAGGCCCTTCTTCATGACATTCCTTGTGGCGGATGCAACGCTGGATCGGCACCTCGCCGAGCACCGAGCGGACGGCCTTGCGCAGCGCCTTCGCTCCGTCGAGGACGCAGAGCACGCCCTGGCCCGTGTCGAGGCCTCGCTCGACGAGATCCGCGAGCAGCGCCGTCGCGACGGTCGCGTTCTCGGTTGAGCCTTCCCACAGCCCTAGCGGGACCTTGACGCCGTCGGTCGTGACGCCGAGCGCCACCACGTTCGTCCTTCCCTTCAGCTCGATCCCGTCGAGCATCAGGACCGCCAGGCGCACGTCGTCGAGGCGGCGGGCCATCAGCTCGGAAAGCGCCGCGCGGGTGCGCGCAACGAACGTCCTGGAGATCGCCGACTTCGACGTCGACCGTGCCCCAGCCCCGACCTCCTCGCCGGCCGGCTCCTGGGTGCGCGGATAGCGGCGCGTCGAGACGCCGGCGAGCATCCGTTCCATCACGACGCGCGAGAGCGGATCGCGGTCGGCGAAGTGGGCGTAGGTCGCGAGCCCGAGCTCGCCCGAGCCGTCGGCCGCCCTTGCGCGCGGACGCTCCACCCCGACGCGGCGGCCACCGAGCGTCACCTCGCCGGCCTCGCGGCCGTGACGGTGAGCGGTCCGCTGCGAATCGTGCTTGCCCCTCGGGCCCACGACGTCTTCGACCTCCTCGTCCATCAACTCGGCCAGCACACCGAGCCCGACGCCGACCGACAGCGCCATCAGCCCCTCCTGGGCGGCGCCGGCCAGCTCTCCGAGCGCCTCCCGCACCCGCGGCGGCAGCTCCTCCGTCGTGGTCGCGGCCTGCGCGACCGGTACGTTCTCCTTCACGGCGGTTCCTCCTTAGATCTTGAGCGGATCGCGCCGCACGCTCCCAACGGGAGCGGACGGCGCAGGAGGGACCGCCGTCAAGTTCTACGAGCTACGGGACAACCTCCGACAGCGAGGGCGTGAGACTCAAGTGTTTCCCCGAGGCCGTGCCTCTGCCGCGTGAGCACCACCGTCTGTTCTGACGGATGCCGCGAACTCCACGAGCCGACAAAGAGCGTTCACGAGACGCATCTGATCGATCGTTCGACAGCGCGCCTCAAGAAGACGCGGGCTCGCTACCAGGATTGCAAGACAGCGAGCGCGCGAGATGGCCACGTTGAGACGGTTGCGAGAGAACAGGAATTCGAGGTTCCGCGGCACGTCCGCGCCACTGGAGGTGGCCATTGAGAAGAAGACGATGGGCGCCTCCCGGCCCTGGAACTTGTCGACGGTCCCGACTCGCACGGCGTCCGGAAGAGCATCGCGCAGGCAGCGCACCTGTTCGTTGTACGGCGCAACCACCATGAAGTCGTCCACGGCGCCGGACCCGAACTTCCTCGAGAAGCTGACAGGGCCATGGACGAGCCCGGTCCCGGCAGGAACGCCGTGGCACGTCGTGCGCTCGACGCCGATCCCGGGGACCGGGCCGTACCGCATCGCCCATGCCAACAGGCGCGAGATCCGGTACGTCCGCAATCCATATTTTCGCGAGTGGTCGCATGCGGCGCAGCCGGCGGGCAAGCCGGACGTGATCGTCATGCGCTTCGGCCTGGACGCGGCGCGCGAAGTTCGCGAGGTCGAGAGCGGACGCGCGGACTGGACGGCAGACGGCGTACCGGCGGAGCTGGTGCGCGAGGTGACGACCAAGGTTCACGAGTCAACTGCACACGAGGCCCGGCTCCGAGACCGAGTTCCTCCAGCTGAACACGACGCTGCCCCCGTTCGACGACGTCCGCGTCCGTCGCGCGCTGAACCACGCGATCGACCGAAACGTCGTCGTACGCCTCTGGGGCGGCCCCGCTGTCGCGAGCGCGACCTGCCAGGTCCTGCCGCCGGGCGTGCTCGGCTTCCGTCCGTACTGTCCGTACACGGAGCGCCCGCGTTCGAACGGCCGCTGGTCACGACCCGACGTTGCAATCGCGCGACGGCTCATTGCGGCTTCCGGCACGTCGGGTGACGAGGTGACCGTCTGCGGCTCGTCCGACGATCCGATTGCGCAGCACAGGGTGGTCCCATACGTCGTCTCAGTTCTGCGCCGGCTCGGCTTCCGCGCAAGGGCGCACCTCATGCCGTCCTCGTATTTCGAGCGCGCAGGCCCGGGCGTTTTCCGCCGCATCCAGATGACGCCGCCCGGGTGGGCCGACAACAGGGCGTACAACTTCTTCGCAGTCTGGCTCGCATGCGACGCCGCGCTGAACCACCGCTGGTTCTGCGATCGGGCGCTCGACCGCGCAATCGAGGAAGCGCAGAGCCTTGAGTCGACGGACCCGCACAAAGCGGCCGCTCGCTGGGCCGCGCTCGACCGGAAGCTTGTCGACCGCGCGGCCTGGGTCCCGCTCGTCAATCCGCGTGCGATCGACTTTCTCTCCGCGCGCGTCGGGAACTACCAGCACCATCACGTGCTCGGGCTGATCGCGGATCAGCTCACGGTGCGCTGAGCGTTCCGGACCCGCGCGAACGCGGGAACCTCTCCAGCGCCTTCGCGCCAGCAGCGATCACCGCGGCCGCGAGCTGCTGTGGCTCATGGGGCGTAGTGTCGGCCTCGATGTTTTCTTTCACTGTGGTGGCGACCACCGGCGAGCGGTTCAGCGACTTCGCGCCCTACGTCGCTTCCGTCAACGACGCCGGTACTGTGGCGTTCCAGGCAGCGCTTCGGGTCGGCGGCTCCGGGGTCTTCGCCGGTGTCGGCGGAGAGGTCGTGGAGCTGGTCAGGCAATCCCTCCACGCAGGCGTCACGAGCCATCCCGACCTGAACGACGCGGGGGACACGAGCTTTTACGGCGAGCTTCCGCGCGGCGGTCAGGGCGTGTTCCTCCGCCGAGACGGGCGTTTGCACGTTGTGTCGGACACTCACGGCGCTTTCGCGTCGATCGGCCCGCTTGGCCCCACGATGAACGAGGCAGGCACCGTGGCCTTCCGCGCGGATTCCGCGGACCGAGTGAGCGGCATCTTCGCCGGCGACGGTGCCGCCGTTACGACGGTTGCCGACACCAGCGGCCCTTGGAGCCGGTTCCATGGCCTCCCCGTGATCACGGACGACGATACGGTCGTGTTCCGAGCCGATTGCAAGGATGGCGTCCAGCGGATCTACGCAGGCCGCGGCGGATCGATCCGGACGGTCGCGGAGACCGGGGAGCGATTCGCATCCCTCGGCCTCTTTCCGTCTGCGAATGAGGGCGGAACCGTGGCGTTCGCGGCGACGCTGCGAGGCGGAGGGGCGGGAATCTTCACCGACGATGACGGGCGAATCACGCGCGTCACCGAGGCAGAGGGCGCATTCGAAGCGTATCGCGGCGCCCTGATCACGAATGCCGGTGCTGTCGTGATGATCGCGACTCCGCGAGGTGCGAGCCTCGGCCTCTTCGGCGGCCCAGACCCCGAAGCGGACCGGATCCTGGCTCTCGGAGACTCGCTCTTTGGCTCCACGGTCGAGGACTTCGCAGCGAACCCGGTCTCGGTCAATGCGTCCGGCCAGGTAGCGATCAGGGCACGCCTCGCCGACGGACGGCACGTGGTCCTGAGGGCCGATCCCGCCCGTTGACGTCTGAGACGCGGGCGAGCACCAAGCATCTCGTACGACCGGAGCCTGGGACGGCTATGGCACCGTCAGCGGCGGTGCCGCGAGCGTCGGCTGGTTTGCGCAATGTCTGGTTCCGCCCATCTCAGGCTTTCGACTTCGCCCGAAAGCTTTGGCTCAAGCGTCGTCAGGTCAGGCGACGCTTGTGCATCTCGACTGGCATACGCACGAGCGAGCGCCTCGCGCAGCTCGTCGAGGCTCGAGGTCTCGACGCAATCGAATCGGTGGTCGAATCGTTCGTGGCTCGCTGCGCCGGTGACGACCGCATCAAACGGCAAGTTCGAGCGAAGCGACATCCCGCGGCTCAAGAAGATGCTCGTCGATCAGGTCTGCGAGGCGGCCGCCGGCCCGTGCACCTACACGGGTCGCAATATGAAAGAGACGCACCTCGGCATGGGTGTCACGGCCGGAGAGTACGACGCGCTCGTCGAGGACCTCATCGCCACGCTTGATGAGTTTGGGGTTCCTACGGCGGACCAAGAGGAGCTGCTCGGTCTCGTCGCGCCGATGCGCGGCGACATCGTCGAAGTGGAGTCTGCGGAGACCGGGCTCCCTCTTCCTGACAGCTACCAGCCGGCGCCGGCGCTGCGCTGATCCGCGACGTCGCCGAGAGGCACGTCGGCGTCAGTCGCAAGGAGCCGCCGCTATCGGCGCACCCACCCCAGGGTGGCTTGGACGACGACGAAGCGGTCGCTAATGGGTCCACATCGCGCCCGCGCCATGGATTTTATAAAAGACCCTGCTAATCAGAGGATTTTCGGATTTTCTTGTGGAGGGCGTGGGGACGATATGAACCCGTGACAGTTGCGCGGGGATGAGCGCTCAACCCAGCACGGCATGCGCCAGCTCGACGGCGTCTTCTAGCGAGCGTGCCGCTCCTCGAGCTTCGAGCTCCTGCGCGTGCTCGCCGGGCACGGCTTGTCTCGCCCTCGACCGCACCTGCTCTGAAAGCTCGTCACCGGGATCCGGCGTGAGCCCGGCCAGTTCGTACTGCCGTTCCGCGGCTGCGGCCAGCTCGATGCTCTCCTCGTGGCGACCGCGGAACCCCGCGAGCGTCGCCGCGCTCGCGAGGAGGCTCGGCAGGAGGTAGCGGCTGCTCATCGCCTCAGCGAGGTCGAGCGCCTGCCGCAAGTACTGCGCGGCGCCGTCGTAGTCGCCGGCTTCGGCGGCGAGATCGCCGAGATTCGCGAGCTCGCCTGCCTGGCCGACGACGTTGCCGGCAGCCCGATACAGCTCGACGTTCTCTTGGAACCGGTGGATTGCCGTGGCTATGTCTCCCGCTGTATGCGCCGCCCACGCGAGCATGTGCACCGCTCCCGGCTTGATGGTTGGATCGTCGGGTAGCAGCTCGAGCATCCGCTCTGCGTGACGGGCAATGCGAGGCGCATCACCGTCGCGGAACGCGATCCGCGCGAGGTTCATCTCCGCGCGTGCAGCAGTCCTGACGTCTCCGCCGCTCTCGGCGGATGCGAGCGCGGCCCCCGTCGCAGCGGTCGCCGCCTGATCTCCCTGTCGGAATGCCAGCTCACCCACGGTGAGCTGCGCACGAGCGAGCGCCACGGGTACGGCGTCCCGTGATACGTGCGCGAGAACGTGCTCGGCGAGAGCTCGCACCTCGTCGACACGGCCGCCGCTTTGCGCATACCGACTCAACGACCCGACCAGACGGAGTGCTGCTGGGTGCTCGCCCGCACCGAGCAGCACGTCTGCCGCTTCTCCGAGCTCGCCGGCGTGTGCATCGAGTCGCGTGCTCCACCTGGCGGCGTCCGCGCCGAGAACGTGCGCATCAACCTCCTCGGCAAGGTCAACGATCGCACGCGCCTTGGAAACGTCCACAACCACCTCCTCGTGAAAGAGGCAGATTCTCTACTGCCGACGCAGTTGCCGCGCCTCTTCGTTTCGGATGTTGTCAACTCGGTGCTTGAAGAAGCGGGTGCGATGCGTCGAACCCCTGACCTTCCGTACCACTAGGAATTCCATTCCACGGAAGATTCAACGGCGATCGAGTGGTCGCCATCGGGCACATATCGCGCCCCCGCTACTGGAAAAGCCCCGGAAACGGGGCTTTTCGGGTAAGCGTTCAGGGTGCCCCGAGGTCAGGCGAGCGCGGGGATGGGGTCGGCCCGGATGCTGGCGGTGAGGACGTCGCTGAGGTAGGCGAAGAGCGACTGTTTGCGCAGTCGGTAGGTGACCGAGGCAGAGAGCAGTCGCTCGATCGTGCCTTCCCCTCGCTCTGATTGGCTTCCGAGTGAGAGTTTGCGGTAGATGACGGCGCCGCGGAGGCCGCGTTCGACGTGGTTGTTGGTCGGCTCGACGCCGTCGGTGTGGGTGAAGGTGCAAAGCGCCGACCAGCGCTTGAGCAGGTTGTTGGCGAACAGCCGGTGATATTTCGTTCTCGGGCTCTTGCGGGCGGCCTGTTCGAGCAGCGCGCGGAGCGTGAGCTGGAGCGGCGCAGTTCGGGCTGGGAGGCGAGCCTGGTCGCCGTCTTGGTGGTAACTGTCCCAGGCGGCGTAGAGCTCGTGGGCGAGCTGGAGGCCGGCGCAGCCGAACAGTTGCTGGTCGCCCATGCCCTCGCTGTGGGCGGTGAAGTCTCTGAGCAGGTGTGCCCAGCAGAGCTGGCGCTGGGTGGGCTCGAGG
>JBHEMZ010000024.1:0-9492 GCA_046262315.1 Gaiellaceae bacterium
GTCCGCCTGGTGGGCGCTGTGCTCGCCGAGCAACACGACGAGTGGGCGGTCGCCCGTCGCTACATGAGCGCCGAGTCGATCGCCAAGGCGCTCGCCCATCCCGTCGCCGAACCGAAGGAGGTGATCGCGATCGAGGCGGCCCGCGTAGAGGTCAGGCGAGGATGACCCGCTCAACCTCGCACACCACTTGACGGGACGTGACCTCTCCTGCCGTCCTCCGACGAGAGAGCTCCAAGGAGACGCCCATCCACACACGCCCGCGAAGGGCGCCGCGCGGCCCACAAAGTGACGGCCACGAATATCCTCTCGGCTGGACTGACGGGTCCGTTCTGGCGCTGAGATCCGTGTCGCATCAGGCGTTGTTCGAGCCGGGCCTCTCCTCGGCTTGACCAAGCCTCCGACGGCTCGCGGCGTACGACCCGCCGAACGGGGGGCCGAGGGACTGGGCCGGCCGCACTTCGAGTCGGATCGGTGGAGACGTTCGATTTGCAGCGCGTTCTGCACTACAGTGCTTGCAGAGGAACGGGGGTGAGGCAGTGACGAACAGCCGGCGGGATCGGCCCGTGGAGGAACTCACATGCGCGATGATGCGCTCGCTGGCGCGTCTCACGCGCGCGCTGCTCGCTCTCACCGCGGCGTTCGCGCTTGCGCTCTTCGTCGTGCCGGCAGCGGTTGCGGCTGGCAGCGGCCTGTCCGCAACCTACTACGACAACGTCGACTTCACCGCGGCGAAGCTGACGCGCACGGACGCCACCGTCGACTTCAACTGGGGATATGGATCGCCGGCGTCGTCGATTGCGGCCGACACGTTCTCCGTACGCTGGAGCGGCCAGATCGAGGCGCAGGCCACGGAGACGTATCGCTTCTACACGGTCTCCGACGACGGCGTGCGCCTCTGGGTCGACAACCAGCTCCTCGTCAACAACTGGACCGACCACGCCACGAGGGAGGACAGCGGCACGATCGCCCTCACCGCCGGCCAGAAGGTCGACGTTCGGCTTGAGTTCTACGAGCGGGGCGCGGCTGCGGTCGCGCGGCTCCTCTGGTCGAGCCCCATCCAGCCGAAGCAGGTCGTCCCGCAGGCGCGGCTCTACCCGGTGCCGGCGGGCACCGGGCTCCCCGCGACGTACTACGACGAGCTGAACTTCACGAGCGAGAAGCTGACGCGCACGGACCCGACCGTCAACTTTGGCTGGGGCTGGGGCTCACCCGCTCCCGCAATCGGCTCGGACACGTTCTCGGTCCGCTGGGCGGGACAGGTCGAGGCGCCCACGACTGAGACCTATCGCTTCTACACCGTCTCGGACGACGGCGTGCGCCTCTGGGTCGACAACCAGCTCCTCGTCAACAACTGGACCGACCACGCGACCACCGAGAACAGCGGCGCAATCGTGCTCACCGCCGGCCAGAAGGTCGACGTGCGGCTCGAGTTCTACGAGCGTAGTGGTGCCGCGGTCGCGCGCCTTCTCTGGTCGAGCGGGACGCAGCCCAAGCAGGTGGTTCCGCCGGCACGGCTATTCGCCCCTGCGCCGCCGCCGTCGACCGACCCGGTGATCGCAGCCGTGGGCGACATGGCGTGCGACCCGACGAGCCCGAACTACAACGGCGGCGCGGGGACGGCTACCAACTGCCGACACCGGTATACCTCCGATCTCGCCGTCAACGCCAACCTCGCGGCCGTGATCGCCGTCGGCGACACGCAGTACGAGAGCGGCTCGATCTCCCAGTACACGGCGTCCTATGAGCCGACGTGGGGCCGCGTCAAGGCGATCACGCGCCCGGCGATCGGCAACCACGAGTACGTCACTCCCGGCGCGGCCGGCTACTTCGAATACTTCGGCGCGGCTGCGGGCGACCCGGCGAAGGGCTACTACAGCTACGACATCGGCAGCTGGCACCTGATCGCGCTGAACTCGATGTGCCACCTTGTGGGCGGTTGCGGGGCCGGGTCGCCGCAGGAGCTGTGGCTGCGCTCGGATCTCCTTGCTCATCCGGCGAAGTGCACGGTCGCGTACTGGCACCACCCGCGCTGGAGCTCCGGCGCGCACGGGAGCGGCACAGCGGTGCAAGGTCTCTGGCAGGCGCTGTACGACGGGGGGGCCGACCTCGTACTCGCCGGCCACGACCATCTCTACGAGCGGTTCGCACGGCAGAACGCATTCGGCGCGCTCGACCTCACGAACGGTATTCGAGCGTTCGTCGTCGGAACGGGCGGCAAGAGCCTGTACGGGTCGCCAAGCAGGCAGCCGAACAGCGAGGCGCTCGAGCACAAGACCTACGGAATCCTGAAGCTGACCCTGCACCCAGAGGCGTACACGTGGGAGTTCGTTCCCGAAGCGGGGAAGACGTTCTCCGACGGCGGGACGACCGCCTGCCACTGAGGGTCGCCGCGGCGATAGGCACTTCCTCCAGATTCGTGTCGACGTACGTGAGCGGTCTGGAGGAGCTGCGAGGCCGGCCACCGAGTCGGCTGAGACTCTGATTCGGCATGCCCGCGAGAAGGCGGGTCTGGCGCGTTCAGCCGGTGACCTCCTCGTACAGCTCAGCGAGGTGGTGGATGTTTGCCTCCACCGTGAGTTCGGGCCGTGCCGCGGCGATGCGTCGGCGGAGCTCGGCCAAGTCCACCGCCGCCAGCTGCCCGATGAGGTCGTCGAAGGTCGAAAGCGCGAGGCCGAGGCCGCCGGCGCCGACCAGCCTCGAGAGCGCGCGGTGCCGCAGCGTCAGTATGGGCAAACCGCAGCCCACGTACTCGTAGACTTTGTTCGGAAGGCAGGTTTCGAGGTGGGCCCCGTTCAGGGTGGAGTTGAAACCGGCCCAGCCGAAATCGTACTCCTGGAGCGCCGCCATCAGGCGCGGGGGCGGAAGCGTGGGGTGCAGACGCAAACCGGCCAGATCGGCCGCGAGCTCCGCGTAGGCGGGCACGCTGCGCGATGGGTAGACGTCAAGCGACAAGCCGTTGCCGACGATCGCGCGAAAGATCCCCCGCAGGTCGTAGTGGCCACCGTTCGTCGAGAGGGTGCCCTGGTAGACCAGGCGCGGGGGGTGACCATTACGGCGCTCGGCTGGGGGCAAGACCGGCGGCAGGTCGCGCCCCAGCGCGTAGTTTGCGAACGCGAGCGTCGGCGCCGCTACGCGGTACCGGGCGTGGATCTCGTCCAAGAGTTCCGCCGAGACCGTCACCAGCGCCGAGCACTCCTCGATCGCGAGTCGCTCGAGCGCCAGCGGCTCGCGCGGCTCCGGGAAGCCGTGTTCGTACGGAGTGCGCCTGAGGCTCTGGAGGTCGTGGACATCGTGTACGACCGGCACGCGGCCGTCCAAGAGCTGGAGCGCGATGACGGTCAGGGAGTCCGGCAGGTTGTGGCTGTGGATCACGTCGGGTCGAAACTCCTCGCAGGCGGCCCGCAGGCCTTCGATCGGCTCGGCACCGAGGTCCCACCAGCGCTCGAAGAGCTCGTCACCTGAGCCGTACCACTCGCTCAGCGTCCTGCCCTGGTAGGCGAAGCCAAGCCGTATCTCGGGAAGCGCCGAACGCAACCCGAACGCGTACTTGAGCGCCCGCACGCACGGCTGCTGCTGGAGAAACAGGACGCGCATCAGCGGCGCCTGATCGCCCGGGCAGGATTGCCGACCGCGAGGCAGTTCGGCTCGAGCTCGCCGGTGACGACGCTCCCGGCACCGACAACGCATCCGTCCCCGAGCCGCGCTCCCGGGACAATGCAGACGCCCATCCCGATCCAGCAATCGGCGCCGATCTCGACGGGCCGCTCGATCCAGCCCTGATCGACGATCGGCCGCTCCATCGCAACTTCGTGATTGGCGGTATGGATCATCGCGTAGGGGCCCACGATCGAGCGATCGCCGATCCGGAGGCCGCCGTAGCCGTTCACGTAACAGCCGTAGTTGAAGCCGACCCGCTCGCCGAGCTCGATACGGTCGCCGTTCAGCCAGACGATCAGGTCGAGGTAGAAGCACCCCTCGCCGACCCGCCTTGCGTCGTGCGGACGGAAGGGAATGACACGCTTCGAGCGTTCTGTGATCATCAAGTCACACCTCCTTCGCGTCGCAAGCCTCGGACCCACGGAGTTCTGGCGGGCCACCGCCGCCACTCCGCATTCCCTCTTCTCCGGGGACGCGCTCCGCCCTTCGAACCCGAGGCGGCCGTCGGCCGCGGCCGGGCACTGTGCGGCTCTAGTCCGGGCGTCGGCTCGCTCGCGCGGGTAGGCTCGCCTCAGTGGTCGACGTCTCCGGCCCGCGCGTGCGTCTGCGTCCGCTGACCGTTGACGATATCGAGGCGCTCGTCGCCGGGCGCGAGGCCGATCCTGCCTCGTTCGGGCCGCGGGGAGACGAGGCTCGCGAGCGGCTGCGCAAGCAGATCGAGAGGAACCCGACGCTCCAGGACGGCGGCCTGCTGGAGCTCGCCGTCGAGGGCGAAGGCCGGCTGATCGGCGACGTCCAGGCGCGGGCGCCGAAGCACGCGTTCCCGCGCGGCGTGTGCGAGATCGGCATCTCACTACTGCCAGACGTTCGCGGACAGGGCTTCGGACGGGAAGCCGTCGCGTTATTCACCGAGCACCTGTTCGGCGAGGGGCTCGAGCGCGTGCAGGCGTCCACCTCGGTGGACAACCTGGCCATGCGCCGCGTCCTCGAGCTCGTGGGCTACGACTTCGAGGGCGTGCTGCAGCACTTCGCACCCACCGCGGACGGGGGCCGCGAGGACTACGCGATGTATGCCGCCACTCGCCGCGACTGGCGCAAGCGCTAACCGAGCGCGCGCCGCACGGCGTGCAGAAGGATGCCGCCGTGGCGGTAGTACTCGAACTCGCGCTTCGTGTCGATTCGCACTCGCGCGTCGAACGTGACCGGCTCGCCGCCGTCGGGCGTGGCCGTGACGCGCACCGTGCCGCCCTGGCGTGACGGGGCCTCGACGTCGAAGGCCTCGCGGCCGGTCAGGCCGAGCGTCTTGCGGGTCTCGCCCACCGGGTACTCGAGCGGCAGGAGGCCCATCATCAGCAGATTCGTGCGGTGGATGCGCTCGTACGACTCTGCGATGACCGCGCGCACGCCGAGCAGGTTCGGGCCCTTGGCCGCCCAGTCGCGCGACGAGCCCGACCCGTACTCCTTGCCGGCGAGCACGACGAGCGGCGTGCCCTCGGCCAGGTAGCGCTCGGACGCCTCGAAGATCGTCAGCTCCTCGCCCGAGGGAATGTGCACGGTCCAGGTGCCCTCGCTCCCCGGGACGAGCTCGTTCCGCAGCCGGACGTTGGCGAACGTGCCGCGCACCATCACCTCGTGGTTACCTCGGCGCGACCCGTAGGAGTTGAACTCACGGCGCTCGACGCCGTGCTCGACGAGGTAGAGGCCCGCCGGGCTGTCGGGCTTGATTGCGCCGGCCGGCGAGATGTGGTCGGTCGTGACCGAGTCGCCGAGCATCACGAGCACGCGCGCGCCGTGCACGGGCTCGACCGGGACCGGGTCCCGGGACATGCCCTCGAAGTACGCCGGCTGCCGCACGTACGTGGAGTCGGGATCCCACCCGAACAGGTCGCCTTCGGGGATGTCCAGTCCGCGCCAGTTCTCGTCGCCCGTGAAGACGTCGGCGTACGTGCGGTGGTACATGTCCTGCTGGATCGCGGAGGCCATCGTCTCCTGGATCTCCTCCGAGGTCGGCCAGAGGTCGCGCAGGAACACCTCGTTGCCGGCCCCGTCCTCGCCGATCGGCTCGGTCACGAGGTCGACGTCCATGCGGCCGGCGAGCGCGTACGCGACGACGAGCGGCGGCGAGGCGAGGTAGTTCGCCTTGACCTCGGGGTGGATGCGCGCCTCGAAGTTGCGGTTCCCCGAGAGGACAGAGCAGACGACGAGGTCGTGCTCGCCGACGGCCTCGGAGATCGGTTCCGGCAGCGGCCCCGAGTTGCCGATGCACGTCGTGCAGCCGTAGCCGACCGTGTGGAAGCCGAGCTCCTCCAGAAAGGGCGTGAGGCCGGCGCGGTCGTAGTACTCGGTCACGACCTTCGAGCCGGGTGCGAGGCTCGACTTGACCCACGGCTTGCGCTTGAGCCCGCGCTCGACCGCCTTCTTGGCCAGCAGGCCGGCGCCGATCATCACCTGCGGGTTCGACGTGTTCGTGCAGCTCGTGATGGCCGCGATCACGACGGAGCCGTGGGTGAGCTCGAACGACTCGCCGTCCAGCTCGACCTCTGCTTGCGTCTCGGGCTTCTCCGCGGTGACGACGAGCGGCGCGAACGTCTCGGGCGCCTCCTCGACTTCGGTGGGGCCGGGGGCCTGCTCCGCCGTGGGGTCGCTGGCGGGAAAGGTGTCGGCGAGGGCCTTGTCGTGCGTGCCGTTGCCGTAGCCGGCGCCGAACGTCTCGAGCGAGGCGCAGAAGGAGCGCTTCGCATCGGCGAGCGGCACGCGGTCTTGCGGCCGGCGCGGGCCTGCGATGCTCGGCTCGACCTCGCCGAGATCGAGCTCGACGACCTGCGTGTAGGTCGGCTCCTCCTCCGGCTCGTGCCAGAGCAGGTTCTCCTTGCAGTAGGCCTCGACGAGCGCCACCAGCTCCTCGGGGCGGCCCGTCAGGCGCAGGTACTGGAGCGTGACGTCGTCGACCGGGAAGAAGCCGCAGGTCGCGCCGTACTCCGGGGACATGTTCCCGATGGTTGCGCGGTCGGCGAGCGGCAGCGCCGCGAGGCCGTGGCCGAAGTACTCGACGAACTTGCCCACGACGCCGGTTGCGCGGAGGATCTGCGTCACGGTAAGGACGAGGTCGGTCGCGGTCGAGCCCTCCGGCAGCGCGCCCGTCAGCTTGAAGCCGACCACCTGGGGGACGAGCATCGAGACCTGCTCGCCGAGCATGGCCGCCTCCGCCTCGATCCCCCCCACGCCCCAGCCGAGCACGCCGAGGCCGTTGATCATCGTCGTGTGCGAGTCGGTGCCGACGAGCGTGTCGGGGAACGCGCGGCCGTCGCGGGTCTCGACCACGCGGGCGAGGAACTCGAGGTTGACCTGGTGGACGATGCCTGTGTTGGGGGGGACGACCTTGAGGCCGCCGAAGGCCGTCTGGCCCCAGCGCAGGAAGCCGTAGCGCTCGCGATTCCGCCCGAACTCGAGCTCGGCATTGTGGGCGCGGGCGAAGCGCGTGCCGTACTCGTCGACCTGCACGGAGTGGTCGATGACGAGCTCGGCGGGCACCTTCGGGTCGATGCGCGCGGGGTCGCCGCCGAGGTCACGGAGGGCGTCGCGCATGGCGGCGAGGTCGACGACCGCGGGGACGCCGGTGAAGTCCTGGAGGAGCACACGCGACGGGCGGAAGGTGATCTCGCTCGTCGGCTCCTCGGTCGCCACCCAGCGCGCGACGGCCTCGACGTCCGCCGGCGTGACCGTCTCGCCGTCCTCGTAGCGGAGCAGGTTCTCGAGCAGGATGCGCAGCGTGTAGGGGAGCCGCGCGACGTCGTGGGCGTCCTGCAGCGCGCCGAGCCGGAAGATCTCGTGACTCTGGCCCCCGACGTCGAGGGTCGCTCGGGCCCCGAAGGTGTCCGTGCTCACCCCTCCATCCTGCCGGACCGCGGCTCGCGCGGGGCGGCGGCTTGTCCCCCGGCGGACGCGCGAGCGACGATGCCGCGCAACATGCCGCCGAAGATCCGGCCGTGCACCGGCCAGAGGGCGTACCAGTAGGCGCGCCCGAGCACGCCGGCCGGATCGAAGATGGCCGTCTGGCGGATGGTCGATCCCCTCTCGTCGCCGTCCACTTCGAACTGGAGCCAGGCGCGGCCCGGGAGGCGCATCTCGGCGGCGAGCCGGAGCAGTCGGTCGGGCTCGAGCGCCTCCACGCGCCAGAAGTCGACCGTCGCGCCGGTAGCGAGACCGACCGGGTCGCGACGCCCCCGCCGCAGACCCGCCCCGCCGACGAGGAGGTCGAGGAAGCCGCGCAGCCGCCAGGCGGCGTCTCCGTAGTACCAGCCGGCCGCACCGCCGATGCGCTGGATCGGAGCGAAGGCGACCTCCGGGGGCACGGGCACACGTGCGCTGCGCGAGTCGACGAGCCGTGGGCCGAAGCGCGTGCCGCCCCAGCTGCGCTCGCGCTCCTGCTCGTCCGACCAGCGGGTCTCGGCGAACTCCCGATCCTCATTGACGAGCGCCCGCGCGATCGCGTCGCGAACCTCCCTGGGTCGCACGTCGAAGTCCCGCCTCGCGCCGTCGTCCTCCACGATTGTGTCGTTGCGCATCGAGTCGACCATCTTGCGGCCGATCCGGGCGTACACGGGCGTGACGAGAGCGAGCCAGAGCGAGGACAGCCGCGGCGTGAGCACCGGCACGGGCACGAGCACCCGACGCAACCCGCGCTGGCGTGCGTACTCGCGGATCAGGTCACCGTAGGTGACGCGGTCAGGCCCGCCGATCTCGTAGACGCGGCTCCGCCCGAGAGGCGCATCCAGAGCCGCGACGAGGTAGGCGATCAGATCCTCGACCGCGATCGGCTGGGCGAGCGAGTCGACCCAGCGAGGAGTGACCATCACGGGCAAGCGGTCCGCGAGCGCCCGCACGATCTCGAACGACGCGCTGCCGGAGCCGATCACGACGGAGGCACGGAACTCGACGGTCGGCACGCCCGACTCGCGCAGGATTGCGCCCACCTCCTGCCGGCTGGCGAGATGGCTCGAGAGGGGACCGGCGCCTCCGAGACCGCCCAGGTACACGATGCGCCCGATGCCGGCCTCGAGCGCTGCCGCTGCGAACCGCCGCGCGGCAAGGCGGTCCTGCTCCACGAAGGGATCCGGCGAGCTCAGCGAGTGGACGAGGTAGTAAGCGGCGTCGGCGCCCGCGAGGGCGGGAGTCAGGGTGGCTGGGTCGAGCACGTCGCCTCGCACCACCTCGGTCGTGGGCGCCTGCGCCCGCACCATCTCCGGCCGCCGCGCGAGACAGCGCACCCGGTCGCCTCGCTCCTCGAGAACACGGAGCAGGCGAGCGCCGACGTAGCCGGTCGCGCCGGTCAACAGGATGAGCCGACCCACGGCGTGAGCCTAGAGGCGGCGGGTGACCTTCGGCGGCCGGCGCCTGGACAGGTCCCGGGCGGCCGTGTCGGCGCGGGCCATCTTGCAGGGACTGTCCCTGAAAAGTGTCCCGCGGGGACATGGCGTTCGCCACAAGAGCGTGATAATTCATCCACAGGTGCACGTGGTGCACGCCCGCTAAGAATCTGGGCGGCTGTGGCCTCTAGACAGCAGGTGGATGGACGGGCGGTCGCGATCGAGGCGCTCTACCGGCGCTCCTACCGTCGTTTTCTCGGCGTGTTGTCGACGATCACGGGGGACTACGCCACCGGACACGATGCCCTCCAGGAGGCGTTCGCCCGCGCCTCGCACAAGTCGCGCAGACCTTCGCGCGCGCGAGAATTTCGGCGAGCTGGCCTTCGTCTTCTAACGCAGTTAGCGTCGCGCGGCGGTTGGGGCCGCGTGGGTCAGACCCTCTATCACATGATCGGCGGAGGCGGGGGTT
>JBHEMZ010000025.1:0-18893 GCA_046262315.1 Gaiellaceae bacterium
TCAGCTCGGCGAGCACACCGAGGCCGACGCCGACGCTCAACGCCAGCAAGCCCTCCTTCGCCGAGCCGACCAGCTCGCCGAGCGCCTCCCGCACGCGGACGGGCAACGCGGCCTCCCGAAGCAAGCCCGGCCGGGACAAGCGATACGGTTGTTTCCTTCACGGCGGTTCCTCCTTTGATCTTTGGCGGATCGCCTCGAACGCTCCCAGCAGGAGCGGACGAGGCCGGAGGGACCGCCGTCAAGTTCCACGAGCCACGGGACAACCTCTTCAGGCGCGGCCGGCCGGGCCAAGCGACTCAGAGCCAAAGTCGTGACGTGCTAGGAGAGCGCATCGAGCGCCTCGTTGACGAGCCGGTCGGCGAGCTCATTGTGCTCACGGCGCACGGCTCGGTACGAGACCCGGCGCAGCCGGCATTCGAGGTCGTTCGCCTCCTCCCACAGCGCCCGAAGTGCTTCGTTCTTCACGCGGTACTCACCGCTCATCTGCTTGACGATTAGCTCGGAGTCCGACACGACGTCCACCTCGTCGACACCGAGTTCGAGCGCGCGCTCGAGTCCCGCCACGAGCGCTCGGTACTCGGCCACGTTGTTCGTCGCCGTGCCGATCGCGCGCCCCTCCGCGGCGAGCACTGTTCCATCCTCGGCCTCGAGCACGAAGGCGTAAGCCGCCGGGCCGGGATTTCCCCGCGCTCCGCCGTCGGTCGCGAGCCGCGCCCTCATCTCCACGTGCCCCCGAGGGGTCCCCCGCGACCCCTGGGGAAAGCGTATCGACGGAGGGCGCACGTGTCTGTGCCGAAAGCGTGTCGAAATGCGCACCCGCGCAGCCGGCGTCGAGCACGCAACGCGTGGCGGACGTGCGCCGCGCTCACAACTCGTGCAGCGGGTAGACATCGAACGCGACCTCCTCGTAGGGATGCGCGACGCGCAGCGCCTCAACCACGGCGGCGAGCCGCTCCTCC
This sequence comes from Gaiellaceae bacterium, assembly GCA_046262315.1. Taxonomy (GTDB): domain Bacteria; phylum Actinomycetota; class Thermoleophilia; order Gaiellales; family Gaiellaceae; genus JACVRM01. The sequence goes on from JBHEMZ010000025.1 coordinate 960, forward strand.
GACACGATGAGCTCGACGCGGTACTCGCGCACGCCCTCCTCCGTTCCCACCTGGCCGACCGCCGGGTCGGCGCCCACACCGGCGAGGAACGTCCCGGTGCCGAGCGCGTACCACGAGCAGCGCTGGTAGTCGCCAATCCGGCCGCCGCCGGCCGCGAAGCACGCGTCGCGCGTCGCGTCGCGGGCCTCCTCGGGCACGAAGTAGACGAGCTTGAACACGGTCGGGCGCACGCTAGCGGCCGCGCGCAACCGACCACACACCCGCAAGCGCGAACGACGACGCCGCGAGCAGCACGATTGTCCCGCCGGGCGGCAGATCCGCGTAGTACGCGACGGTGAGCCCTGCGAGCACACACACGAGCCCGATCCCCATGGCCAGGAAGAGCGTCGAGCGCATGCTCCAGGCGACCCGCATGGCCGCGACAACGGGCATCACCATGAGCGCTGCAACCAGCAGCACGCCCACGACACGCATCGACACGGCGACCGTTACCGCGGCCAGCACCGCGACGGCCACGTTCAGCGCCGCGATGGGCACGCCCGAGACGCGCGAGCCCTCCTCGTCGAGCACGACGGCGACCAGCGGCCGGTAGAGCAAGGCGACGACCGCGAGCCCGCCGAGCCCGAGCCCTGCAACAGCAGCGAGGTCGCCGCGCGTGACGGTCAGAATCGACCCGAAGAGCACGGACAGGAGATCGACGTTGAGCTCGTCGGCGGCCGACACGAGCACGACCCCGCCGGCGATGCCGGTGTAGAAGACGAGCGCGAGCGCCTGGTCACCGGCTGTCCGCCGCGCGCGGAGCCACTCGATCGCGAGCGCACCTGCGACCGCGGCGACGAGCGCGCAGAGAAGCGGTGGTGCGTCTAGGAGGTAGCTGGCCGCTACTCCGGCGAAGGCCATGTGGCCGATCCCGTCCCCGACAAGGCTCAGCCGCCGCTGGACGAGGAAGAACCCGACGGCCGGCGCGAGCAGTCCGATCACCGCGCCGGCGGCGAACGCGTAGCGCATGAAGTCGAGCTCAAGCATGTTCGTGCGAGGGGTCGTGCCAGAGCTCCGGCAGCGCCGCGGGGGGACCGTCGAAAACGATGCCGCCGCGGACGAGCACGACGCGCTCGACGTACCGCTCCACGGCCCCGAACTCATGCGAGACGTAGAGGACCGTCACCTGGAGCTCGCGGTGGAGCGTGTCGAGGAGGCTCGCGAGCGCGTCCTGCCCTTCGACGTCCACGCCGGTGGTCGGCTCGTCCAGCACCAAGAGCCCCGGCTCGCCTGCGAGCGCCCGCGCGATGAAGGCACGCTGCTGCTGGCCGCCCGACAGCGTCCGCACCGGCCGGTCGGCGACCTCGCTGAGGCCCACGCGCTCGATCGCCTCGCCGACGATGGCGCGGTCTCGTCGCCGGAGAGGCCCGAGCAGCCCTCCCGCGGCGAGCCGGCCCGAAGCAACCACTTCCCGGACCGTCGCTGGCGCCTCCGTGGCCAGCTGGGCGCGCTGCGCGAGGTAGCCGAGGGTGCGCCGACGCGAGAACGCGTGCGCCGTCTCGCCGAAGAGCTGCGCGACCCCCTCGTCCGGACGCTCGAGACCGAGCACGAGCCGCAGCAGCGTCGTCTTCCCGCCGCCGTTGGGCCCAGCGATCGCGACGAACTCGCCCCGGCCCACGACGAGGTCGACGCCCTCCAGCACGGGGTGACCCGCACGGTATGAGAACGAGACACCGCGCAGCTCGACGGCTAGCTGCATCCGAGCGCCTCCCGCAACGCACGCAGATTGGCCCGCATGAGCGAGAAGTAGTCCTCGCCCCGGTCGAGCTGGTTCTCGGTGAGACCCTCCAGCGGGTTGAGCGCGGCCGTGCGGGCACCCGTCTCCCGCGCAATCGTGTCGGCAAGCCGATCCGACACGAGCGGCTCGAAGAAGATCGTCGTCGCGTCGTGAGCTCGCACGAGGTCGACGACGCGCTCGAGCTCTTGCGGGGAGGGCTCAGCCTCCGGGGTCTGGCCGCTGATCGCGATCTGCTGGAGCCCGTAGCGGCGCGCCAGGTAGCCGAACGCGGCGTGGCTCGTCACGAAGTCTCGCCGGCGGCAGCGCGCCAGGCCCCGACGAAACTCGCCGTCCAGCCGGCGCAACTCCGCCACGAGCCCGCCGGTTGCCTGCCGGCGGCCGAGCGCGACGCCGATGCGCTCGACCATGCCGGCGTAGCGCACCGGGTCGAGCCACACATGCCGGTCGCGGCCGGGGCCGGCGAGGTCGACCGCACGACCCTCCGTGTCCTCAGCGGCGTTCTCGAGCGCCGGCTGGAAGCCCCCGCCGAGGTAGAGCACGACGTCCGACTCGCGGAGGCGGCGGACGTCGCGCGCCGACAGCTCGACGTCGTGCGGCTCGGCTCCGGGCGGCGTGACGTCGTAGACCTCGATGCCCTCGCCGCCCACGCGCTTCGCCGCGTACGCGATCGGATAGAAGGCCGCGGCCACGCGCGTCTTTTCGGTGTCCTCCTCGCCTCCGCAGCCAGCGGCTGCCACAACGATGATGAGAGCCATTCTCGCGAACATCCCGCGCACCGTACCTCCGGGCCCGCCCCGCTGCAACAGAGATGAGACCGGATACCATTTTCCGGGTGACCACTCCCGCGTGGAACGAGACGGCCTTGGAGGCCCTCAAGGCCGCCGGCTACCGCGCGGGCGGCGCCCGGCACGCGGTGGTCGAGCTCCTCGAGCGGCAGGAGTGCTGCCTGAGCGCCCAGGAGATCTTCGACCGGCTGCGCGGCGGGACTCGCCCTGTGGGCATCGCGAGCGTCTACCGCGTGCTGGAGCAGCTCAGCGCGCTCGGGCTCGTCCAGCGCGTCGACGTCGGCGACGCCACGGCGCGCTACGAGCCCCTCCATCTCACCGACGAGCACCATCACCACCTCGTCTGCGTGGACTGCGGCCGCGTGGAGCCCTTCACCGACGACGGGCTCGAGCAGGCGGTCGAGGGCGCCGCGGGACGAGTCGGCTTCGCCGTGGATGGGCACGAGGTCGTCCTGCGCGGCGCGTGCGGCGACTGCCGCCCGTAGCTTCAGGGTTTGCGGGCTCCGGCCGCGGGGAACCGGCCCGCTAATGCCAACGCTGACGGTGCAACCACGCCAGACGCCCGAGGAACGTGCAGACACCCAGGTCGAAGTCGAGGTCGACGAGGCGTTTGCAATCCACTTCGCCACGATCGAGGAGTGGGTCGCGCCGCGCCAGAACTGGGAGGTCACGCTCCAGGAGGGCACGGATTTCGGTCGCGCGAACAACGTCGAGGCGCGCATCCTGTTCGTCGCAGGAGAGCAGACGTCGTCGCTCCTCTTCCGGCTCGACCAGCTCGACGGCGCCACAGACACGGGCGACGAGGTGGTGCTGCGCTTCGAAGAGCAGGACGGGATCGCGAAGCTCGCCCGGCTGAGGTCGACCGGCCTCGACCTCGAGCTCTTCCACATCCTGACCTACACGTAGCGCTGGCTACTGGGTGCGCGTCAGCGTAGGACGACCGCGCCGTCGCGGCCGACCTGCGTGGCCGCAAACTGCGCTCGGGCGATGTTCAGCAGACCGTCATCGTCATCGAGCTCGGGGTTGACGTGGATGAGTATCAGGCGATCGACTCCGGCGGCTGCCGCGAGCCTCGCAGCATCGCCGGCTGCCGTATGGCCGGGGTCGCTCGTCGTATCCGACGGGTAGAACGCCTCGTGGCAGAGCACCCCGGCACCGCGGGCGAACTCCCGATTGCCGTCGTCGTAGGCAGTATCCGTGCACCAGACGAGCTCGTCGCCAAATCGCAGGGCGAGCGTCGGGTTGATGTGGCGTGGCTGGACCCGCGTCTCCAGCCCGAAGGGCCCGATCTGCGTGTGTCCGATGGCCATGTCGTGCACAGCGGCGATCCGACTCAAAAACGTCCTCGGCGCGAACGGCGAGCCCAGGAGCCGGCCTAGCAGGTGCGAGGTCGGGGTCTCTTCGAGGGCCTGCCCCGCGCCCCACACCTCCACGCGCGGCTCCACATCCGTGACGTAGAAGAGACCGATCGTGTGATCCAGGTGGAAGTGCGTCAACACGACGTGGAGCCGTTCAACGCCCTCGAGCAACCCGGGCTCGGTCAGCAGGCGACGCGCACCCGTGCCCGCGTCGATCAGCACCGCAGCGTCGCCGCTTCGAACGAGCGCACATGCCGTCTCGCGACGATCGGTCGGCATGAACCCGCCCGAACCGAGCAACGTCAGCCGCAACGGGACGCCTACGACGGCCGCTCGACGTTGTCGATCTGGGCGCGCTGGAGCTTGCCCGAGTAGTCCACGTACAACGACTTCCACTCGGTGAAGACGTCGAGCGCCGCCTGCCCGGCTTCGCGGTGGCCGTTGCCGGTGTCCTTCGTGCCGCCGAAGGGCAGGTGCACCTCGGCGCCGATCGTGCCGGCGTTGACGTACGTGATCCCCGTCTCGAGGTCGCGCATGGCGCGGAACGCCTTGTTGACATCGCGCGTGAAGATCGACGACGACAGACCGTACTCGACGCCGTTCGCGACGCGGACGGCCTCCTCGAACGAGCCGACCCGGATTAGCGCCGTCGTCGGTCCGAAGATCTCCTCCTGCGCGATCCGCATGCCCGCCTCCACGTCGCCGAAGACGGTCGGCCGATAGTAGAAGCCCTTATCGAGCCCGTTGCCCGAGGCGACTTCCCCGCCGGTCAACAGCTTCGCACCCTCGCCTTGCCCGACCTCGGTGTACCTGTGGATCTTCTCGAGCGCGCGGCGGTTGATCACCGGGCCGACATCCGTGTCGTCCTCCCAGCCCGGGCCGAGCTTCATCTTCTCGGCCGCCGCGACGAGCCGCGACTGCAGGGCGTCGTACACCGCGTCGTGCGCGATGACGCGGCTCGCGGCCGTGCAGCGCTGGCCGGAGGTCCCGAACGCCGACCAGACGATGCCGTCGACCGCCAGGTCGAGGTCGGCGTCGTCCATGACGATGATCGCGTTCTTGCCGCCGAGCTCGAGGTGGACGTGTTTGAGGCCGTCGGCGGCCGCCTGGAGCACTTTGACGCCCGTCTCACGCGAGCCCGTCACGGTGACCACACGCACGTCGGGATGGCGGACGATGCGCTCCCCGACGTCCGCGCCGAAGCCGTGCACGACGTTGACGACGCCGGGCGGAATCCCCGCCTCGGTCAGCAGCTCGACGAAGCGTTCCCCGAGCAGCGGCGTGTCGTTCGCGGGCTTGAAGACAACCGTGTTGCCGCAGACGAGCGCCGGCACGATCTTCCAGGATGGGATCGCGATCGGGAAATTCCACGGCGTGATCACGCCGACGACTCCGATCGGCATCCGCACCGACATGTTGAACTTGTCGGGCAGCTCCGACGGCGTCGTCTGGCCGAAGAGGCGCCTTCCCTCGCCCGCCATGTAGACGCTCATGTCGATCGCTTCCTGGACGTCGCCGCCCGCCTCGGCCTTGACCTTGCCCATCTCGCGCGTCATGAGGTCGGTGAGCTCGTCCTTGTGCTCCGTTAGGAGCTGCGCGAAGCGGAAGAGGATCTCCCCGCGCTTCGGCGCCGGGACGAGGCGCCACCGCTCGTAGGCCACGCGGGCAGCACCGACGGCCCTGTCAACGTCGGCGGAGCCGGACTTGGGAAACGTGCCGAGAGTCTCGCCGGTTGCCGGGCTCGTGGACTCGAAGGTCTCGCCCGAGGCAGCGTCCGCCCACTCGCCACCGACGTAATTCTGGAACGTCTTCGACTCGAGGAGCGCCACCCTGCGATTCTAGTCCGCGTGTTCTCGCGCTCCGCCCGGCTCTACGACGCGATCTACTCGTGGAAGGACTACCAGGCCGAGGCGGAGCGGCTTCACGCGCTCGTCCAGGAGCGGGCGCCGGGCGCGCGGACGCTACTCGACGTCGCCTGCGGGACGGGCGCGCACCTCGCCGAGCTGCGGCGCTGGTACGAGGTGGAGGGGCTCGACCTCGACCCTGCACTGCTCGCCGTGGCGCGCGAGCGGTTGCCCGGCGTGCCGCTGCACGAGGCCGACATGACCGACTTCGATCTCGGCCGGACGTTCGACGCGGTCACTTGTCTCTTCAGCTCGATCGGATATGTGCGGACGCTCGACCGCATGCGGGTGGCTGTGGCGGCGATGACGCGCCACGTCGCGTCCGGCGTGCTCGTCATCGAGCCGTGGTTGCTGAGAGAGAACTGGCTCGAGCGCCACGTCGGCGCGGTGTTCGTGGACGAGCCCGAGCTGAAGATCGCCCGCATGAACGCCGGCGAGACCCGCGACGGCATGTCCGTTCTGAACATGCACTACCTCGTCGGCACGCCGGACGGCGTCGAGCACTTCGTCGAGCGTCACGAGCTCGGGCTGTTCCGCGATGAGGACTACCGAAAAGCCTTCGAGGCCGCGGCTCTCACCGTCGACTACGACGCCGAAGGTCTCATGGGGCGCGGGCTCTATTTCGGGACGCTCGGCGCCCGGTAGGACCTCCGGCGTGCGCGCCCCGTACAGGGGGCGTGCCACGCCGCGAGTTCGAGGAGCGAGGGTTCGTCGTCGTCCGCGACGCGTTGCCGCCGTCCCTGCTCGCGTGCCTCGTGCGCGCGCACGACAACATCTACTGCAGCGAACGTGTGGCCGGGCGGCTTGCGGACGACGGCTCGCTCCACCTGCTGGGCTTCCTGACCCTGGACGACACGTTCCTCGAACTGCTCGACCTGCCTGCCGTGTTTCCGCTCGTTTGCGACGCGCTCGGCTGGAACATCTACGCGTACCACTCCCACCTGGACACGCATCCGCAGGAGACGCGCGACGCTCCCCGCCGCTGGCGCTGGCACCAGGACGGCGGCCGGCAGAACGTCGAGCTCGAGACGCGGCCGACACGCCCTCGACTCTCAGTCAAGGTCGGCTACTTCCTCACGGACGTCCTCACCGCCGAGTCCGGCGCGATGCTCGTGATCCCTGGGAGCCACGTCCGCAACACGCTGCCGCGACCGGCAGCCGGCGACGAGAGCTTCGCCGAACCGGACGGTGCGGAGGCGGTGCTGGCGCCCGCCGGCAGCGCCATCGTCTTCGACTGCCGCCTGTGGCACGCGCGCGGCGCGAACCGCTCGGACATCGCGCGCAAGGCACTGTTCGTCGCCTACACCTTCCGGTGGATCCGGCCTCGAGAGGATCTCTGGTCGCCTGAATACGCCCGCCTCTCGCCCCTCAAGCGGCAGCTTCTCGGCGCAGCGACCGACCAGCTCGGCTACTGGCTCCCCGGCGACGGGGACGTGCCGCTTCGGGCCATTCGGGAAGCTCCCATGATGAACATTCCACGCGCGCGCTGCCGGCGGCGGTCGCGCCACCGCGGCCACGAGCTCAGTCACCCCGAGGGGCTCATGGGGCGCGGCCTCTACCTCGCCACGCGACGGAGCTAGTGGCTGTCAGCCACTAACGCTCCGGGTCAGGCGCCCTCGGGCGGCTCGGTCGTCAGGAAGGTGCCGGGCGCGCGCGAGCGGCGGCGGTCGCGGATCTCGCGCTTGCCGCCGGGCTTACGGCCGGCGCGCCGGTCGGGGCCCTCGCGGCGGTCGACGATCACCGTCACGTTCGGGTTGTCCTTGTAGTACTCGACGAGCTTGTCGTACAGCTCGTCCTCGAGCTCGCGGGGAACCACGCAGTAGATCACTGCACGGATTGTACGAAGCGGACGGCCGAATGCCTTCCCACTACGCGGGGGATGCCGCACGGCCTACGCAGAAGCCGCAGGGCTACGAAGCTTCGCGAGGCACGGTCGGCGAATCCTGCCCGCCCGAATCAGTCCGAAGCGCTGAGCTCAACAATCCGACCACCAGACACGAGCTCGAGCAAAGACGCTCGGTTTCCCGCCCACGTCAGAGACGGGCGAGAACGCGGCCCACACGGTGGATCGCGACGCACACATCCGCGGCTGTTGCGCGGCGCGTGATCTTGCGCAGCCTTCAGGGACTTCTCGGAGTCCGCCGCGCGTATGACGCGCCACATCCGGCGCAAAGCCGGCACGGCTCCGTCACGAAGGCCGTGTCCCTGCGGGACACGGCCAGGGCCTGACCCTCCGGGGTGCCGAATGTGTGTCGATCCATCCACGAAGTTTTTGGAGCGACACAGTCTTTCAACCGGAGGAGGCGGGCGCCGCCCGCCGCAGCCACACCGCGCGAAGTCGCGTCTGACTTTCAGGAAACCTGCGAAAAATCGTCATGGCTCGCGCAGCGAGCCGGATTTTCGCGGCTAGACGCGGGCGATGTTGGGCAGAAGCCGGCCATCGTCGGCCAGCTCGGCGTTCCACTCGCGGAACGCCGGCTCGAGCTCGTCGAGCTCCTCACCGCGCTCGGCAAGACGCACCGGCTGGGCCGCGTCGAAGGAGACGCGGTACTGGTACCAGGAGAGATCCCACGCAACCGTGACGACGACCTCGGTGTTCACGCCCGAGAGGGGCACCACGCTCACGGTCGGCGGCCCGAGGCTGCGCGCGATGCCGCTGACCGTCCGCCGGAACGTGGAACCGTTGAAGAGCTCGGCCGCCTCCACGATCGCCTGCTCGGGCCGCGATAGGCGCCGCAGAATCGGCTCGGAAACGACCGGCTCCTCCGCCCCCACGCGACGCGGGTCGAAGATGGCCGCGAGCGACAGCCGGCGCCTCCGGCGCAGCGGCGCTGCGGCGGGAGTGGTCGGGCTTCCCTCCTTCACCCAGCCGTGCTGGAGCGCAAGCTCGCTGCACAGCGGGCAGACGTCCACGTAGCTCTCGCCGCCGTCCGCTGTGAAGCGCGTCGCGCGCTCCCCGACGAGCAGCGTGCGATCGCAGATGGCACAGATGACGGCCGCTTCGGGAGGGCGAACAGAACGCACGGCCATCACTGCCTCTCCCAGTTGCGTTCTCGCCCATCCGGCGAGTTAAGAGCAAGCCAGGCTAGAGGCGTCAAACCTTCGCCTCCTCCTTCTCGTCCTTCGCCGCCGCGATCACCTTCTGGGCGATGTGCGCCGGAACCTCCTCGTAGCGCGCGAAATGCATGTGGTAGTCGCCGCGCCCACCGGTCATGGAGGTGAGCGCCTGCGAGTACGTGAGCATCTCCGCCATCGGCACCTCGGCCTTGATCGAGGTCATGGAGCCGCGCGGCTCCATACCCTGGAGCCGTCCGCGTCGCGAGTTGAGGTCGCCGTTGACCGCACCCACCGTGTCTTCCGGAGCCGTCACCTCCACCTCCATGATCGGCTCGAGCAGCACCGGCTCAGCCTTCTCGTAGGCGGACTTGAACGCGATCGAGCCCGCGATCTTGAACGCCATCTCCGAGGAGTCGACCGTGTGGTACGACCCATCCACGAGCCGCACGCGCACGCCCTTGACCGGCGCGCCTGCCAGCTCGCCGTGCTGCATCGCCTCCTGGATGCCCTTGTCGACGGCGGGCCGGAAGCTCTGCGGGATGACACCGCCGACGATCTGGTCGACGAACTCGTACTCCGCGCCGGCATCGAGCGGCTCCAGCACGATGTGACAGTCGCCGAACTGCCCGCGGCCACCCGTCTGCTTCTTGTAGCGGCCCTGGGCGCGCGACTCCTTGCGGATCGTCTCGAGGTACGGCACGCGCGGCTGGCGAAGGTTCACTTCCACCCCGAAGCGCCGCTTCAGCCGGTCGACCGCCACCTCGACGTGCATCTGCGAGAGCCCGGAGAGGAGCTGTTCGCCCGTCTGGGGGTCACGGTGCAGGATGAGCGTCGGATCCTCCTCGTGCAGCCGCCGGAGCCCCGTGGCGACCTTCTCCTCGTCGCCCTTCGCCTTCGGCGTGATGGCGAAGCTCATCACCGGCTCGGGAAAGTCGATCCGCGGCAGCTCGAGCTCGCGCTCGGCGTCGAGCAGCAGGTCGCCCGTCTCGACGTCCTTCAGCTTCGCCACGGCGCCGAGGTCACCCGGGCCGAACTCGGTCGCCGCGGTGTGATCCTTGCCCTGCATGACCATCAGCGTCCCCATGCGCTCCTTCGCGTGGGTGCGCGCGTTCACGAGCGTCGAGTCCGGGCTCACCGAGCCGGCGAGCACGCGGAAGACGTTGATGCGGCCCGCGAACGGGTCGGCGAGGGTCTTGAAGACGAAGGCCGCCGTGCCCGCTCCGTCCACGGAGATCGACGACTCCTTGCGCGCCGGCGACGGGACGCCCTCGACGAGCAGGTCGAGCAGCGCCGCTGTCCCGAGGTTCTTCGTCGCCACGCCGCAGGCCACCGGAAAGATCTCGCCGCGGGTCACGGCCGCCTTGAGCGCCTTCGCCACCTCCTCGTCGTCCAGCTCTCCGCCCTCGAGGTAGCGCTCCATCAACGCCTCGTCGGTCTCCACGACAGCGTCGAGGAGCTGCTCTCGGTACTCGGCGACCTCGTCCGCGATCTCGTCGGGGATCGTGCCCGGCGCCCCCTCCCGCTCACCCTCGGGGCTCGTGTAGGCCTTCAAGTGCAGCAGGTCGACGACACCGGTCAGCTCGTGCTCGGCGCCGATCGGAAGGCTGATCGCCACGCACTTCGGCGAAAGCTGCTCCTTGAGTTGCCCGAGCGCGCGGAAGAAGTCGGCGCGCTCGCGGTCGAGCATGTTGATGAAGAGGAGACGCGAGAGGCCGAGCCGTTCAGCGCGGTCCCAGATGCGCGCCGTCTGCACCTCGACGCCCATCACTGCGCTGACCGCGAACAGGGCGCCCTCGACCACCATCAGCGAGGCGATCGTGTCGCCCTGGAAGCTCGAGTCACCGGGGGTGTCGACGAGGTTGATCTTGCGCTCCTGCCAGTCCAGGTGGCAGAGCGCGGTTGCGATGGACGTGCGGCGGCGCTGCTCGTCCTCGTCCCAGTCGGAGACCGTGGTGCCCTGCTCGATCGAGCCGAGCCGGTTCGCGGCGCCGCTCTGGTACAGCAGCGCCTCTACGAGCGACGTCTTTCCGGTGCCGCGGTGTCCGACGACAGCGACGTTGCGAATCTTCCCCGGTTCCGGCATCCGAGCGGTTCCTCCTGGTTCGTGGCGAGCGGGACGAGGCCGCGGGAGGGCGATACTCCGCTCTCAGCAGCCGTTTTGCAACTCTAGCCGGACTCGGTCGCGAAAGCTGCGAACTCGTTCTAGCCTGCGACGGGCCGCACGCCGCCTCCGAGACGCGCCTTCAAGCGCAGAATCGCCTTCGTGTGGAGCTGCGAGACGCGAGACTCGGTGACGCCGAGCACCTCGCCGATTTCGCGCAGAGTCAGCTCCTCGTAGTAGTAGAGCGTGACGACCAGCTTCTCACGCTCTGGGAGGCGCGCGATCGCGTCGCCGAGCGCCTCCTTCAGTTCCGTCTGGGCGAGCGCCCCCTGGGGGTCGGGGCCCGCCGTATCCTCGATCGTGTCGATGAGCGCGACAGAGTCACCGCCGGACGATCCGGAGATCGTCCACAGCTCGTCGAGCGCGGCGATCGACGAGCGGGAGATGTCCGTGAGGCTGCCGTTGAGCTCGTCCTCCGTCATGCCGAGCTTCGCCGCCACCTCCGCGTCTGTGGGCGCACGCTCGAGCTGGCGCTCGAGCTCTGCCATCGCGCGCTCGATGTCGCGGGCGCGCGAGCGGACGGAGCGCGGCACCCAGTCGAGCGAGCGCAGCTCGTCGATGATCGCGCCCTTGATCCGCGACATGGCAAACGTTTCGAACTTGATGTCGCGGCCCGGGTCGAAGCGGTCAATCGCGCCCATCAAACCGAGGAGTCCGTAAGAGACGAGGTCCTCTTCGTCCACGTGCGCGGGCAAGCCGCTGCCAACGCGGCCGGCCACGTACTTGACGAGCGGCGCGTACGTCAGGATGAGTCGGTCGCGGAGCGCCTTGTCCTTCGTCCGCTGATACTCGATCCAGAGGGACTGGGTGTCCTCGGGCGGCACGGTAAGAGAATACGGGGCTGCCCCGCCGACTCCTCACCCTGACGTGCGCCGGCGGCGTGCGGCGCCGAGCGCGAGGGTCGCCATCCAGACGGCCAGCGCGCCCGCGGCGAACGCCACCACCCACACGCCGGCGGCCGCGGCCGCCCAGGCGATCGCCGCCAGAAACAGAAACAGCGCGAGGAACAGCCCGGCTAGCACGTGCCGTTGCAAGGGAGCCCGCACGGCATGCGAGCCTACTGCTCACCCTCAGGGTAGGAACCGAATTCGCTCTTGCGGACGGGCGATTTCTGCACGTACCATTCGGCTCATGCCAGCGAGGGGCGTGCTGGTGCTGTACGTGAGCAACCAGGGCTCACGTACACCGAAGGTGGACATCCACGTCCGCATCGACGGCAAGGCTGTGATCGCCGCCCCATTTGACGTGGGTAACCAGCACAACTGGGTGCGCTACACGTTTCGGCTTCGGCAGGGAAGGCACGTCCTGAAGGCGCGTGGCCGCGGAGGCGCGGCGCGGCTGACGCGATCGTTCGAGCTCGGGGTGAGGAAATGGGCCGTGCTCGAGTACTGGGACTACCACGACACGGGCACTGTCCCCGAACCGCGCTTCACGTTCAGGCTGTCGAACCGTCCGATCGCCTTCGAGTAGGCAGCGCGTGGCGTCCCGGAGCCGGGGCGGGGGCCGGGCTACAATCGGTGCCCGAACCGCCCAGGGGCGTAGCTCAATTGGCAGAGCACCGGTCTCCAAAACCGGGGGTTGCAGGTTCGAGTCCTGCCGCCCCTGTCGGGCTTCTAGCTTGCTAATCAGCCTTATTCGTTGCCTCTTGAGACGGCGACGAGGCCGGCAGGTGTGCACGTACCGCGTAGTAAGCCGCGCGGGGGCGATGCTCGAATGGTCTGGCTCGGCCGCAAGGTGCGACGAGATCGGATCGTGCGCCGCAGTCTCTGACTCGGCGCGAGAGTCCGGCCTCGGACGATCGTCTCGGTGACCCGCAGCGCGCTCCGCCCTTCCTGCGCACTCGAGGACGCGGACTACGATCACGAGGCGGGATGGCCTCCCGCACGTGCTCATGGACCGGACGACTCTTGCCTCCGAGCATCGCCGCCGCCTGTCTGCGGGCGGCGACGCCTGCCCGTGATCCGCCTGCCCTACGACCACCCCGGTACGCCCGACACACGGTCGCCGCTTCGCCTGCTCGTCTGGGTCGGTCGGCACCAGCTCGGCACCCTGGGCGCCGGCATGCTCTTCGGCGTCTCCTGGATGCTCGCGCAGGCGCTGATGCCGTTCACCATCGGCCGCGCGATCGACGACGGGATCATCGACCACGACAACCGCGCGCTCGCGTTCTGGACGCTCACCTTGCTCGCGCTCGGCGCGACGCAGGCGTTCGCGGGCGTGATGCGCCACCGTCTCGCTGTCTCGAACTGGCTCCAGGCGTCGGTCCGGCTCGCGCAGATCATCGGGCATCACGTTGCGCGCACGGGCCCGGCGATTCGCAACCGGCTCTCCACGGGCGAGGTCGTAGCGACGATCTCGAACGACGCGCTCCGCGCGGGCGGCGCGTTCGACATCACCGCCCGGCTGTCGGGCGCGGTCGTCGCATACATCGTCGTCGCGGTCATCCTCCTGTCGTCTTCGGTCGTTCTCGGCCTCGTCGTCCTCGTGGGCGTCCCGGTCCTCCTGCTCCTGCTCGGCGGAGTGATCAAGCCGCTCCAGGCGAGGCAGGGGGAGCAGCGCGAGGAGGTCGGCGCACTGACTGCGCTCGGAGCCGACACGGCTGCCGGCTTGCGCGTGCTGCGTGGAATCGGCGGCGAGCAGGCGTTCTTCGACCGTTACCGAGCCCAGTCGCAGGACGTCCGACGAGCGGGCGTGCGTGTCGCCGTGCCGCAGTCGACGCTCGACGCGGCGCAGGTCTTCATCCCCGGCGTGTTTGTCGTGGTCGTCACGTGGCTGGGCGCCCGGTTCGCGCTGTCCGAGCGTATCCAGCCTGGCGAGCTCGTCGCCTTCTACGGGTACGCCGCCTTCCTCGTCATTCCGCTGCGGACCGCCGCGGAGGCGGTCGACAAGGTGACGCGGGCGCTCGTGGGCGCGCGGCGGATGCTCGACGTGATCACCGTTCGGCGCGACGTCTCGGAGCCGGAAGACCCGGCGCCTGAGCCGCCCCCGTGCGTGCCGCTCGCGGACACGGCGTCCGGCATCGTGATCGAGCCTGGCCGGCTGACGTGCCTCGTCTCGTCGCAACCCGACGAGGCAGCCGCGGTCGCAGACCGGCTCGGCCGCTTCTCCCAGGCGGACGGCGTCTTGCTCGGTGACGTTCCGATCGCGAAGCTGCCGCTGGCAGCGGTGCGCCGCCGGATCGTCGTCAGCGAAGCCGATCCCGTGCTCTTCTCCGGCGACCTGCGCAGCGCGCTCGACCCATGGCAGCGCGCAGACGACGCGACGGTCACCGGCGCGGTGTCCGTCGCGGACGCGAAAGACGTCATCGATGCTCTGCCCGAGGGCCTCGAGACCATTATCGACGAGCGCGGCCGCTCGTTCTCGGGCGGGCAGCGGCAGCGTCTGGTGCTCGCGCGAGCGCTGCTCTCCGACCCGGAAACCCTGGTTCTCGTCGAGCCGACGAGCGCCGTCGACGCGCATACCGAGGCGCGAATCGCTCGGCTGCTCCGCGCCGCGCGCACGGGTCGTACGACCGTCATCGTGACCACGAGCCCGCTCATCCTCGATCAGGGCGACCGCGTCGTTTACCTCGAGGGCGGCCGCGTGGTCGCGCAGGGGACGCATCGCGAGCTGCTTCGCAGTCGCGCCGACTACTGCGAGACCGTGACCCGGGGGGAAAACCTTTGAGCGAGCTGCTGCCGATCGCGGACGGGCCGGAGCTCCGAGCGCAGGCCGGCGTGCTCGGCTGCCGGCACCGGCGCGGGCTCGCGGCCGTCGTCGCACTGCATGCGACGGCTGCCGCCGCCGGCCTGGCCGGCCCTGCGTTGCTCGGCCAGCTCGTCGAATCGGTCGACGAGGGGACGACCCGCGGGTACGTGGACAGAATCGTGCTTGCGCTCGCCGCCGCGCTCGTCGCACAGACGGCGTTGACCTGGCTCGCGCGGCGCGCGTCCTTCGTCCTGTCGGAGCGGATCTTCGCCGACTTGCGCGAGGACTTCATGCACCGCGTGCTCGCACTGCCGCTGTCCACGGTCGAGCGCGCCGGCACCGGCGACCTCGTCTCCCGGACGACTGCAGACGTGGACGCGCTGGCGCGAACGATCCGCTTCGCAGTGCCCGAGACCCTGATCGCAGCGGTGACGACGGTCCTGACCGTCGCGGCGGCGCTCTGGATCAACCCGATCGCGGGCATCGTCTGCATCGCAGGCGTCCCCTTCCTATGGCTTGGCACGCGCTGGTACCTTCGCCGCGCGCCTGCCGGCTACCTGGCCGAGCGTGCCGCGTACGCGACCCTCGCGGGCAAGGTAAGCGAGACGGTCGAGGGCGGCCGGACGGTCGAGGCGCTCGGCCTGGGCGAAGAACGCGTCCGCCGGATCGATGCCGAGCTCCGCGAGGCGTACCGCTGGGAGCGGCGAACCCTGTTCCTGCGCACGATCTGGTTCCCCACCGCGGAGTTCGCGTACGTCCTTCCCGTCGTGGCCGCGCTCGGCTGGGGCGGATGGCTCGTCTCGAACGGCAACGCAACGATCGGCGAGGTCACCGCCATCGCGCTCTACGTCGTTCACCTCGCCGATCCCGTCGACCGGCTGATCTCGTGGCTGGACGAGATTCAGGTCGGCGCCACCTCGTTCGCGCGGCTGGTCGGCATCGCCCGTGTACCGCCGGATCGCTTCGCGACGGAGGATGAGCCCCGCGACGAACAGCTTCGCGCCGATGAGGTGCGGTACGCCTACGTGGCCGACCGCGACGTGCTGCACGGCATCGACCTCGATCTCCAGCCCGGCGAACGCGTCGCAGTCGTGGGTCCATCCGGAGCCGGGAAGTCGACGCTTGGGCGCCTCCTTGCCGGCATCCATCCGCCGCGTATGGGGCGGGTCGAGGTCGGCGGCGTCCGGCTCGTCGACCTGCCGCTCGAGACGTTGCGCCGTGAGGTCGCGCTCGTCACGCAGGAGCAGCACGTCTTCGTCGGCACGCTCGCCGACAACCTGCGCCTCGCACGGCCCGGAGCAAACGACGAGCAGCTGCGCGACGCGCTCGGGGCGGTCGACGCGCTCGAGTGGGCCGAGGCGCTGTCTGACGAGCTCGAGACGGTCGTCGGCGCAGGCGGGTTCCCGCTGACGCCCGCGCAGGCGCAGCAGCTCGCGCTCGCCCGGCTCGTCCTTGCCGACCCACACACGCTCGTGCTCGACGAGGCCACGTCGCTCCTCGACCCGCGTGCTGCGCGCCATCTGGAGCGCTCACTCGCATCGGTGCTGCGCGGCCGGACTGTCGTAGCGATCGCCCACCGCCTCCACACCGCCCACGACGCCGACCGCGTGGCCGTGGTGCAGCACGGTCGGCTGAACGAACTCGGCACGCACGACCAGCTCGTTGCGCGTGACGGCTCGTACGCGGCACTCTGGGAATCGTGGCACGGCGACGGAACGCGCTGACGACCACGCAGTCTGGAGCGCTCGTTCGGTCGTGGGCACTCCGTGGCCGTCAAGCATCCGCTTGCAAGCTCCAACCACGCCGGCCCGGCTGAGTGGGGTAGCGACCTGAAAACAGCTTGGCAGTTCAGCGAGTGACCGGCCCGCCTGGGTCACGGTGGCCAGAGCAAACGTGAGCGTCGCCGAATCGAAACCCCGAACACCAACGCGACCACGACAGACGCGACAAACCAGAGCGCCAAGACGATCGGAACCCAAACCAGCCAGGCTGGCATTGGCAGGTGACCGTACGCACGAGGTCAGACGGCGCCCTCCGAAAACCTGCCGGAGGGGAGAGAGCGGTCGCCGTGACCGGATGGCAACTCCACGAGCCAGATGGAGCCGCGTAGCGGAATTTCTTCCAAGGCCCCGGGTCAACCTGAATTGTGCGCGCCGTGGTCGGCGAAGGCCGCGCGCAGGAGGCTTCGATGAGCCGTTAGCACCTCCGCGTAGCGGTCGCCGAGAGCGTGGAGCAGCCGCGTCGACCCTCGATGTCCGTGCAGGGGAAGGTGACACTCCCGGTGGGAAGCTCGGAGCGGGCGGATTGCGTCGACGGCGCCTCCACGCGCTCAAGTTTCGGCCTCCTGCACATGCGCACAAAGAAAAGATCTCTTGCTGGCCCGGTCGCCGCATCGGCGTAGTCTTGACGCATGACTCGCTGCTCCGTCTGCGGGCAGGAGAACCCCGAAGTCGCGCGGTTCTGCCTGGCGTGCGGCCGCGAGCTTGCTTCGGCCGCCACCCTGCCGCACGAGGAGCGCCGCATCATCAGCGTCATCTTCGTCGACCTGATCGGGTTCACTGCGCGCGCGGAGCAGCTCGATCCCGAGGAGGTACGGGCCTTCTTGACCCCGTACCACGAGTGCGTTCGCACCGAGATCGACTCGTTCGGCGGCGTCGTGGAGAAGTTCATCGGCGACGCCGTGATGGGGGTGTTCGGGGCGCCGACCGCCTACGGCGACGACCCCGAGCGCGCCGTGCGGGCCGCACTTGCCGTGCGTGACAGCGTTCGCGAGTTGAACGACCTCGACCCACTCCTCGACCTGCAGCTCCGTATTGCCGTCAACACCGGCGAGGCGCTGGTCACCCTCGGCGCCCGTCTGGCCCTCGGCGAGTCGATGGTCGCCGGGGACGTCGTGAACACGGCGTCGCGGTTGCAGCAGGCGGCACCCCCGAACGGCATCCTCGTGGCCCAGGAGACGTACGCGGCGACCCGCGAAGCCATCCTCTACGACCGCGCGCCCGCCGTTCTCGCGAAGGGGAAGACGGCTCCCGTCGCTTCATGGCTCGCCGTCCGGGCAGACACGCAACCGGGTGAGCGCCGCCTGTCGAGGGTACCCCTCGTCGGGCGGACGCGCGAGCTCGACCTGTTGCGCGGGATCTGGCAGCGCGTTGCCGCGGACGGCACGCCGCACGTCGTGACCGTCCTCGGAGCGGCGGGCGTCGGC
>JBHEMZ010000026.1:0-8849 GCA_046262315.1 Gaiellaceae bacterium
CGACGGCTGCATGGGCAAGGCCCGCTTCGGCGGTGAAAAAAGGGCCCCAATCCCACTGATAGGGCTAAACCAGGCACGAAGAAGAGCCTGATCGTCGAGCGCTCCGGCGGCCCGCTCGGGCTCGAGATCGAGGGCGCCAACGTCCACGACACGAAGCTGCTCGCCGCCACGATCGAGGCGATCGTGGTCGAGCGGCCCGGCCCCGACCAGTGCGCGCAGCACCTCTGCCTGGACAAGGCCTACGACAACCCGACCGGGCACGCCGCCGTCGAGGCAGCGGGCTACATCCCGCAGATCCGCCGGATCGGCGAGGAGAAGCTCGACCAGGCGGGCGAGCGGCGCCATCCGGCCCGCCGCTGGGTGGTCGAGCGCACCCTCGCCTGGCTGCAGAAGTGCCGCGCGATCCTCGTCCGCTACGACAAGAAGGCGCGCAACTACCGCGGGCTGCTCCAGCTCGCCTGTGCACTCCTGTGGTACCGGCGCCTACACCGGCTCAAGGAGGTGCAGGCCTTTTGAGATAGTCACTTAGCCGTCGCTCGCGCGTTTCGGACGGCGCTTGTCGCGGACGACGTGGAGGACGGCGGCTTCGCGCGGCACGTGCGGGACGCCCTCGCTCGCGTGTACTCCGCGGCGGCGGTTCTCGGTCCGCCGGGGACGACTGAGAGTGACGCGGTTCACGATCGGCCGCTGTGTCGCGACGAGAGCGTCGCGCTCCGCGAGAAGCTGCGGACCCGGTTTGGAGCGTACGACGCCTTTGTCGACGTGTTCGACCCGTCGCGGCTCGCGGCCGAGGAGGTTGACCCGATCGAACGCTCTCTCTCGCAGGAGCTTGTCGAGATCGACGAAGACTTGGCGGAGGCAATCGCGTTGCTTGATGCAGGCCACCCGAATGCCCCTTGGGACGTTCGGTGGGCTTTCGAGGACCACTGGGGAGGCCACGCGCACGCGTGCCTCCGGCCTCTCCACCAGATGGCCACCTACGGCGTCGTCTGACGCCGCTCGAATCCTTGCGCAGACGCGGCAAGCAGTAGCGCGATATCGCCAATCCCTCCTAGTGCGACTCGGCGACGAGAGGGCCGCGCTCGAACTCGCGCTAGCCGCGGCAGCCGAAATCGTCGAAGTCGTCGAAGTGGCCGAGCGGTACCGTCGGGTGGCGCGCGGCGAGCGCGGCGTTGGCGCCGGTTGCAGTACCAGAGCCAGTCTCGAACTCGAGAGCGAAGTCGCCGCCGCCGGCGACACGGCAGTCGATTGGGCAGTTGCGGCGGCCGAGCGGTGCCGGCCTCGCTGCCGGCGACGGTTGGTAGAGCCGGGACTCTCCCAACGAGGCGTGACTGGCCCGTAACCGAGACGGCGGCGCAAAGAGAAAGTGCCGGCCGGCGGAGTAAACGGACTTGCACAACGCCCGGCTCGTGGCACCGTTGAGCCGAACTATGAGGCGCGCGCTGCGCCGGCCCTCGACACGACGCCCGCCTCGAGCCGCGTCTCGAGCCACTCCGAGAGCTCTATCTCGCCGGCGGTACGGATCACGTCCGCGACAGTCTCATACGTGATCGAGCCTACTCGCCGCACGACGCGCGGGAGGAGCATTTCGCGAAACGCCTCGAACTCCGCGGCCGACTCATCTGCGGTCGTGGCGCAGCCGGCGTACGCGAGCAGGAAGGCAAATTCGTGGTGTGGTCTCCGCTGCTCCGAGAGGGCCGCCGCGAAGCACAGGTTGCGCATGAGCTGGTACTTCCCGTCGGCGAACGGGCAAGGCGATCGCGGAGGCGCCACGACCTAGGGCCGGAAGAGGGAGCCAGCGACCTCCCAGTACCTGCGCGGCGAGCGGTAGCCTCGCCGGCCCTCGTTCTCCGGGACGGTAAGGCGGCAGGCGGCGGCCGTCTTCGTTCCGAGGTCCGAGCCGGTTTCGTGGTCCCCGGAACACTTCTTCGCCACGATCGTCGTCCCGCTCTTGCCTCGTCGCAGGGCGATCTGCCCGCAGGGGCCGAGGTGCTCCGTGAACTTTGATTCGATCGTCAGCGTCAGGGTCGGCCACTCGACGAGGACATCGGGGCAGGTGGCGTTCGCGCCGCCGAACTCGTTCAGCACGTCCCGCCGCCCGCGCACCTCGCACCGGAGGTCTGGCTCACCCGCCGGGTCGACGCCGATTCGTGCTGCCGCGAGGATCCGCCGCATCAGCTCGCCGCGGTTGCTGCTCTCCGCGATCGTCCCGAAGACGCTGATGCAGAGCGCCTGCGATGCCCACACGACGTTCGAGCGGTCTTCGAGCAGCGCGCCGACGTGCTTGTCCACGTGGGCCAGAGCGGCGCGGAACAGGTTCTCGCGCGCCGTCAACGCCACAGAGCGCACGGTAGGTCACCTGGTCGCAGCGCGCGCTCGACAACGTCGCACTGCTGCGGCAGAGTCGGCTCATGGCGGAGCAGGACTGTCGACGAGCTGCGCGCGTACGTTGACCCTGGCTACGCTCGACCCAGACGGTCGCCCGCGCGGACGGAGTGGGCTGGGGTCGGCGTACGGCTCGTGATGCAGGCGCGTGGCCGGACCGTCGATCGACGACGCCGACCTCGAGCGCGTCGGCCGCGTCGCGGATGCTGATTTCGATCGGTTCGTCACCCGCAACCCGCACCTCGTCGACTGGAGAACGAGTGATCGCGCCCATCGCGCTGCCGAGCACCGGGTACGCGGCAAGTGCCGGATCTCGTGTCGTGCCCTGGGACTGGATCACCGATCCTGACCTAACGGCAGTCGGTGAAGCCGCGACTCTCTTAACCACACAACCGCCCGCCGCTGTCTGCGCGCAAGCGGGTTCGCGGTACGCTACGGCGTCTAAGTTCCATCCGAGCGCAGGGGCGGATCTCGCTTTCCTGCACGCGAGCGGTCACCCCCCGCCCGCGCACGCGGTTCTGCGGCCGTGTCCGGCCGGGGTGGTCGCCGCAGCTGCCCCGACCCCGTTGTACTGAACCGCCGCGGTGAGCGCCTACGCGACGCGCTACTCAGGGAGCAGCGTCGGGTCGGCGACGACGCGCCCGCCGAAGCGCGTGACGAACCGGGTCGACGGGTGGGTCGGCTCGGAGGCCGTGAGTCCGTTGATGTACAGCCAGTCCCAGGCCTCTCCGAGCAGGCGGGTCAGCTCTGGCTCGGAGAGCCACGACCGCCCGCCGACGCGGATGGCGCCGGGACGGGACGGGAGCTTGTTGAGGACGCGCGAGATGGCGTTGCCGACACCGGTCGGGTGGACGGAGTCCAGCTCTGCCAGCAGACGTAGCGCGAGCTCGCGCAGTGGCAGTGTCCGAATCTCCTCCTCGGTCAACGGCCGGCGCGCGCTCACCGGTCGACGGCGCCGGCGTCGACGAACACGCGCCGCACCTCGGCGACGAGACGGCGCACGAGGTCGTCCGACGCCACCTCGGCGCGACGGACGACGGCCGCTGGCTCGGGGGCGACCACGCGCGCCGGCATCGAGGAGCCCATCGAGATAGAGCCCGAGTGTGTCGACGGCCCGAAGACCTTGTGGTGTGCGTCGGGGATGCCAACGGCAGCGGCGACCTGGTGGACCTCGTCGCGGCGGTCAATGCGCTCCCAGACCTGAAGTGCGAAGCGGCCAGCGCGGCGGATGCCGTCGGCGAGGCCGTCAGGGTCGACGCGCGACGAGGTCCAGTGGTCGCTGCGGCCGACGTCGACTTCGACGACGACGGCACCGTCGGCACCGACGACGACCAGGACGGGCTGGCCGACGTAGCCGCGAGTGTCGGCACGCTCCAGGTTCACGCCGGCGCGCGAGACGACGGGGGTGATCGCGACGTTGTGCGGTACGAGGCGCGCCGTGCGGGCGAAGTCGGCGATCGTGTCGCCGAGGTCGCCCTCTTCGAGTGCGACGGCATCGAGGAGAACGGCACCACCGAGCGGCACGAAGGCGACGCGCGCGATCGACCCTCCAGCGCCGTAGCGCTCCCCGCCGTCCTCCCCGGAGGCGAGGCCCGCAGCGCGCGCCTGAGCAGCGGGCGCGACGTCCTCGGCTCGCGCCGCGCGCCGGAGCTGTCCCGACAGCGCGCGGACGACCGCGTCGTCGACGTCGCTCTCGTCCGTGAACGTATCCCACACCCGCCCCCGCTCCCAGCCGGCGGCGACACGGTCGAGGAACTCCTCCTGGGCCGGCTCGAAGGCGACGTCTTGCTTCAGCACGAAGATCGGCTTGCCTAGCCGACGGGCCTCATCAACCTCTTCTTCGGTCGGCCGCGAGTAGCGCGGCCCGAGGATCAGCAGCAAGGCGTCTGCGTCGCGGACGAGCGACAAGAGCGCGCTCTTCGGGCTCTCCGGCCACGCGCCGGCGAGTTCAGCCATCAGTGGCCGCAACCCGAGGTTGTCCACGGCACGCCGTGCCGCCTCGCGCACCCGCTCAAACCCTTCCTGGACGGAGCTGATGAAGACGCTCTGCACAGCGAGCATCGTAAGGCGCGGATTCCACGCGCTCGCCGTCGTCCGCGTCCGCGGTGAGGAGCGGTTGCGTGGTCGGGTGGAGCGGGTGTTGCGCGCGGAGCGTTCGAGGGCGGCCGCGTTCGAGACGGATGTTGGCGGCTGGCTGGCTGAGCGTGGGTCGGATGCGCGGGTGGCGCGCGCGCTGCTGGCGCGATTGGAGCGGCGCTTGTACGCGCGTGGCGACGAGTTGACGCTGGGGGAGCTGGAACGGCTGTTGCGGCTGCAGGCGAGGGTGTCCCGTCTGGAAGAGTTCGAGCGCCTGCGCGAGCTGTCATGGGTCGGATGGTGAGCGAGCAGCTGCAGCGGCTGCGCTGCCAGGAGTGCGGCAGGGCGGCGCAGGGGCGTGCGCGTGGTTGGCGGGCGTCGTGATCGACGATGACCAGGGCGGGGGTGTCGTGGTCTTCTATTGCGGGGAGTGCGGGGAGCGCGAGTTCGGGCCGCTTCGCCGGCGGTCGGGCGACAAGCGGGGAAACACTCGGACGCGCTCAGGCGTCGGCGTTTGCTTTGGGGGCGCGCGAGCGGGCGGTGCGTGCGTGCGGGGCGGCGTGGAATTTGCAGTAGCGGCGCCGTTTGGTCGCGTGGGCGGGTAGCGGACGCGGGCTGGTTCCGACTCTCCAGGCAGTAGCGGGTTGTCCGCCGGGAGATATCCCCGCGCGCAGTCGCCACGGAGAGGGCCTTCGACGAAATCGGTCCGTTCCAGGCGGAGCGGCTCGAGCACGCGTTCCCTCAGCGCCTCGCGCAGGGTCATCCCGGTCGTCTCCTCGACGACGAGCCTCAGCACGAGGTAGTTGCTGCCGTGATAAGCCCACCCCTCGCCGGGCATGCCTGAGCCGTAGGAATGAGTTGGCGATTCCCTAGACCGGAGAAGGCACGGGATCGTTCAGCTTGTGATCGTGACGGGCACGCCGGGGCCGATGCGGACAACCAGCCACCGCATCGTGTCGTTGTCGAGGCGCACGCAGCCGTGGGAGGCGGCGCTGCCGAGGACGCCGCCGATGTTCGCCAGCCCGTGCAGGGCGATCTGGCCTGGGCCGCCGTCGAACTCCTGCAACACGTTGGAGCGGGCGCTCAATGCGAGCGCGTACGGCGCGCCGGCATCGACGGCTCGCAACTGGATCGCTTCCTCGACGAAGAACTTGCCGTGCGGCGTCGGCGTCAAAGGCTTGCCCACGACCGCCTTGACGATTTGCACCGGGCGGCCGTTCTGGTAGACGATCACACGTCGCCTGGAGGTCTGGATGACGATGTGCCAGCTCGTCGTCGAGGTACCCGTCGCCCGCTGTCTGATCCAGCCCGTGTGTCCGTTCGGGCGCCCAGGAAGCCTGACGCGCAACCAGCGGAGCCCGTCAGCGCCGGTTCTGTGACCGAGAACCGGAAGCACGGTCCGCTCCCCCGTGAGCGGCCGCCGCGCCTGTACCAGCCGGTGCGGCGCTGAGTCTCGAGCGGGCTTCGAGAAGGCCTCGTGCGCGCTAAGCAGTACTGCCACCTCCTGGGTCGGCTTCACGACCTCCGGTGCGACCGAGCGCGCCGGTGCCACTCCCGCCCAGGTCGCGGCGAACAGCACGAGCGTTGCCAGGAGTGTGAGCCGGAGACGGTGGGTGCGCATGGTCACGCTCCGAATACCTGTGCGATGAAACAGGATGAGCGGGCGGCGACGCCGCCCGCTCGTGGTCGCTCGAGCCACTTGGGCTCGAGTGGGACGCCGCTCAACCCGTAAGGCCGACGTGGCGGAGGGGCGGTCGGGCATAACCGTGTTTGCTCGAGCTCGCGGCCTTCCTCTTCGCTTCGGCGATCTTGTCTGCCGCCGCCTTTGCCGCCGCCTTGGCTTTCGCTGCGGCGACCTTCGCTGCCTTGGCTTTCGCTGCTGCGAACTTGGCCGCCGCAGCGGCCTTCCGGGCCGCGGCCCTCGCCGCCTCGACGTTCGCCGCCTTAGCGGCCTTCGCCGCTGCAGCCTTCGCCGCCGTCGCCGCCTTCGCCGCCGCGGCCTTGGCCGCCTCAGCCTGATCCGCCGCTGCCTTGGCCGCCTCAGCGGCCTTCGCGGCCGCGACCCTAGCCGCCTCAACGTTCGCCGCCTCGGCGGCCTTCGCCGCTGCAACCATCGCCGCTGCGGCCTGATCCGCCGCGTGCTGGGCCGTCGCGGCCGCCTGAGCCGCCGCCGCTTGGGCCGCCGCGGCCTGCGCCGCCGCCGCTATCGCTGCGTCCACGTCCGCTTGGCTGACGCACGTCGACGGTTTCGTGATCGTGTCGCCGATCAATGTCACGGCTCCAGCACCGGATGCCTGCTCGCCGGCCAGCACCCGGCCGTCGACGGTCACGCCGTTACCCAGGGAGATGTCGTCGTGGGCGAGGATCGTTCCCCGGAAGGTGGAGCCTGCCCCGAGCGTCGCGGCGCTGCCGACTTTCCAGAAGATGTTGCAGGCCTGCGCGCTACGGGTCAGGGTGATGTTGCCGGTACCGCCGGTGATCAGCGTGCTGGCGGTTTGGAAGATGAAGACGGCGTCGGCGTTGTTCTCCCCGTCGAGAACGAGCGTCCCCGTCATGCCGAAGGTGCCCGAGGCCGAGCTGTAGACGCCGGCCACGAGCGTCTGGCCGCCGAGCTCGGTGAGCACCGTGGTGGGCGACCGCCCGGCAGCGTCGTCGTAGGCAGTCGTCAGGGCGGCTTTGGCGCCCTGTGTGGTCGCGTCGTTCGGGTTTGGGTCGGTGTGGTTCGCGCCGGTCAGGGTGACGCAGTTCGCGCCGGGACAGGCGGCGAATCCGGTCTCGGTCGATGTCGGGGACGACCCGACGTCGCCGCTGATCGTGCTCGCGCCGGTGTTGGTGATTCCGGAGCCGGCGAGCACCGCAAACTGGCCGGCTGTTCCCAGCAGGACCGTGGGCGGCGTAACAGCCTGAGCGCTGCCCGAGACCAACACGGTCGCGCCGAGCGCGACCATGCACAAGCCGATCGTTGCGGCGGCGCGCGAGTGCCGCCTGTGCGGCCGATTACTGCAGAGCGTCATCTGTGATCCTTCCTTCGACGAGCCTTATCGCCGTCGGAGGATTCCGCGGTGACCGTGCTCCGACCTACGCTGCTGAGGACGGACCTTCCGGTGCCGGTGACTGTGGCCCCGCGGGATGATCCGCGGTGCCGGTCATCGAGGCGCCGTGGGACAAACATCGGCATAAACGCGCAAGAGCTTTAATCGCGAGTGACCGCTCCGACGGCTCTACGACGCTAGACCGCGTTCGACACGCGCGCACCGGCTGGATCAGGCAAGACGCGACGGTCGCGCTCGCAACAACCTGGCACCTCGTCGTCGACATCGCACCTCGCCAGGTTGCGGTCTACCGGAGCGGCCGGCTCGTGCGCGTGTTCGCTGCCGTCATCGGTTCATGCGCAACCGGCTCTACTCCGCGGGTGCTGAACAGGTGCCTCCTTGATAAGCGGGCGCCTGAGTGCGGCGGAACCAGGTCGCCGCGGAGGTCAGCCGCCTCATCTGGGCGGAGTAGTACGCGACCCGGTACAGCCGGTGCAACTCGATCGGTAAGCCGATGCGGGCGCACGCCTCGGTCAGCTTCTCGTCCAAGGTGAAGCGGGCCATGTGCACGCTCTCATGAACGAGCACGTTCACCGACCACGCAACCTGAAGCTCGTGCGAGCGCCGCGTCGACGCGACCGCACCGAGCCGCAGCCCTTCGCACACGTAAGGGCTCAGGTGTATCTCGCCCCGGCGGATGAGGCTGAACCCGTAGTACTCGTCCGCCTCCATCGCTGGAAGCCCGACCTCCATCAGCCTCTGAACCCATTCCTGCGCGGTCGCGGCGCACACCACCGTCACCTTGCGGTCGCTCAGGTAGGCAGCCTCGGCGGAGATCCAGGCGCGGGTTTGAACCCGCGTCCCGCCGACCGTCCGGGCGACCGCGCGGCCGACGCCGACAACCGTGTTGGCTCGTGCTTCCTTGACTGCCGCGAAGAAAAAGGCAGCGAGAATCCCCATTACCAGTGCGGACGTAAGCATTCGGACCCGTGCCCAATGCATGCCGGTGCCTCCTTGCGAGGATGAACTTCCACACCGGGCCGGGTTCGCTATTGGCTCACCGCCGACGTTTCAGCGACCAATGGTCGCCGGCAGGTCAATGCCTCCGCAAGTGCCGTACTACCATGAGATCCGCAGTACATCCTTAGCGTACGGGCGCTCGCGCCGCGTCACATACCTCAAACGAGTGACCTTGATCCCTCGGTTGAGGGAAATACGCGCGTAAGAGCACTCGAACTGCGAGTCGCCCTGCGGCGTCGCCGACTCCCATTGACCGGCCTGTACTCGGTGATCGCCGCTGTCGCAATCTGGTCGGGTTCAGCGGCGGGCGTAGCGCGTCGCACTTCAGCCGAAACG
>JBHEMZ010000027.1:0-25669 GCA_046262315.1 Gaiellaceae bacterium
TGATGCGCTGCGCGAGTTGACGCTCGACGCGCTCGACGAAAGCGTCGACGACCTGCGGCTCGAGCTCGGCGCCCAGCTCCGCGCGTGCGGCGAGCGCCGCCGCGGCTTCCTCTCGGTAACGAGCGGCTCCCGGCTCATGGCTCGGGATTCTGCGTGTAGACGGCTCGCAGGGCAACAGAAACATCTGCTATAAAGACGCTTAGATTTTCTCAGGCAACCGACCGCGCAAGGAGCAGAAATGGCAAAGACCATCGGTATCGACCTCGGCACGACCAACTCGGCCATGGCTGTGCTCGAGGGCGGCGAGCCGACTGTCATCCCGAACGCCGAGGGCGGCAGGACCACGCCGTCCGTCGTCGCGTTCACGAAGGACGGCCAGCGGCTCGTCGGAGCCCCCGCGAAGCGTCAGCAGGTGACGAACCCGCAATCCACGATCTTCTCGATCAAGCGCTTCGTAGGCCGCAAGTTCTCGGAGGTCTCCGAGGAGATGAAGATCGTCCCGTACGAGGTGATCCAGGGCGCCAACGGCGACGTACGCGTGAAGGCGGAGGGCAAGGAGTACGCGACGCCGGAGATCTCGGCGATGATCCTCCAGAAACTCAAGGCCGACGCGGAGGCGTACCTCGGCGAGCCGGTCACGGACGCCGTCGTCACCGTCCCGGCCTACTTCAACAACGCGCAGCGCGAGGCGACCAAGGACGCCGGCCGCATCGCCGGCCTCAACGTGCTGCGCATCATCAACGAGCCGACCGCCGCGTCGCTCGCCTACGGGCTCGAGAAGGAGTCCGACCAGACGATCCTCGTCTTCGACCTCGGCGGCGGCACGTTCGACGTGTCGGTGCTGGAGCTCGGGGAGGGCGTCTTCGAGGTGAAGGCCACCAACGGCGACAACCACCTCGGCGGCGACAACTTCGACAAGGCGATCGTCGACTGGATGGCCTCCGAGTTCAAGAAGGACCAGGGCATCGACCTCTCGCAGGACCGCATGGCGCTCCAGCGGCTCTACGAGGCCGGGGAGAAGGCCAAGATCGAGCTGTCGTCGACCATGACGACACAGATCAACCTGCCGTTCGTCACGGCCACGCAGGAGGGCCCGAAGCACCTCGACCTGCAGCTCACACGGGCGAAGCTCGAGGAGCTCGTCGCCGGCCTGCTCGAGCGCACGGTTGGCCCGACCAAACAGGCGCTCGCAGACGCCGGCCTCGAGCCGAAGGACATCGAGCACGTCGTCCTCGTCGGGGGCATGACGCGCATGCCGGCGGTGCAGGACAAGGTGAAGGAGCTGATCGGCAAGGACCCGCACCGCGGGGTGAACCCGGACGAGGTCGTCGCCGTCGGCGCGGCCATCCAGGCAGGCGTGCTGAAGGGCGAGGTCAAGGACGTGCTCCTGCTCGACGTCACTCCCCTCTCGCTCGGGATCGAGACGAAAGGCGGCGTCTTCACGAAGCTGATCGAGCGCAATACGACCATCCCGACGAAGAAGTCCGAGACGTTCACGACCGCGGCGGACAACCAGCCGGAGGTCGAGGTGCACGTCGCGCAGGGCGAGTCGGAGATGATCGCGTTCAACAAGACGCTCGGCAAGTTCACGCTCACGGGCATTCCGCCGGCACCGCGTGGTATGCCGCAGGTCGACGTCACCTTCGACATCGACGCGGACGGGATCATCCACGTCTCTGCGAAGGACCTCGGCACCGGGAACGAGCAACGGATCCGCATCGAGGGCGGCTCGGGGCTCCAGGCGGAGGAGGTCGAGCGCATGGTGCAGGACGCCGAGGCGCACGCCGACGAGGCTCGCCGCCTGCGCGAGCTGGCCGACGCTCGCAATCAGGCGGAGGCGCTCGCCTACCAGACCGAGCGTACGCTCGCCGATCACCGCGACAAGCTCGACGCCGCCGACGCCTCGACGATCGAGGGTCGCATCATGGAGCTGAAGGGCGTGCTCGAGAGCTCCGACGTCGGGGAGATCCGCGCGAAGACGGAGGCGCTCCAGCAGGCCTCGCAGAAGCTCGCGGAGGTGCTCTACTCGCAGGCGACGGCTGAGGCCCAGGCCGGGGCGCCGACAAACGGCGGCACGAGCGCCGAGGACGAGGTCGTCGAGGAAGGCGACTACGAGGTCATCGACGAGGAGGCCAAGACCTCCTGATGGCCGACGAGCGCAAGGAGGAGGGACTGTCGCCGCAGGAGACTGTCCCGTCGGACGAGGCTGCGGAGGTCGTCGAGGACGACCTCCGCGCTCGGCTTTCCGTCGCTGAGGCGAAGGCCGACGAGCACCTGAACGACCTGCGCCGCCTCGCGGCCGAATTCGACAACTACCGCAAGCGGGTGGCGCGCGACCACGAGCGGCTTGCGGCGCGGGCAAACGAGCGGCTCGTGAAGGACCTGTTGCCCGTCGTGGACGACCTCGAGCGCGCGCTCGAGGCGGCCGAGCAGCACGAGGAGGCGAAGCTCGAGGAGGGCGTGAAGCTGGTTCATCGCGCGCTCGCCGACCTGCTGCGGCGCGAGGGGCTCGACGAGATCGCCACGGACGGCCGCTTCGACCCGCATGTGCACGAGGCGCTGCTCTCGCAGCCGTCCGGGGCCGACGAGGGCAGCGTGATCGAGGTGCTGCAGAAGGGCTACCAGCTCGGCGACCTGGTGCTGCGTCCGGCACGCGTGGTCATCTCGGCCGGAGAGGGCGATGGCGACAGCGAGTAGTTTGGCACTCCTTTCGCGACGAAGCGTCATCGCGAAATGAGCGCTACGGATCTGTACGACGCGCTCGGCGTTCCGCGCACTGCGTCGGCCGATGAGATCAAGAAGGCCTACCGCAAGCTCGCGCGCGAGCATCATCCTGACCGCAATCCCGGCGACAAGGGCGCCGAGGAGCGCTTCAAGGAGGTGCAGGCCGCCTACGACGTGCTCTCGGAGCCCGAGCAGCGCAAGGCGTACGACACGTTCGGCTCGGCCGACGGGCGGGGGCGCGCCGCCGGTGGCTTCCCCAACGATTTCGGCGGCAACGTCGACTTCGGCGACCTCGGCGACTTCCTCGGCGGGATCTTCAGAGGCGGGGGGCGCGGCGGCCGGCAGCGGAGGCCGGAGGGCGTCCGCGGCCGCGACGTCGAGGTCGAGGTTCGGCTCTCGTTCGAGGATTCGCTGCGCGGCGTCGAGACGCGCATCCCGGCGGAGGTCGAGACCGCCTGCCGCGACTGCGGCGGCTCGGGCGCCAAACCCGGGACCGCGCCGAGGATCTGCCCCGAATGCAACGGGCGCGGCGTCAAGGCGGAAAGCCAAGGCCTCTTCGCGCTCTCGCAGCCGTGCCCGCGCTGCCGCGGCAACGGCACGGTGATCGAGGATCCGTGCCCGCGTTGCCTCGGCTCGGGCCGGGAGCGCCGGACGAAGACCTACACCGTGAAGATTCCTGCCGGCGCGAAAGACGGCACGCGCATCCGGCTGCGCGGCAAGGGCGAGCCGGGCTCGGGCGGCGGCCCGGCCGGCGACCTTCACGTGGTCACGCGCGTCGATGCGTCGCCGATCTACGAGCGGCGGGGAGCCGACCTCGTCGTCAACGTGCCTGTCACCTACGCGGAGGCCGCCCTGGGCGCCACCGTGGACGTGCCGACGCCCGAGGGCCCTGTGTCGCTGAAGGTGCCGGCGGGCTCGCAGGACGGCAAGCTGCTGCGCATTCGCGGCCGGGGCGCGCCGAAGCTGAACGGCTCGGGGCGCGGTGACGTGCTGGCGCGCGTGCGGCTGACCGTGCCCAAGAAGCTCTCCAAGCGCGAGCGCGAGCTGCTCGAGGAGCTGCGCAAGGTGTCTCGCGAGGACCCGCGGCAGGAGCTGCTGGCATGACGCTCGTCCTGATCTCGGGGATCGTGGCCGGGCTGATTGCCGCGATCTGGGTTGTTGCTCACCCGATGGCCGGCTCCGGAGCTCGCACCGTCCTTCTCTTCGCCGTTGCTGCGCTGCTTGGCGTCGTGTCGACTCTTGCGAGCGTCTTCATCGGGCTGAACTACTACGGCGAATCGTACGAGGAGCCGTCGCCGCCCTGGCTTGAAGTCCTCAGGTGGGCGGGCCTGTTCGTGACCCTGGCCAGCGTGTTCGCGCTCGTGGCGTCGCTGGCTGTCGTCGCGCTCCGTCGGACGGATCGGAGGCACGCGTGATGGACGGCCGCAAACGAGGCCTGTCCGCTCGCGAGCTGACGGGTTTCGCCGCCATCGTTGGCGTGTTCGTCGCGCTCTTCGCGCTGCTCGACCTGGAGCCGCAGAGCTGGCCTGCGCTCGCGCTGCTGGCCGGCTCACTGACGGTGCTCGTCGCCTACCGGAAGTACCTGAAGCGGAGGCACGCATGACCGAGCACGAGCATCCGCGCTACATGATCTCGATCGCCGCCGAGCTCGTCGGCATGCACCCGCAGACACTGCGCGTCTACGAGCAGAAGGGGCTTGTGCGGCCGAAGCGCACCGCCGGGAACACGCGGCTCTACTCCGAGCGCGACCTTGAGCGGCTGCGGTTGATCCAGCGGCTGACAACCGAGTTGGGGCTGAATCTGGCCGGCGCCGAGCTGGTGCTGCGGCTCGAGGACGAGCTCCGCCGCACACAGTCGCGTATCGAGCGTCTCGAGCGCCAATTGCGTGAGGAAGTGGCGAATGTGCACGCACAGTACCGCCGTGACCTCGTGCTCTACCACCATCCCGCAACTTCGGCACCCGCCCGGCGCCGCCAACCGACCAAGTAACAGTCTGTTACAAGCGACTCCCGAGGAGCCATGGACTTTCAGAAACTGACCGTCAAGAGCCAGCAGGCCGTTGCGGCCGCGCAGGAAATGACGCGGCGGAGCGGCAACCCCGAGATCCACCCCGAGCATCTGCTGCTCGCGCTGCTCGATCAGGAGCTGGCCAGAACGCTCGTGGACCGCGCGGGCTCGCCCCCCGCGTCCCTGCGCGCCGAGGCCGAGGCGAAGCTCGCCGCACAACCGGCAATCCAGGGGGCCGAGCAGCAGCCGCGCGCGTCGTCCCGGTTCTCGCGCGCGCTCGACCGCGCCTTCGAAGAGGCGCGGAAACTCGGCGACGACTACGTCTCGGTCGAGCACCTCCTCCTTGCCCTCGATGTAGTCGAGCGCTCTAGCCTCCTCGAAGCGCTGAAGGCGATTCGAGGAGGCCAGCGGGTCACCTCACAGGATCCCGAGGGCTCCTACCAGGCGCTCGAGAAGTTCGGCCGCGACCTGACCGAGCTCGCGGAGGCGGGCAAGCTCGATCCGGTCATCGGCCGCGACGAGGAGATCCGCCGCGTCATCCAGGTGCTCTCCCGGCGCACGAAGAACAACCCCGTGCTGATCGGCGAGCCGGGCGTGGGCAAGACCGCGATCGCCGAGGGGCTTGCGCAGCGGATCGTCGCCGGAGACGTGCCCGAGGGGCTGAAGGGCAAGCGCGTCTGGGCGCTCGACATCGGCGCATTACTCGCCGGCTCGAAATACCGCGGCGAGTTCGAGGAGCGGCTCAAGGCCGTCCTGGGCGAGATTGCGAACGCTGCCGGCGAGATCGTGCTCTTCATCGACGAGCTGCACACGATCGTCGGCGCGGGGGCGGCGGAGGGTGCCGTGGACGCGGCGAACATGCTCAAGCCCATGCTCGCGCGCGGGGAGCTGCGCGCGATCGGCGCCACGACGCTGGACGAGTACCGCAAGCACATCGAGAAGGACGCGGCGCTCGAGCGGCGCTTCCAGCCGGTCATGGTCGGCGAGCCGTCCGTCGCCGACACGATCGCCATCCTGCGCGGGCTCAAGGAGCGCTACGAAGCCCACCACGGCGTGCGCATCCGCGACGCGGCCGTGGTTGCCGCCGCGGTGCTCTCCGACCGCTACATCACCGACCGCTTCCTGCCCGACAAGGCGATCGACCTCGTGGACGAGGCCGCCTCGCGCCTGCGCATGGAGATCGAGTCGCAGCCGCTCGAGCTGGACGAGGCCGAGCGGCGCGTGCGCCAGCTCGAGATCGAGCTCGCTGCGACGGCAGCAGAACCCGCTGCGCGGGTTCCCCTAGAGAGAGAGTTCGCGGAGGCGAAGGAGCGTCGTGACGAGCTCGCCGCCCGGTGGGGGAAGGAGAAAGAGCATCTGCAGCGGGTCGCAGAGATCACGAAGCGAATTGACGATCTCCGGATGGAAGCGGAGCGCGCGGAGCGCGCAGGCGATTTGCAGCGCGTGGCTGAGATTCGCTACGGCGAGCTTCCGGTCCTCGAGAACGAACTTCAATCTAGGGCGCAGCCGGAGGCAGCGCCCATGGTCAAAGAGGAGGTCGACGAGGACGACGTCGCCGAGGTGGTCGCACGCTGGACGGGCATCCCGGTCTCGCGGCTGCTCGAGGGCGAAACCGAGAAGCTGATCCACATGGAGGCGCGCCTCCACGAGCGCGTCGTCGGCCAGGACGAGGCCGTGGTCGCGGTGGCGAACGCGCTCCGACGGGCGCGGTCGGGTCTCCAGGACCCGAACCGGCCGATCGGCTCGTTCGTCTTCCTCGGCCCGACCGGCGTGGGCAAGACCGAGCTCGCCCGCGCCCTCGCCGAGTTCATGTTCGACGACGAGCGGGCCATGGTGCGCCTCGACATGTCCGAGTACCAGGAGCGACACACGGTCGCGCGGCTCGTGGGCGCGCCGCCCGGCTACGTCGGCTACGAGGAGGGCGGTCAGCTCACCGAGGCCGTGCGGCGGCGGCCCTACTCGGTCGTCCTGCTGGACGAGATCGAGAAGGCGCACGCCGAGGTCTTCGACGTGCTGCTCCAGGTCCTCGACGACGGCCGCCTGACCGACGGCCAGGGCCGTACGGTCGACTTCCGCAACACCGTGATCATCATGACCTCGAACATCCGCTCGGCGGAGCAGATGCGGGACGTCTTCCGGCCCGAGTTCCTGAACCGCATCGACGAGGTCATCGAGTTCCACCCGCTCTCGCAGGAGCAGCTCGCGGACATCGCCGAGCTCCAGCTCGTGCGCATCCGCGACCGGCTGGCGGCACGCGGGCTCGGCCTCGAGCTGACGGAGGCGGCGAAGGAGCACCTGGCCGAGGCCGGCTGGGATCCCGTCTACGGAGCGCGGCCGCTCAAGCGCGCGCTCCAGAGTCTGGTCGAGAACCCGCTCGCCATGAAGCTCCTAGAGCACGCGTTCGAGGAGGGCGACGTAGTGCGCGTCGACGTGCGGGACGGCGAGCTCGTCTTCGAGAAGGCAGGAGCCGCGATCGGCGAGGCGGCAGCCGCCTAGGCACGTCCAGCCGCTCCGCGCTCGCCAGCGTCGGCCGCAGCCTCGCGAGCGCCGCCGTCCGGGATCGTACGCCCAGCTTCGCGTAGACGTTCTCCAGGTGCTTGCGCACCGTCGCCGGCGCGATCCAGAGAATCCGCGCGATCTGGGCGTTCGAATGCCCTGCGGCGACGCAACGCATCACCTCCCACTCTCGGGCCGTCAGCGCGGCCGCGCTTGCCGTCTCCTCGCTGACGAGGAGGGCGGCCGCCGCCGCGACGGGCTCGACGACCAGCCGGCGGGTGCCCCTGGGGATGACGAGCGGCGGTGCGCCGCGGCGCGCGGACGGGAGCCAGCCCGCGAGCTGCGGCGCAAGGCGGTCGCCGCCCCCGCCGCAGTAGGAATGGAGCAAGCGGTCGGCCGCGGCGGTCGCGAACTCGACGGCGTCATCCGGTCCCAGCAGCACGATGCCCTGCGCCTCGTCGTCGCCGGCGCCTTCGAGCGCCTCCAGGAGGCCTGCGAGGTGCCGCCGTCCGGCTGCACGCCGGCGCGCCGCCGCCAGGTGCGGTCGGACGAGCTGGAGAACGAGCCGATCGCGCTCGGTGAAGTCGCGCTGCTCGCTGTCGAAGAGCACCGCCACGTCACGTCTAGCCGGCCCCGGCAGCGGAAGTACCAGGGAGTCGACGATCCCCCAACCATCCGACTTGTGCGCGCAGACCTCATGGCCGGCGCGCTGACGTCGCGTGAAGAAGTCCGACCACTTCACGACGGCGTCCGGCGGCATTCGCAGGCGAGCGAGACGGAACGGCGACCGAACGTAGTCGCCCCACCACTCGGCGCCCATCGGCAGGTCGACGACGACCTCGCCGCTCGAATCCTCGTTCGAGCACGCGAGGTACCAGCGGCACACCCGGTCGAGGGGATCGATCTCCTCGTAGCTGACGAACTCGCAGCGCACGACATCGGCCAGGCGGTCGAGCAGCTCGAGTGTGACGGGCTGCGGCCCGTCTATCGTGGCCGCCTCCTCGAGGAACCCGATCACGCCCGCGAGATCGGTCGCCGGAAGCCGCGTCATCGACGCGAAATACGACAAAACGCGCATGGACACAATCGCGCGCGGCCGCCACCGTCTCTCGGGACAACGAGCGGAGGAGGTCGATATGCGAACAATCGGACGCCGCGCGCCGCGCCGCGTGTGGCGGCACGCGCCGGTGCTGGCCGCGGTCCTGGGGTTGGCCACCGCCGGCGTCGCCCTCGCGACACCGCCGTCGGGGGCGAGCGGGGAGGTCGTCGCGCGTGCGGCGCTGAAGGACCCGTACGGGGAGAAGATGAAGATGCTTCTCGGCCTCGTGAACAGCGGGCTCTTCAGGTCGACCGACGTGGCCGTCCAGCGGATCACCATTGCGCCAGGCGGACACACGGGCTGGCACACGCATCCCGGGCCCGTGGTCGTGGTGGTCAAGGCGGGAACGCTCACCTTCTACAGCGCGGAGAACAATCCGGACTGCCGCGCGCGCGTCTACAGGGCGGGCGACGCATTCGTCGACCAGGGCCTCGGCCACGTGCACATCGCCCGCAACGAGGGCACCGAACCTCTGGAGTTCTGGGCGACGTACTTCGTCCCCGGAGAGTCGGGCGCAGCGTTCCGCATCGACGCGCCGAGCACCGGCAACTGCCCCTTCTAGCCAGCGGCCTCCGAGAGCCCACCGCGCGCCCGGCGGGCTCTCGGAGCCGGACCCCTGACCACGGACTCGCGTGGCATGACGTGGCGCGGCCGACGAAGCGCTCCGCGCAGCACGATGGCTTGACGTCGGCGCACACGGCGTCCGCCTCCTGCACGAACTACGCGCCCCCGTCGGAGCCGCCGCACCCGGCGGCAAGCGCCAGCACGGCCGGCCAGCGACGCGGCGCACGAGACATGGAGCACGGCGAAGCTCTTGCCACCTCGTCCGCGGACGGGCATTCCGCTCGGCAGCTGCGGGACGCGGGGTAGGTTTCCGGCATGGCGACGACGACCACAGGCGCCGAGAGCGTCGAGTGGAACCTCGAGGACCTCTACCACGGGCCCGACGATCCGCGCCTGACGGCGGACCTCGACGCGTCGCTGGCCGACGCGCATGCCTTCCGCGAGCGCTACCACGGTCGCCTCGCCGAGCTCGACGCCGCGGGCATGAACGAGGCCACCGCCGAGCTCGAGCGCATCCGCTCGGTGATCACACGCGCGCAGGCCTTTGCGGAGCTCCGCTTCACGGCGGACACGTCCGACGAGGCCCGGGGCGCGCTTGCCCAGGGCGCACAGGAGCGTGCGACGGCGATCGACACGGAGCTGCTCTTCTTCGAGCTCGAGTGGGCGGCGGTCGAGGACGGCCGTGCCGACGCGCTCATCCGTGATCCGGCGCTGGAGCGGTACTCCAACTTCCTGCGCTCGCGCCGTCGCTACCGCCCGCACCTGCTCTCCGAGCCCGAGGAGCGCATCGACAACGAGAAGAGCCTGACGGGCGTGAACGCCTGGACGCGGCTGTTCGACGAGCTCGTGGCCGACGTCCGCGTCGAGCTCGACGGCGCCGCGATGCCCCTCGACGAAGCGCTTGCGCGCCTCCATCGCGAGACCGACCAGGATGTGCGGCGGGACGTTGCTGCCGCGGTCACCGAGTCGCTCGCGCCGGGCCTTCGGACGCGCGCCTACATCCTCAACACGGTCCTCAACGAGCGTGCTATCGAGGACCGCCTGCGCGGCTACGACCGCTGGATCTCGGCTCGTAATCTCGCCAACGAGATCTCCGACGACGCGGTGGACAGTCTCGTCGCCGCGCTCGTGGCGCGCTACGACATCCCGCAGCGCTACTACCGGCTGAAGGCGCGGCTCCTCGGGCTCGACAGGCTGTTCGACTTCGATCGCTACGCGCCGCTCCAGGACGAGCCGCCGGCCGTCGGCTGGGACGAGGCCCGCGAGACCGTGCTCGAGTCGTTCAACACGTTCGACCCGCGCGCCGGCGAGATCGTCTCGCGGTTCTTCGACGGGGGCTGGATCGACGCCGCGCTACGGCCGGGCAAGGTTCAGGGCGCCTTCTGCGCGACCACCGTCCCGGACGTCCACCCGTATGTGCTGATGAACTACGCGGGCGAGCGTCGCAGCGTCCTCACGCTCGCGCACGAGCTCGGCCACGCGCTGCACGGCTCGCTGGCGCAGGATCTCGGGCTGCTGAACGCGCGCGCGCCGCTGACACTTGCGGAGACCGCCTCGGTCTTCGGCGAGGCGCTCACCTGCCGCAGGCTGCTCGAGCTCGAGGACAATCCCAGGGCACGCCTCTCGCTCCTCACGGGCAACATCGAGGACGCGCTCGCGACGACGTTCCGCCAGATCGCGATCAACCGCTTCGAGGATGCGGCGCATGGCGCACGGCGCGAGAGCGGGGCACTGTCCGTCGCGCGCGTCGGTGAGCTCTGGAGCGACACGCAGGGCGCGATGCTTGGCGATGCGGTCCAGCTCACCGACGGATACCGCACGTGGTGGAGCTACATCCCGCATTTCGTCGCCGTGCCGGGCTACGTCTACGCGTACGCGTTCGGGTACCTGTTCTCGCTCGCCATCTACCGTCGCTACGTCGAGCAGGGCGACGCGCTCGTCGAGCCGATCTTCGAGCTCCTGCGCGCGGGCGGCTCCGCCCCGCCGGGAGAGCTCGCGCGGCGTGTGGGCTTCGACATCGAGGACCCGGGTTTCTGGGCGGCAGGGCTCGACGCCCTCTCGGTACAGGTCGACGAAGCCGAGCAGCTCGCCGCGGAACTCGACCTCTAGATCCGTCGTGACCGAGGCCGCCTCGGCGAGACGCGACGAGCGCGGCCGCCCTCTGCCGCCGCCGCTCGCTCCGGCCGAGCGGACGGTCGGTCAGCTCGTCGCCGAGTCGATTCGCCTGTACGGCGGGCGGTTCTGGGCCGTGCTGCCGCTCGGGCTCTCGGTCGCACTGCTCGACCAGCTGTTGAGGGGCCGCGAGCAGTGGCTCTGGCTGGTTGCCATGCTCACGGTCGGAGCTCTGGCGCTCACCGCCTCGTACACCGCCGCCTGCCTGCTCGTGCTCCGCATGCGGCCGAGCCCCGGCCGCATCGCGCTCGCGTACGCGATCGGTGTGCTCGCCTTCCTGCCGTTTCCGCTGCTCATGCTCGGCTTCGTGCTCCCGGGCGTCGCGTGGCTTGCTCTTGTCGGCCTCGCTGTGCCCGTCGCGCTCGCTGAGCCACTGGGCCTCCGGGGGAGCTTCCGGCGTGCCGTCGCCCTCGCGCGCGCCGACTACGTGCACGCGCTCGGCTCGCTCGCGACGCTCGTGATCGTCTACTTCCTCACCCGCACGGTGCTCGTGCTGCTGCTGCGCGGCCAGGGCGAGCAGACCGAGCGCATCGCCTTCTTCCTGGCCGACCTGGTGCTGTCGCCGCTCGTCTTTCTCGGCTCCGCGTTGCTCTACGTGGACCAGGCAGCTCGGTTAGATTCGGCCGACCCGCGACGCTAGGAGGACCGATGCCCACCTACATCCTGCTCTCGAACCTGACGCCCCAGGGCGTCCAGACGCTGCGGTCGAACCCCGACCGGCTGCGCGAGGTGAACCGCGACATCGAGGAGCTCGGCGCCCGCGTCGTCCACCAGTGGGCCACGCTCGGGCCGTTCGACTTCGTGAACGTGGTCGAGGCCGCCGACGCCGAGACGATCGCGCGCATCTCGGTCGCGCTCGGCGCACGCGGCAGCGCCAGCTTTCAGACGCTGACCGCGCTCTCGATCGACGAGTTCCTAGCGGCGATCTCGTAGTTTCCGCCGCCGCAAGTCCGGCCCCGCTTCGCGGGGCCATGACGACTTGCGGCGGTCCGGAAGTCAGACGCGACTTCGCGCGGTGTGGCTGCGCCGTCTACCGCCGCAAGTCCGGGCTCCGCTGCGCAGGCCATGACGACTTGCGGCGGGTAGTCGGAAGTCAGACGCGACTTCGCGCGTGGTGGCTGCGGCGCGCAAAGCCCGCCTTCGCCAGTGATGCTGCCTAACGCGGCAAGAACAGACTGTTACTTGCCGCGCGAAGGCCCTGCGCGCGCTCAGGGGACTCTTTTCTGGTGGGGACAGGAGCTCGTCTCGGATGACGCTTCAGGCCCTCAGGAGGCCGAGCCGGCTCCGCGCTCAGCGAGCGCGACCGCGACCTCGGCCGCTAGGCGCACGTTCTCGAGGATCAGTGCGCGGTTGACGCGTAGCGTTGCGCCGCCGCTCGCCTCGTGGAGACGGGCGAGGACGAAGGGCGTCACGGCCGCGCGCACGACTCCGCGCGCTCGGGTCTCGGCGAGAGTCTCCTCGATCAGTTCGTCGGCCTCCAGCGACTCGGGCGGTGGCTGCGCGAGCACGAGGGCAGCGCCGCCCAGCTCCCAGTGGGCGTGCGCCAGTCGGGCGGTCTCGCCGGTGCTCTCGACGCGCGCGCTGAGCGGGGGTCCCCCCTCGGCGGTGTAGAAGCGCGGCAGGGTGTCCGTGCGCCATCCCACGAGCGGCACGCCGAGCGTCTCGAGTGCCTCGACGGTCGCGGTAACGTCGAGCAGCGATTTCGCACCCGAGCACACGACTACCGCCTGTGTGCGGGCGAGCGCACCGAGGTCGGCCGAGACGTCGGGCGGCGCGGGGAAGCTGCGGTGAACTCCCCCGATGCCGCCCGTGCCAAGCACGCGGACGCCGGCGGCGCGGCACGCGACGAGCGTGCCGCCGACCGTCGTCGCGCCGACGGCGCGCTGGGCCAGGCACGCGGCGAGGTCGCCGGGCCCCGCCTTGCGCGCTGAGGCGTCGAAGTGCTCGAGCTCCGCTCCCGTGAGACCGACGCGCAGCTCCCCGTCGAGTGCGCCCACCGTCGCGGGAACCGCCCCGCCCTCGCGCACGATGCGCTCACACTCACGGGCCACGTCGAGCCCTTCCCCGGGTGGGAAGCCGTGCGCCACGAGCGTCGTCTCGAGCGCGACCACAGGCCTCCCTTCGACCAGTGCGCTCCGGACCTCCGGCGCGAGCACGAGCGTCACGGCATCGCTCCCAGCTTCGACACGCAGCGGGCGGCAGCTCTCAGGCCGAGCTCGGGTCCCCCGACGAGGAAGCCTGCCGCGAGTGCGTCGCCGGCCCCGGTCGTGTCCACCACCTCCGCCGGCTCGGCCGGGTACGAGGTCTCCTCGTCGTCGAGGCGCACGACGATTCCGGCCGCGCCGCGCTTCAGCACGAACGTTCGCGGCGGCGGCGCTCCCAGGGCGGCCGCCTCGTCCTCGTTGGCGAAGACGACGTGCGGCGTGAGCGCGGTGAGCCGGCCGCGCAGGCGGTCGGGCCCGAAGGCCTCGATCGCGGCGGCCGAGGAAAGGTC
Organism: Gaiellaceae bacterium; assembly: GCA_046262315.1. Lineage (GTDB taxonomy): Bacteria > Actinomycetota > Thermoleophilia > Gaiellales > Gaiellaceae > JACVRM01. The sequence continues at coordinate 13,557 of JBHEMZ010000027.1, forward strand.
GACGCTCACGCGTCCGCCCTGCGCCTGCACAGCGCCGGCGGCCTTCGCCGCAGCCTCGTCGATGGGCGAGCGAAAGAGGCTGTAGCCGGCGAGGTGCAGCCATGACACGCCCCGGAACCACGCGAGCTCCAGCTCGGACGCGTGCAGGCCGGGCGCCACGCCGCGGTCCGACAGCATCGTCCGCGCGCCGTCCGGCGCCACAAGCGAGACGACCACGCCGTTCCGTCCCTCCACGATCGGGCCGCACACGTCAACGCCTCGCGCTGCCAGCTCCCTGGTCACGAGCTCGGCCCCCGCGTCGGAAGCCCGCTTGCCGACGAACCGCGCTTCCGCTCCCAGCTCGCGCGCCCACGCCGACACGTTCGCGGCCTGCCCGCCCGCGCCGACGTGGGTCTCGGCGGAACGCTCTTGGGCGGACGTGGCCGTGTCCGGGCCCGTGCGGGCGACAACGTCGAGTAGCAAATCTCCGAGCGCGCAGACGAGCATCCCTATGATCGTCGCATGCACCCGGAGGAACGCGGCGACCGGCTGCGGTCGTTCGTGCTGGGCGGGCTGCTCGGCGTTTCTGCCGCGCTCGCCGCCGGACGCCGCCGCCGCCGTCGCGGAGCCGAGCGTGACGTGCCTGCCGGGCTCGCGGCGTTCGAGGACGCCCCCTGCTATCGCGAGCTCGCCGAGCGTGAGCGCCCGCTCCGGTGAGGCGGGGGAACGACCGAGCGCTCTCGATCCTCCAGCGGCGCCTCCCCGAAGTGGTTGTCCTCGCCTCGGTGGCGCTGCTCGTCGCTCGGCTCGCGCCGGATGTCGAGGGCAAGCCGCTCTTCGAGGACGAGGCCGTCACGGGCTTGATCTCGGCGCGGCCGCTCGGGGAGGCGCTCGCGGTCGTGATGTGGGACCGTGGCGGCGCGCCGGCGCACTTCCTTCTCTCCCACGCGGTCTTGACGGCCCATTCGTCGGCAGAGGCCGTGCGCTGGCTGTCCGTCGCGCTTGCACTCGCCACCGTGGTCGTCTGCTTCGACCTCGGCCGGCGGCTCGGCGGCCCCGTTGCGGGAGCAGGAGCGGCGGTCGTGGCAGCCACGTCCGGGATGCTCGCGGTCTACGGCAGCTTCGGGCGCATGTACGCGCTCTTCGCCCTCGCGGCCGCGCTCGCCGCCGACCTGTTCGTGCGCGCGCTTCGCCGGCCCGGTGCGCGACCGGCTGCGGCGGCTGCAGCGGCGGCCTGGCTCCTGCCCGCAGCGCACCCCTACGGCGGCGTGGCCGTGGCCGTGGAGGCGGTCGTCGCGCTCGTGCTCTGGCGCGGACGGGACCTGTCGCCGGCGCTGCCGGCGGCAGCGATCGCGGTGGCGATGCTGCCTTTCGCTGTCGCCGATCTTCGACTGGCCGACCGGTTTGCCGTCGGCGCTGAAGGGGGGCGTTCGCTCGCGACGCCCGGCGAGGCGTGGGAGCAGGTCGGCACGGCCGTGCGCGGGTTCGCGGGGGGCTCGGGAGCGCCGCTGGTAGCGGCTTGTGCGCTTGCCGCCCTCGGCCTCGTCGTACTCGCGCGCCGGGAGCCCGCCGTCGCCGCTCTGACGGTCTTGTGGGTCGCCGTGCCGCCCGTCCTCTTCGTGCTGGTGGAGACAGGCTCGGAGCCCGACCTCTCGCCGCGCCACCTGATCTACGCCCTCCCGCTCTGGTCGGCCGCCGTGGGCGTCGGTGCCGCCACGCTGCTGCGCGCGTTGCCGCCGCCGGGCCGGATCGGGCTCGGTTGCGCGCTCGCCTTGCTCGCGCTGCTCGGGTCGCAAGGAGTGGCGGATCCGCGCTCCGTCACCTACACAGCCGGGCTCGGGTCGCGCGGCTCTGTGCAGGCGCCCGCAGCGTGGCTTCGCAAGTCCGTGGTGGAGGGCGACGTGCTGTACCCGTACGCGTCCGTCTTCCTCGCGGGGCTCCCGGAGGCGGGTAGTGCTGTCGCACTCCCGCGCGCCCACGCCGACCAGATCGTTCGTGCCCTCGAGCGCGCGGATTTGCCCGCGGGAGCCCTCTACGTCGCCGTTCCGCGTGCCGGTGCTCCGGTGGCCGAAACCCGCATGGAGCGCGTCTTGGCGCGGGGTGACAGCGCACACGCCTTCCCGTCCTGGCTCCTCGTCCGAGCGCGCGGGCCGTTTCCGGACGAGCAGGCCGTACTGCAAGCCGCCGTGCGAGCCCTGGTCGCGGCGCGCGCGTCGCTCATCCACCCCGAGGACGAACAGCGCGGCTACATCCGCCTCAACCTCGACGTGCTGTGCGCGGCGCTCGAATCGCTTGGCGAGAGCTGCGGTCAAGGCGCTCGAGCGCCCGCTCGGCTGTCGACAAATTGACGAACGCGTCGGCGATGTCGAGCTCGCGTCCCGTCAGCATCACGCTGCGAGTGGCTGCGAGGTAGGCCACGGGCGTCAGGCTCGGGCCGCGCGTCCTGACGACGAGGAAGGGGCCGAAGACGCGGGCTTCGAACATTGCGGTGGGATGAGGTAGGCGGCGCTCGATCGTGAGGCGGGTATCGGCGTTGGCCGTGTCGCTCGCGTCGAGAACCCAGACGCCGCGTCCGAGGGGCCGGGGCGCCTCCTCGAGCGCGGCGAGTGCGAGCTTGGCGTCGGCCCGCGGCACGACGGTCGCCGGAAAGCCGGAATCGCGTTCCCAGGCGCCGAGAAAGAGCGGGTCGTAGCCGAACAGGACGTCGTCGGGGCGCGCTGTGCGGGCGAGCCAGTGCGACGCCTCTGCGCGGGCTGCTGAGCGCGCGCTCGCCTCGCCGCGGTAGAGCTCCGGCGTCTTTGCGTAGCCCCACGCCAGCTCGACGGCGGCGAGCGCGGCCACGGCCGCTGCGGCGAACCCGGGCCGCCTCGCGGCGGTGGCGATACCGGCTGCGACAAGCAGCGCGACGAGTGGGAGCGCGAAGATCAGGTGGCGCGTCTCCGGCGAGGCCGCGCTGCCGGCACGCCCTACGAGCAGCGCCGCGGCCGGCACGGCGAGCGCGGTCGCAGCTGCTGCGGTCGCGTGCGTCGTGCGCAGGCTTCGCGCGCCCACCACGGCCAGGGCCGCGACGCCTGCGATCGCGGGCCACCAGCCTGCGGAGAAGTCCCCCACTGTGCGTCCCAGGTAGACGAGCACGTCCAGAGGGCCGTCGAGGCGCTCCCCGCCGCCGCCGAGCCCGACCTCGAGCCGGCGGGCCAGCACGACGTCCGTGTACCAGAACGGGATCCCCGCGACCGCGACTGCCCCGAACGCGACCATCGCCTCGCGGACCCGCTCGCGAATGACGAGCACAAAGGCCCCCTGGGCGGCGAGGGACAGGGCGCCATAGGGGTGCGCGGACGCGGTCGCGAGCGCCGCGAGGCCCCAGACCGCCCAGCGGCGCGCGCCGCCCCCGTCGACCGCCGCCAGCAGCGCGAGATACGAAAGCGCAGCCAGGAAGAGAAACAGGCTGTACATGCGGCCGTAGACGCCGTGGAAGAGCAGCATCCAGCTCGCCGACACGAGCACCGTCGCCGCGAGTGCGACACTCCGGCTGGCGAGCCGTGCGCCGAGGAGTGCGACGGTCGGCACGCTCGCCACCGCGAAGAGCGCCGACACGAGCCTCAGCGCGGCCAGGCCGCCCCCGCCTTCCCGCACCGCCCAGGCCAGCATGAAATGCAGCGGTGCCCCGCCGCGCTCGCCCTGCACCGTTGCGAGCACGTCCCCCAGCGAGCGGCGTCCGATGAAGAGCGCGAGCGTCTCGTCCTCGTGCGGCGGCCAGGCGGTCAGACGGGCGGCGAGGAAGGCCGCGACCCCGACCGTGCACAAGACCACGCCGAGCCGAAAGACGCGCTCGGAAACGGCCTCGCCATGCGGGTCGCGACCGAAACCGGTGCTACCGTGTAAGGAGTGCCGATCTATGAGTTCAAGTGCCCGGAAGGGCATTTTTTCGAGCTTTTCCAGCGCATGGCCGACCCACCGCCGGAGACGTGCGAAGTGTGCGGTCGCGCCCCGCTCGAGCGCGTGCTCTATCCCGTCGCCGTGCATTTCAAGGGCTCCGGGTTCTACACGACCGATTACGGGCGCGGCTCCAAGCGTCGGGACGGCGCCGGTTCCGATACCGGCAGCTCGTCCTCGTCCGAGTCGCCGCCGAAGAAGGAAGAGAAGAAGACCGAGGCATAGGGCCCCTCCGGGCAATCCACACCTGGTTCTCGACCCGCGACCACGCAGCGCCAGAGACCATCCTCGCCCTGACCAAGGGCTGCCCAGCCTGGGCTGCGCTCCAGTGCCTCTGGCTTGGTGCTCGCGACCCAGAAGCGAGGCAGCATTACCTGAAGGGGCACGAGCGTTACTAGCCGCGCCGCTGGCCGCCGATCGCCTCGAGGGCGAGGAGCAGCACTACCGCGCCGAGGACGGCCAGCAGGAACGGGCCGAGGTCCCAGCGGAAGCGGGTGTCGGTACCGAACAGCTCCTGCCCGATGAGCCCGCCGATGAGCGCGCCGACGATGCCGACCGCGAGCGTCGGCAGGCACCCGATCGCGTGCCGTCCGGGAGTGACGAGCCGCGCGACCGCTCCGGCGGCGAGCCCGAACAGGATCCAGCTGAGCAGCGCGCTCACGATCTACCGGGTGGCGAGCAGGGTGCGGCCGAGCCGGCACCCCCCTGCGTAGGGCTGCCCGGGTGCAGGGGGCTGCGACGCGGACCGGCCCGTGAACATGGAGATGACCTCGGCGATGTCGTCCGCCTCCGGGAGCAGGTAGCCGCCGCTCGGCGTGCCACCGAGCCGGCAGTGCAGCGTGCTCTCCTCACCGGTGCGGAAGCGGCGCCAGCCGAGCTCCAGCAGCTCGCCCGCCGACAGGTCGGTGGCGAGCGGCTTGGCGAGGTCCTCGCCCATCCACGGCAGGCGGATGATCGTGCCAAGGGAGGTCATCTCGTGCGTCAGGGCCTGCATGATCTGCTGCTGTCGCGCCGCGCGGGTGATGTCCGACTCCGCGGGATCGAGCTGGTTTTTGCGCACGCGGGCGTAGATGCGCGCGCGGCGGCCGTTCATCTCCTGCGGACCCTTGCGGAAGCGCCAGCCCGGCCACGTCGTGCACTGCTCGGTCGTCTTCAGCGGGCACTCGAACTTGGACAGGATCGGCCGCGGCACGTCGACGGTCACGCCGCCCACCGCGTCGATCAGCTCGCCGAAGCGGCGCATGTCCACGATCACCACATGGTTCACGGGCAGGCCGAGGTCGCGGACGGTGCGGACGGCGAGTGGGGCGCCGCCGATCTGGAAGGCTACGTTGACCTTCTCCGAACCGTGTCCGGGCACCTCGACGCGCAGGTCGCGCGGGATCGAGAGGTACGACATGCGGTTGTGGTCCGGATCGGTCCGGAGCAGCATGATCGAGTCCGAATGCCGCAGCCCCTCGCGGCCGGGTGCGGAGTCTGTCCCGAGCAGCAGCACGTACGAGACGCTCGTCAACAGCGAGCCCTCCTGTGGCATGAGCGTGGCGCGGGCGCGCTGGCCGAGCCTCCCGTTGGCGGTCTCGACTCCGCTGCGCACCGCCAGGTAGCTCGTCACCGCCCACGCTACGAGCAAGACCAGGAGCAGGAGGACGGCGCCGAGCAGGTAGCGGCGGTAGCGGCGGCGCTTGCGGGGGCGGGCCGGCCCGGGACCCGTGTAACGCCCGTTCGAGGTGCCGGCACGACGAGGTGCGCTCCGCTCGGCCTTCGGCAGGGTCGGCACGTTGCCCTTGACGCGGCCGGCGCGGTAGACGCGGTAAGGCTTCTCTTCGGCGGGCATCCGGCAGGTTAGATTAGCCGCGCGGCGTGAGCCCCCTTCCCGTAATCGGCGTCGACCTCGGCGGTACCAAGCTGCTTGCGGGTGTCATCGGCGAGCGCGGCGAGGTGCTCGAGCGCTTGGAGTACCCGACGCCGCTCGAGTCCCAGGACGCCTTGCTTGCGGGACTCGGAGCGATCGTCGACGAGCTCCTGGCTCAGCGGCCCGCGGCCGCGCTCGGCGTCGGCATCCCGTCCACGATCGACCAGCGGGAGGGGCGAGTTGTCGCTTCCGTGAACATCCCGCTGGGTGGCGTCGACCTCGCGGAGCGCCTGCGCTCCCGCTTCGGTATTCCGGTCGTCGTGGACAACGACGCCAACGCCTCGACCTGGGCGGAATGGGTACTCGGGGCGGGACGGGGCTGCCGCCACATGGTGATGCTGACCCTAGGGACAGGAATCGGCGGCGGTCTCGTGCTCGACGGGCGCCTCTACCGCGGCGCGATCGGCTCCGGCGCCGAGCTCGGGCACATGGTCGTCGACTTCGACGGGCCGCAGTGCGGGCCCGGTTGTCCGGGGCACGGTCACTGGGAGCCCGTGGCGTCGGGCCGCGCGGCCGACGCGCGCGCCCGGATGCTTGGGCTGGGAGATGCGCACGAGCTGGTCGCCGCCGCCCATGGCGGCGAAGCGCGTGCCCGGCACGAGCTGGCCGAGATCGGCCGGCTGATCGGCGCCGGCATGGCGACGCTCGTGAACGTGTTCAACCCCGAGGTGATGGTCGTCGGCGGCGGCTTCGCGGCCGCGGGTGAGTTCGTGCTGGAGCCGGCGCGAGCGTACGTATCCCGGGAGGCGCTCTCCCCCGCACGCGAGGTGGTTCGGATCGTCCCCGCCGAGCTCGGGCCGGACGCGGGCCTTGTCGGCGCGGCGCTGCTCGCCCGCGAGGCCGCCGCCGCGGCGGGGTAACGCGCGCCGTGCCGCTCGCCGTATGTGCCACGCCGATCGGCAACCTCGAAGACGTAACTCTGCGCGTCCTGCGGGAGCTCGCGGAGGCGGATGTCGTGCTATGCGAGGACACCCGGCACACGCGCGTGCTCCTCGAGCGGCATGGCATCGCGGCGCGGAAGCTCCTCAGCTACCACCGCCACAACGAAAAGCGCCGCGCGGTCGAGGTGCTGGATCTTCTGCAAGCGGGCGTGCGCATGGCGCTCGTCAGCGACGCGGGCCTACCGGGGATCAACGATCCGGGCGTCCGGCTCGTCGCAGCTGCGCGGGAGGCCGGGATTGAGGTGACCGTACTGCCCGGCGCGTCCGCCGCGGTCACGGCGGTCGTGGCGAGTGGGTTCGCGGCCGAGCGCTTCCAGTTTCTCGGCTACCTGCCCCGAGGCGAGCGGGCGCTCGGAGCGCTCTGGCACGAGCTGGGTGCGTGGCCGCACGCCGCGGTTGCGTACGAGTCGCCGCAGCGACTGCCCGAGGCGCTGCGCACGCTGGCCGAAGCTCTCCCGCGACGCCGTGTGGCCGTCTGTCGCGAGCTGACGAAGCTCTTCGAGGAGGTCGTTTTTGGTCCGGCCGCAGAGGTCGCCGAGCAATTTCGCAACGCGCCGAAGGGCGAGATCGCGCTGGTGGTGGGTCCGGCCTCCGTCGAGCGTCATGTCGGCGACGACGAGGCGGTTGCCGCGGTCGTCGAGCTGGTCGCCGCCGGCGTGGCGCGCCGGCAGGCCGTGGACGTCGTCGCGCGCGTCAGCGGTCTCTCACGCAAGCGGCTCTACGACACGTCGCTGTAGCCTCTTTTGACAACAGCCGATGCCGCTGCTACCGTCGCCGCACGGCTAAGTTGACGATTTTGACAACAGAGAGGAGGTGAGATCGATGAAACCATTGTTCTTCGCCGTTGTGCTCGCGCTCGTTGCCGCACCGTGCGCGGCCGCGTGGTCATGGCCGGCGCAGGGTCCCGTACTGCGCTCGTACGCGAACGTGGACAATCCGTACGCGGCGGGTCAGCATCGGGGCATCGACATCGGTGCCGCGGCGGGCGAGCCCGTTCGGGCGCCCGCTGCGGGAGAGGTCGCGTTCGCGGCCAGCGTGCCGACACACGGCAGAACGGTGACGATCAGAACGCCCGACGGGTGGGCTGTGACGCTCCTACACCTCGGCGCGATTGTGGTCGCGCGTGGTGCGAGCGTCCGCGAAGGCGAGGTGGTCGGCTCGATCGGGCCGAGCGGCGACGCGGAGCTTCCGCAGCCGTACGTCCACCTCGGCATCCGGCATCCACAGCAGCCGAACGGCTACGTCGACCCGCTGTCGCTGCTTCCGGCCCTGAAGCCTGCGGCGACCGTTGCGGCGGCGGCTCCGGCTGTGACGGCGCCCGCGATGGCCCCGCCGAGCCCGACGGTTCCGGCCGCGGCAGCTTCTCCGCCCGCCCCGACCGCGCCGCCGGTGGCTGAGCCGCCGGCCGCTGCGCCGCCGGGCGCTGCGCCGCCGGCCGCGGCTGACGGCGCGCCTGCGGGCAAGGTGGATTCTCCGGCTGCGGAGCAGCATGCGCCCGTGACGGCCGTTTTGGCCCAGCCGCTCGCGCGTGCGCGGGTTCGTGACGCGTCACCACGCTCCAGACGCGAGGTCATCACGGATCTGCCGCGGGCGGCCGAGCCGAACGCTGCGGCTCGCGTTCCGCGGAGTGCTGTCAGACCGGACGAGCGGATGGCCGAGCAACCCGTGCAGGCGAGCGGACGGTCCGTGCACGCTGGGCCGGATACTCCCTCGGCGAGCGAGCAGCCACCGCTGGTGACCGGAGACGACGGCCGTGCGGCGGAGGCGGGCGGGCTTCGAGTGTCCGTCCCAGTTGCGGACGCTGTCCCGGCGCCGGGCGCGGCTGCAGGAGCTACCTCCGAGACCAACTCGCGCCACGGCCACTTCCTACCGGCCGGGCTGCTCCTGGCGATCGCTGCCGCCCTGACGGCTGCCGTTGTGGCCGGAGCTCGCCGCCGGGGGAGCCCGCTGCCCGCCCAGGCGGCGCCGGCGCCAGTTCGGCCGCTGCCGCCGTGTCCGCTGCCGCCGTGTCCGCTGGGACGCGGCCACGCAGGCCTCCGCACGCGATGCGGTGCGACCCCGAGCCGGCCGCCGGCGCCGTGCGGCCCGCGTGCTCCCGCGCGGCCTGCGAGAGCGGGACCGCGCCGCGTCAGACAGCGGGCGGCGACGTGACGAACGCGCCCCTGCTCCCGGCCTGCGCGGCGGGCGGGAGCAGGGGCACTCGTAAGATGGCGAATCATGGGCGAGCGGATTCTGGTGGCGCCCGCGTGGCCCTACGCCAGCGGCCCCCGCCACATCGGGCATGTGGCCGGCTTCGCCGTGCCGTCGGACATCCTGGCTCGCTACCACCGCCTGCGCGGCAACGAGGTCCTAATGGTCAGCGGCACGGACGAGCACGGAACCCCGGTAATGGTCGCCGCGGAGCAGGAGGGCAAGACGTATCGGGAGATCGCCGATCATTACAACCGGCTGATCCGCGAGGACCTGCGCGATCTCGGCATCACCTATGACCTCTTCACCCGTACCACGACGGCGAACCATGCTCGGGTCACGCGCGACATCTTCCGCACGCTCTGGGAGCACGGCTGCCTGCTCGAGGAGACCACGCTCGGCGCGTTTTCGGCGAGCACGGGTCACACGCTCCCCGACCGGTACGTAGAGGGAACGTGCCCGATCTGTGCCTACGATGGCGCGCGCGGCGACCAGTGCGACAGCTGCGGCAACCTACTCGACGCCGTCGACCTGATCGAGCCGCGGTCGAAGATCGACGGCAGCACGCCGGAGTTCCGCGAGACAAAGCATCTCTTTCTCGACCTGCCGCGCTTCAAGGACCAGCTTCGCCCCTGGATCGCGGAGCATGAGCACTGGCGACCGAACGTCCGCAACTTCTCGCTCCGTTACGTGGAGGAGCTCAAGCCGCGACCCGTCACCCGGGACCTCGACTGGGGCATCCGCATCCCCGTCCCTGGCTACGAGGAGTTGGAGAGCAAGCGCATCTACGTCTGGATCGACGCCGTAGTCGGCTATCTCTCCGCCTCCGTCGAATGGGCCGACAACCGCGGCACCCCCGACGCCTGGCGCGACTGGTGGCAAAACCCAGACGCCCGCCACCTCTACTGCATGGGGAAGGACAACATCGTTTTTCACACCGTCATCTGGCCGAGCGAGCTGCTCGGCTACGGCGAGGGCGGGGAGCTGGGCGCCGGACGGCGTCTCGAGCTTCCCGACGACGTGGTGGCGAGCGAGTACCTCACCATGGAGGGGAGCCAGTTCAGCACCTCGCGCGGCGTCGGGACGTACGTCAGAGACTTCCTCACCCGCTACGACCCCGATCCGCTGCGCTACTTCCTGACAATCGCCGGCCCCGAGACTCAGGACACCGAGTTCACGTGGGGCGAGTTCGTGCGCCGCAACAACGACGAGCTCGTAGCCAAATGGGGCAACCTCGTCAACCGAACGCTGACGAACGCCCACCGGAATTTCGGAGAGGTGCCGGAACCCGGCGAGCTGACCGAGGAAGACCAGGCGGTGCTGCGCACGGTCGAAGCGGGATTCGAGGCGGTGGGCGCGCTCATCGAGGCCGCACGCTTCAAGGCCGCTCTCGGCGAGGCGATGCGACTTGCGACCGCCGTCAATCAATACGCGAGTGCACAGGCTCCGTGGGCCACGATCAAGACCGACCGCCGGCGGGCGGCCACAGTGCTCTACGTCTGCCTCCGCTGTATCGACAACCTGCGAATCGTCTTCACGCCGTTCATGCCCTTCAGCTCGCAGGCGCTGCACGAGCTCCTAGGCCACGACGGCTGGATTGCCGGTCCGCTCGAGTTCCGCGAAATCGCCGAGGAGGACGGCTCCACGCACGAGATCCTCACGGGCGACTATGACAGTTGGATCGGCGAGTGGGCGCCCACGGGCCTGGAACCTGGGCAGAAGCTGCGGGAGCCGCGCGCGCTTTTCCGGAAGCTCGACCTCGAGCAGGTCGTGCGAGACGAGCTCGGCGACGCGTGATCGACACGCACGCGCATCTCGACGCGTGCAACGAGGACGCCGCCACGCTCGTGGCGCGCGCCGGCGCTGCCGGCGTCGAGACGATTGTTTCCATCGGCACGGGCGTCGAGTCGTGCCGCGCGACGGTCGCGCTCGCCGAGGCGCACCCGAGCGTGTACGCCGCGGTCGGAATCGACCCGCACAAGGCGGCGACCGACTCGTCCCGGGCTGCGGAGCTGCGCGCGTTCCTCGGGCATCCTCGCGTCGTCGCGGTCGGCGAGACGGGGCTCGATTACCACTACGGCGCTGACGCCAAGCGGGAGCAGCGGCGGCTGTTCGAGGAGCAGCTGGCACTCGCGGACGAGGCCGCCAAAGCGGTGGTGATCCACTGCCGCGAGGCTGTCCGCGACACGGCTGACATCCTGGCCGCCTTCCGGGGAACCGTGGTGCTGCACTGCTTCTCCGAGCCAGACCTGCTGCCCGCTGCGCTGAAGCGCGGCTACTACGTCTCGTTCGCCGGCAACGCGACGTACCCTCGCTCAGCCGACTTGCGCGAGGCGGCGGCGCGCGTCCCGGCGGAGCGCCTGCTCGTCGAGACGGATAGCCCGTACCTTGCGCCGCAACCCATGCGCGGCCGCGCGAACGAGCCGGCGCACCTCGTCCACACGGTCGCGGTGCTGGCTGTGGTCCGCGGCGTGGCGCGTGACGAGCTCGAGGCGCTCATCGCGGCCAACGCGCGCGCGGCCTTCGGCCTCGCGTGAGGCTTCCCCCCGCCAAGCGCAGGCTCGGCCAGCACTTCCTCGTCGACGAGAACATCCTGGGCGTGATGGCGCGTCTCGCCGAACTGACGCCAACTGACATCGTCCTAGAGGTCGGTCCGGGCGCGGGCGTCCTCACGACCTTCCTCGCAGACCGCGTCGCGCACGTGCACGCGGTGGAGCTCGACCGCTCGCTCGAGGTTCCGCTCCGCGAGGCGCTGGGAGCACGGTTGAATGTGAACCTGGTGTTCGGCGACGCGCTCGCGCTTGAGCTCGAGGCGCTCGAGCCGCCGCCGGACAAGCTCGTCGCCAACCTGCCGTACAACGTGGCCACGCCGCTTGTCGTCAAGAGCCTCGACGGCCTGCCCGCGATTCGGTCGTGGTGCGTAATGGTGCAACGGGAAATCGCAGACCGCTTCTTCGCGCAGCCCGCGACGAAAGCCTATGGCGCCGTCTCAGTGCTGCTCCAGCTCGCGGCCGAGAAGACTGGCTTCCACGCGGTGTCGCGCACCGTCTTCCGGCCACAGCCGAACGTCGACTCGGCGCTCGTCGCGTTCCGACGCAAGCCGATGCCCCCCGGCTACGCAGAGGTCAAGCGCGTTGTGGCGGGAGCGTTTGCGC
>JBHEMZ010000028.1:0-5197 GCA_046262315.1 Gaiellaceae bacterium
CGGCAGCACGTAGTACCCGTACTCGCGCTTCGCCTTCGGCACGTACATCTCGAGCCGGTAGCGAAATCCGAACAGCGCCTCCGAGCGATCGCGATCGTGGATCAGCCGGTCGAACGGGGAGAGGAACGTGACCCGATTCGGTACCGGCCCGTCTGCGGCGTCGGGATGGGCGCGCCAGGCGCCCTTGTCGAGCCGCACGCCGAGCGCGCGGAAGCGCTTCTCCGCGACCAACCGTTCGGCCTCCTTCAGCGACAGTGTCTCCGTCTCCGGGTACCAACGCTCGGCGAGATCCCAGACCCGCTGGCCGCCGCGACGGCCGACGATCGCGACCTCGCCGCGGCCGTGGAGGATGGCAAGCAGCTCGCCGACCTGGCGGCTGCCGTACCAGCCGTGCGACTCGCGCGGGGCGCCTGCCGAGCGGTCCTCGAGCTCCCGTGAGAGCGACGGGCCCCGGCGCTCGAGCTCGCGGAGGACGTAGCGCCTGAAGCTTGCGTTCTCCTTCAGGAAGGAGGTCGAGCGCCGCTGCCAGGCGTAGCGATCCGAGGATCGGTCGCGCATCCGCGCGCGCACGATCGGCAGGTCCTCGATCGGCCAGATGTACGCGTTCCACTCGAAGAGCTTTCGCTCCTCCCAGAGGAGACGGTCGAGCTCTGCGGTGTCGAACGGGCCCAGTCGGCTCCAGAGAACGAGATGTTGCGGCGGCGCCACAGTGGAGATCGGATCCAACTGGAGGAAGCCGAGCCGGCGCACGGTGTCGAGCACGTCTGTCGCAGAACCGTCGAGTGCCTGGGCCCGCACCGCGATGCGCCGGGCCTCCTCCGGCGAGACCTCGATGGAGCTGACAAACGGCCGCGCCGTCATGCCGCCGCGGCCTCATTCGGCGTCGCCAAGTCGACGCCTTAGCGCTGGGAATTGCCGCGGTGATGGGCGAGGTACTCGAGCAGGTCGGTGCGCGTGAGGACCCCGACCGGCTTTCCCGCGCGCGCGACCACGACGGCGTTCGTCCGTCCGCCAGTGAGCGTCGCGAAGATCTCGTCGACCGGCTCGTCGGCGTCGACGGCGGCGAGGGGAGGCTGCATCGCGGCGGCGACGTCCTCGTGCAGGGCGTCGGGGTTCTTGAAGACCCGGTCGAGCAGGTCGCGGTCCTGGAGCGAACCGATTACGTCCGCCAGCGAGTCGACCTCGCCGTTGCGGACGACGGGCAGCTGCGAGATCGAGTACTGCTGCATCAAGTCGATGGCCGCGCCGACCTTCTGGCTCGAGACGATCGTGATCAGGTCCGGGATGTCCGGCTCCTCGGTCTCCTTCGAGCGAAGGATCTGGCCGACCGTCGGCGTGGGTGCCTCGCGCTCGAGGAAGCCGTACTCCAGCATCCAGTTGTCGTCGTAGAACTTCGAGAGGTAGGCGCGGCCGCCGTCTGGAATGAGCGTGACGACCGTCGCGCCCGCTCCGAGCTTGCGCGCGGTCGCGACCGCCGCGTGCACCGCCGTGCCGCCTGAGCCGCCGACGAGCAGACCCTCCTCGCGGGCCAGCCTTCGCGCCGTGAGGAACGAGTCGCGATCGGAGACGGTCACGTACTCGTCGACGAGCGACGGGTCGTAGGTGGCCGGCCAGAAGTCCTCGCCGATCCCCTCGACGAGGTAGGGGTGCACCTCGGACGAGTAGATCGAGCCTTCCGGGTCGGCGCCGACGACGAGCAGGTCGGGTTTGCGGTCTCTGAGGTAGCGCGCTACGCCGGAGATCGTGCCTCCTGTCCCGACGGCGATCACGAGCGCGTCCAGCTCGCCGCCGGTGCCGTCCCAGATCTCCGGGCCGGTCGTCTCGAAGTGCGCCTGCGGATTCGCCTCGTTCGAGTACTGGTCGGGCTTGTACGCGCCGGCGATCTCCTCGGCGAGGCGCGCCGACACCGAGTAGTAGCTCTCGGGCGACCCGGGCTCGACAGCGGTCGGGCAGATCACGACCTCGGCGCCGAACGCGCGCAGCAGCGAGATCTTCTCCTGACTCATCTTGTCGGGCATGACGAAGATCATCCGGTAGCCCTTGATCGCGGCGGCCATGGCGAGGCCCACGCCGGTGTTGCCCGAGGTCGGCTCGACGATCGTGCCCCCCGGCTGAAGCTTCCCCTCGCGCTCGGCACGCTCGATCATGCGCAGGCCGATGCGATCCTTCACGGAGCCGCCCGGGTTCATGTACTCGAGCTTGGCGACGATCGTGGCGCCGGTCTCCGAGCCCACCTTCTGGAGCCGGACGAGCGGCGTCGAGCCGATCAGGTCGAGCACGGTCGGGTACTCGCGCGCCACGGTCGAAGCGTAGTTGGTGACCGCTCGCCACGACGCCAGCGGATGCTCTTGAGTGGCGGTGTCTCTTTGAGGCCTGACTCCTTCCTCTGCGGCGTCACGGCTTCGCTCCATTCGAATGTGGAACCTCCGGTTCCCCCCTCGAGCTCCCCCCTTCCTACCGCCGAAACTCCGCCTCGCTTCGCTTCGGCATGACGACTCTCGGCGGTGAAACAGCAAGTCACACGCGACTGCGCGCGGTGAGGCTCCCGGCGAGGCAAGCTCGCCTCCGCCGAACGGCGGTCGAGGCAACTCGGCTCTGCACTAAAGAAACGACGCCGTTCGCGGGATCATCTGTGTGTGTCGCGCGTGTCACTCGCCGAGCTCGAGGCGGTCTATCGCAGTGGCTATACGCGCTTCGTCCGCGTTGCCTCGGCTATAACCCGCGACGAGCAGGCCGCGCGGGACGCCGTCCACGACGGGTTCGTTCGCGCCGTGCGGCATCGCGACCGCTGGGACGGCCGCGGTCCCCTCGCTGGCTGGATCTGGCGGATCGTCGTGAACGCCGCCGTCCGCACGGCTGCGGAGCGGCCGTTGCCGGCGGACATCGTGGCTGTCGAGACCACCAACGGGCACGAGCCGGACGACGGCGTTCGCGCCCTGGTCGCCGCGCTGCCCGAGCGCCAGCGGCTCGTCCTTTTCCTCCGCTACTACGCCGACCTCGACTACGAGGCGATCGCTGCCGCGCTCGACATCAGGCCCGGCACCGTCGCCGCCACGCTCAACGCCGCGCACGCGGCGCTTCGTCGACAGCTCCAGGAGGTGCCCCGATGACCGACTCCGATCCCACGATCGCGCACGTGCTGGACGGCCTCGTGCCGCACCCACGCGGTGACGGTGACTGGGGCACTGTCGTGCGCGATGGTCGGAGGCGCCTGCGTGGCCGTCTCGCGGCCGCGCTCGCGCCGGCGGTCGCGCTCGTCGCGGTCGCCGTTGGAGCGCTGCTCTGGCCGTTCGGCGCGGCCGACCGCGGCACCGTGCTCGAGCGCGCCCTGGCGGCCGTCGGCGACGAGCCCGTGTTGCATGTCGTGTTCCGCGGCGACTGGGGCGGCACGGTGGTCGACCTCCAGACGGGCGCCCGGCAGCCTGTTCACGCCGAGCAGGAGATCTGGTACGACACGGATCGGAAGCTGGTTCGTGCCGTTTCGCGTCTTGGCGGGGTCGTCGAATCGGAAGGCGTCGAATCGTGGAAGCAGCCGGCGGCCGAGTACGAGGCTCTTCTGCGGGAGTACCGCGCGGCGCTCCGAACGGGCACGGCGCGCGTCGCCGGAGAGGACGTCGTCGACCGCATCCCGGTCTATTGGGTCACCTGGCACCGCGAGCTCAACCCCGACGTCGCGGACGGCCGGCTGCATGAGTGGCAACAGCAAGTGGCGATCTCACGCGAGACGTTCAAGCCGGTCGCGATGCGCGAGACGCTCGACGGCAAGCCCGCACGCGGCTCCGGGCGGCGCGTGCTTGAGCTCGAGACGGTCTCTACCGATGCGGCCGATTTCGCGCATTCCGGCGGGCCGAATCTCGATCGCATGGCATTCAGGGGCGGCCAACAGCCAATCGCGCTGGAGGAGGCCCCCGGTGCCCTGGGGCGCGCACCGTATTGGCTCGGGCAGCAGCATGTCGGCCTCCCGCTCGCGCAGATCGCGAAGACGATCACAGCGATCGGCCGTCAAAACGAGATTGAGCTCCATGGCGAGGGCGCTGCCGCGGCCAGAGAGTGCCTCGAGCGGCGCCACCCCGACGCCCGTGCCAGCGGCGATCGGCCAGTTGTTCGGATCGAGGCGTGCGAGCGCGCCCGCGGCGCTGGCCGCGGCATCAGCATGCGCGGCGGTCGCGTCTACACGCACGGGCCAGTTGTCTGGGAGCCAGAGAGGACGGGCGTCGCGTTCTTCTACGGGAGGCTCGGCGACGACCCGAGCACCTACCGCAAGGACTCGGTGCCGCTTTGGGACGAGCCGCATGTGTCGGTCGCACAGACGACCAGCCGCACCCCGTCGCCGTGGCACCGTGCGCCGGGCTACGTGCCGCCAAAAGGATCACTCCTGCTGACGGCGCCGCGGAACGGGTTCTTGGAGCGCGACGGCGTCTACGTGACGATCGAGGCGTCGAGCGAGCAGATGCTGCTCGCCGCCGCCCGGGCGTTGGAGCCAATGCTGGTGCGCTGAACGTCGCGAGGCGCGTCCGCACTAAAGATTCGGGCCCCGACATCCCTGAACGTACGTGGACGGACGCCAAAGCGCGATCGAGGAGCTCTACCGGACGCGGCACGCGCGTTTCCGCGACGTGCTCAGCTGTCTGACGGGCAGCAGGCAGACTGCGCACGGCGCAGTGCAAGAGGCGTTCGCGCTGGCACTACGCGACTGCGGCGCGTTTCGCGGCGAAGGCTCGCTGGAGGCTTGGGTCTGGACGATTGCGATCCGGACCGCCCATAGGCAAAGGCGTGCCCTTGCGCTACCTGCCGAAGCGCATCAGGCTCCGGCGACGACGAACGGCGCGGTGGCGCCGGCGCCGCCGTGGCGGGAGCTCGATCCGGCGCTGGCCGACGCCGTCCGGTCGCTGCCGCCGCGGCAGCGGTTGATGGTCTTCCTCCGCTACTTCGCCGACCTGCCGTACGCGCAGATCGCCGAGGTCTGTGGCGTGGCTGAGGGAACCGTCGCGGCGACGCTCGCCCAGGCGCGCTCGGCTCTCCTCGAACGACTCACCGAGAAGGAGTACCACCGATCACGACTGATATGGACGAACGCGACGTGCTCTCGGACCGCTTTTCTCGCGTTCGATCGGAAGCGGCGGACGAACGAGACTGGTCCGACGTGCGGAATCGGGCTGCGCTGGCCGCTCACGGGGGGGGGGGGGGGGGGGGGGGG
>JBHEMZ010000029.1:0-113883 GCA_046262315.1 Gaiellaceae bacterium
AGACCTGGCTCTTGCTCATGCGCTCGACCCCGAGCTGCTGCACGAGCTTCTCCACCCGCCGCGTCGAGACGCCGGTAGGCGTCGGCGATCACCGAGACGAAGGCTTGCTCTGCCCGCCGGCGCGGCTCGAGCAGCCAGTCGCGGAAGTAGCTTCCCGCGCGCAGCCTGGGAATCGCGAGCTCGATCGTGCCCACGCGCGTGTCCCAGGCTCGCTCGCGGTAGCCGTTGCGGATGTTGACCCGCTCGGTCGAGCGCTCGCCGTAGGGCGCGCCGCAGAGCGCGTCCGCCTCCGCGCCCATCAGCGCTTCGGCGAAGTCCTGCACCATCGCCCCCAGCAGATCCGGGCTCGCTGCCTGCAGCTGCTTGCCCAGCCAGCCCGACACGTCCATCGTCACCTCGACCACCGTGCTCCTCCTCGCTTGTCTTTGATCGGACTCCGCGAGGATGACGCGGTGGTCAGCTACATCGGGCGCTTCGCGCCCGCCGTCACCGTCGCGCTCGCCTCATCGAAGGGCGGCGCGCCGGCGACGGAGCTCACCTCATCGCGCTCGAACACCACGAGCGGGGACGCTACTAAAATCCGGCGGCTAGCCCACAGCGAAGGTCGGCTCGGGCGTCATCGCCAAGAGTCGTCCGCCTGGCCTTGGTCGCACGCCGAGCAGCGATTCGTCGAGCGCGCCGACCAGCTCCAGCCGGTCGCCGAAGAGCAATGCTTCGATGAGGGCGTCGCGCACGGCCGGCGCTGCATCACCGGCCTCGGCACCCTCCACGAGCGGGCGCAGGCGCGCATGCCGATCGGCGCGCTCGCGCGGAGTTTCGCCGAGCAGTACTGCGGCGCGCAGCGCGGCCGCCCACAGGCCGTCCCCGGCGCCGAGCAGAGCATCGAGCGCGACGCGCAGCTGCTCCGAGCGAAACGGCTCGGGTTGGAAGAGCGAGAGTTCCCAGCGGTCGAGAGCCTCGCCCAGCCGCGGATCCTCGTCAGCAGTCGCTACGCGCTCGCGGAGGCGGCGCGCGAGATCGCCGCGGAAGACGTCGAGGCGCGTCGGTTCGCCGGGCGGCGGGGCCGCAGCAATCGGCAGCACCGGTTTGACGCCGACCGGCCGCCAGTCGATGCGCTCGAAAAGCACAGGGCCTGCCGCCACGGGCCCACCCACCGCGAGTCGGAGTGCCGTCACGGCGTCGGCCAGCTCCGCGCCGGCGTCCGGCCGCGCAGTGGCGCCGCGCGGCAAGGCGCGCACGAGCTCGAGCACGGCCGCGCGGTCCGGCTCCCGCCCGAAGCGCTCGGGCAGCAGACCGCTCGACTCCGGCCACGGTCCGGACAGCTCCCCCGTTACGAACGGGCGCGCGCGGAGGCCCCCGCCGAGTTCGACCGGGTCTCCGAGCTCGAGGCCGATCAAAGGAGCAACGACCGTGTGCCGGCGTTCGGCACCGTGCAGAGAACGCTGGAGCTCTGCAAACTCGCGCTCCCAGGTCTCGTCGTCCCAGTCGAAGCCGCCGCGCGCTTCTGCGGTGCGAGAGAGCAGTGGGAGGAGAATCGTCTCGAAGAGCTCGTCCTCCCCGCTCCCGCCGCCGCTGAACGAGCCGGCGAACAGGCCGGCGGCCGGATCGGCGGCGAGCACGTCGAGCGCGGCGCGCGCATCCGGAAGCGCCGCCAGCCGCTCGCGCCGCGCCTCGACGAAGGAAGCGACGAGCGGCCGGAACTCGTAGAAGGTCGTGCGCCCCTGCGCGTCGTGCTCCTCGAAGGCGAAGGGCACCTCCGCCCCGGTGTCCACGTCCGCCTGGAGCAGGGCGAAGCCCGCAAGGCAGAAGCAGCGCAGGGCAGCGTGAAGCTCTGGCGAGCGCGAAGACACCCGGACGGGTTACGTGACCAAGACGGTCACTCCTGCCGGCGGGCGATGCCCTTGACAGCCCGCGGCGGTGTGTTCACAGGAGCGTCGCCGACGCGGGCTCTGCCGGCGTCGGCCTCTATGGTTGTCGGAGAGCAGCAAATTCGACCGAGGACGTCATGGCGCGCGACGCGCGTCGGACTTCCGGTCGAGAGGGCCTGGCTGGCAGGCGGGGCACCAGTAGGCCATCCGGTTGTCGTCTCCCTGGCCTCGCGAGCGGATCGTCGTTCCGCAGCGCGGGCACGGCCGGCCGGCGGCGCGGTAGATCGAGCGCTCCTCGCGCCCGATCTCGACCGAGGGGCGCATCAGGCGCCGCGCCTCCTCGAGTACGCGGCCGAGCTCGTCTTGGCCAAGATCGCCGACGCGGCGCCACGGCGAGACGCGCGCGTGCCACAGGGCCTCGGCACGCCAGAGGTTGCCGATGCCCGAGACGAGCCGCTGGTCGAGCAGTGCCTCCCCCACCTCGCGCACACCGGCCGCCGCGCGGAATCGACCCGCGACCACATCGATGTCCAGCTCCGGCGCGAGGATGTCCGGGCCAACACGGCGCACGGCGCGGTCGTTCAGCTCGAGCACCGACCCGCCGCGCAGCACGGCCTGGCTTCGGGAGCCACGCAGCACGAGCCAGGGCTTGCCGTAGAGGGGCGCGTCGCGCGGCACCACGCGCCAGCTGCCCGACATGCGCAGGTGGCTGCGCAGGACCACACCGCCCTCGAAGCGCAGCAGCAGGTTCTTTCCGACGGCCTCCACGGCTTCAAGCCGGCGGCCGTCGACCTGCTCGGCCACCCCGGTGGCAGCGGCGCGCGGATTCGGGGACTCCGCGCTGACTGTCTCGCCGACCAGCGTCTGGAGACGGCGCGCAGCGCGGTGGAGGCTGTCACCCTCTGGCACCAGCGCAATTCTGGCACGCTCCCGGCCCATGCTCGCATCCGCACCTCGTCTTTCAGACCGCGTCCACCCTGCCGTCGCGGGTGCCGTCGCGGCGACGGTCTGGGGACTCCTCGAGCCGCTCGACCAGCGCCTGTTCCGCTACGGCTATTCGGACATCGCACTGCTCGGCAAGGCGGTGACGCGCCGGCACTGGCGCTCCGCCGGCTTCGTGATGCACGCGGTCAACGGCGCGATGTTCGGGGTGGCCTTCCACGAGCTGCGGCGGCTGACCGGTGCGCCGCCGAAACGGCTCGCGCTCGCCGCGGCGCTCATGGAGCACGTCGCGCTCTACCCGCTCTCCTATTTCGTCGACCGCCACCATCCGGCCCGCGGGGAGCCCGGCGTGCCGCCACTCCTACGCAGCCCGAGGGCGTTCGGCCAGGCGACCGTACGCCACACGCTCTTCGGTCTCGTGCTCGGCCGCCTCGCGCGCTGACGGCATGCTCGTAGACTCGGCCGATGCGCGTGCTCGCAGCCACAGCACTAGCTGCAGCAGTCCTGCCCCTCGGAGCCGCCGCGGACTCGCCAACGATCGACGGATACGGCCTTTGGACGCTCGCGCGGCTGGGCTACGGGGATCTGGAAGTGCCGACAGATAGTGGCGACGTGTCCGTGCCGTTCCTGTTCCCGCCGGGCGCGCAGCAAGGCCCTGGACACTGGTGGGTGATGCACGTACACCTGCGAATCGGCCTCGCGCCCGACACACCGCCTGGCGAGGTTGGTCTCGGTGGCCACGAACGGCTTCACGTCGTCGCAAACGATCTTCAAGGTGGGTCGAGACGCGGAAGGGCTGAGTGTGCGCACGAGCACTCTCGACCTCATCGAAGGAAGGCTCGTTCGGACTACCCGCGGCCGCGAGGTCGAGGTACGTCACGCCAACTACATGCAAGATCGTGGCGTTTCCGCTGGCGAAGCGTCCTTCACCGTGCAGGTCAGGACCTTCTACGGCGCGCGCGTCGAATCCCTCCGCATCTTCTCGGACAGCGGCCTGGAGCTGACACCACTGGGCCCTGGCCGGATGATGCTCGACGTACACGCTCCTCGGGGCGTCCGCCGCGGCACGACATTCGCGATCCGTTTCCTGCTGAGGCGCGTCGGCGGACGCTCACTGCGCCAAGTCACGTTGACTCCGGACGTGTCGCAGTGCGACAACGCGCGGCTGCTCGGCCCGCGTCGAGGTGCATGGGATGTTGTTTCCCGGTCAGCCGCCGAACGCTTCCACATGAGAGCGGAACGGCGCGGCCCCTGTCTCGTATCCCTCTACGCGGGGAGCGCGTCGAGCGGCCAGCAGGCGGAGGCGCTCATCCGCGTACTACCGTGACGGTAACCTAGGGCGCAACACTGAGCGGCGGGACCCGGCGACGAAGCCAGCCTCGGCGGGGAGTGACAGGTTCTCGCTCTCAGCCACCGGCTCGCCGTCGAAGCGCTCGAACGGCCAGGCGCTTCGACGGCGGTTTCCGCAATGCTCGACTCCTCCGGCTGGCGCGCTGAAGCTCAGCAGCGCGTATCGAGGACGAAGGGCCGGCCGACGTCGCACGCGTTCATGAATTCGACGGCGCGAAGGCTGAGCACCATGAACGCGACCACCGCAGCCGTCGCGGCCGTGGGCAGCCACGGCCCCCGCTCGCCGTGCCGCCGGGCGAGCACCCACCCGAGGCCAGCGGCGAGGGCGAGCACCAGCTTCGCCTGGAAAACGAACGCCTCGTAATTCTCCCCTCGCCGTTCCGGTCCCTCACCGTAAGGCACGCGCCGCGTGTAGAGGGCCACCGCCTCGAAGACGACGACGCCCGCTGCGAACGCAATGAGCGCCGCACCGGCCGCGAACGCGAGCGCCTTCAGGTGTCCGGCATCGCGCCCCCGCCGTGCGATCAGCGTCGCGATTCCCACGACGAGCACGGTGAAGGCAAGCGCCGCGCCTGTCCAGGCGATGAGATGGCCGACAAAGCCCTGCTCGACGAAGTAGTCGACAAAGCCGCCCATGTCTCCTCATTCATAGCTAACATGCTATTTATAGCACGTGCGCTATGAAATGAACCTCGGGCCGCACAGGATCTCTACGGCCGCAGGACGACGCGGCGGGGACCGGCCAGAAAACCGGCCTCCTCGAACAGCGGCAGCACCGTGCTCTCCGTCACTGGCTCGCCGTCGAAGCGCTCCACCGCCAGGCGCTTGGACCGTCCCCGCTTCACGTGCTCAACGAGCGCAGCAAGCGCGGGCCGCAGCCACTCCTCCTCGTCCGGGTCGCGGAGTGGCACGATCGTGCGCCCGCCCCGCTCCACGAACAGCGCCGCCTTGCCGTTCAGCAGCACGACCTGCGCGCCCGCTACGCGGGACGCTCGGCCGCCAGCCCGCTTCGGCCACGGCAGTACTGCGCCGTAGGGCTGTGCGGGATCGGGGGCTGCCAGCACGAGCGTTTCCGTCTCTCCCTCGGGCGCCGCACGCAGCTCGCGCAGGCGCTCGACCGCCCCACCAAGGGCGAACTGCGCCCCGCCGAGCCCTTCGACGAAGTAGCCGCGCCGGCAGAGCCCAAGCGTCTCGAGCGCCTTCAGCTCGCCGTACACCGCGCCGTAGCCACCCGTGATTCCCTCCGCTCGGACGCCGTCGCGCGTGACGATGCCCTGGCGCTCGAGCAGCAGCTCGGCGAGCGCGCGGCGGTCGGGCCCCTCCGCGAACAGCCGGTCCGTGAGCGACCACCGGCCCTGCGTAGCCGTCGCGCCGGAGGCGCGACGGCGAGAGAACCGCCGTGGGCGTCGCGCCGCCTGCGCGGCGCCGTAGCGGCGCGGGGCACGCAGCGGTGTCCAGGCGTCGTTCGTCACTTCCCCGGCCCAGACCAGCTCCCAGAGAGCGGGCAGCGCTTCCTGCACGTCGAGTCCGGCGGCGGCGACGAGATCGAGCCAGAACTCCGCGCTGTGCGTCAGCGCCCGACGGACCGCCGCATGCGGCGTCTCATCGGGCCGCTCGGCGGCCGCCGGCCGGCCCAGCAGGGGCGCGTCTTCGCGGAAGTAGACGGCAACGCGATCCAGCCCCGCTCCGACCCAGACGAGCTCCCCCGAAGCGCAGAGACCGTCGAGCTGCAGCGGCGAGTACCCGGGGACGCGACGCGGCAGCACCTCGCTCTCCCACAGGGAGACGGGCAGCGTGAGCGCCTGGAGCGGGACGAGCGCCTCGCGGAGCGAAGCGCGGCGGTCGATGCCGTGCCAGCTCGGCAGGAAGCGTCCGAGCGCGGCCTGTTCCGCGGGCTCGACCTCCTTCCGCAGTGCAGCCAGCGACGCGCGGCGCAGCCGCCGCAGGACTTCGGGGTCGCACCACTCACGCTCGGTGCCACCGGGTCGCAGCTCGCCGCGGACGAGCTTCTCGTCGCGCTCGAGCGCCTGCAGCTCACTCTCGACGCGCACGCGGTCGACGCCAAAACGCTCCGCCGCCTCGCGCGTCGTGAACGGCCCTCGGCCTCGTGCGAAGCGCGCCAGGAGGCCACGCAACGGCTCCTCGCCGGGATCGAGGAACGCCTCGGGTAAACCCCCGGGCGGCATGACCCCCACGGCGTCGCGGTAGCGCCCCGCATCCTCGGCGGCGAAGAGTGCGTCGCGCCCACCGACCTTGACCCGGATCGCGCGCCGCTCGCGGAGCAGGCTCTCGGCGAAGCCGGCGTCGTACTCGCCCTCGAAGAGGTGCCCGCGCAGGAGGAGCTGGTCGTGGAGGCCGTCGGCGTTGCGCGGCGAGCCGCGGAGCTGCTCCTCGACCTCCTCTAGCGCCCCCGGGTCAAGCAGGTCACGCAGCTCCTCCCGACCCAGCAGCTCGCGCAGCAGGTCGCGGTCGAGCGACAGCGCCTGCGCACGGCGCTCCGCCGCGGGCGTGTCGTCCTCGTACATGTAGGTGGCGATGTAGTCGAAGAGCAGCGAGGCGGCGTAGGGCGAGGCGGAGGAGGTCTCGATCTCGACGAGGTCGAGCTCTCTCGTGCGCACCCCCTGCAGCACATGGTGGAGCGCGGGCAGGTCGAAGACGTCCTGCAGGCACTCGCGGTACGTCTCGAGGATGACCGGGAACGAGCCGTACTTGCGCGCGACCTGCAGCAGGCTCTGCGCCTTCAGGCGTTGCTGCCAGAGCGGCGTGCGCTGCCCTGGACGGCGGCGGGGGATCAGCAGCGCCCGGCCGGCGTTCTCGCGGAAGCGTGCCCCGAAGAGCGCCGTCTGGCCCAGCTCGCCTACGACGAGGTCCTCGAGCTGCTCAGGGTCGACGAGCAGCTCCTCGACCGGCGGCGGCTGGTCGGCGTCCGGGAAGTGGAGCGCGATGCCATCGTCCGACCAGATAGACTGCGCGTCGAGGCCAGCGCCATCGCGCAGTCGCGCGGTCATGGCCATCGCCCAGGGCGCGTGCACGCGGGCGCCGAACGGTGTCAGCACGCAGACGCGCCAATCGCCGATCTCGTCGCGGAACCTTTCGACGACCACCGTTCGGTCAGAGGGGACCGCGCCGGTCGAGCCTTCCTGCTCGCGCAGGAAGGTTAGGAGGTTCTTCGCGGCGCGCTCGTCGAGCCGATGCTCTCGCTGCAACCGCGCCATAGCCCTCTCGTCAGAGAGGGCCACGAGTTCACGCGAGGTCTTGCCGATCGCGGCGCCGAGCTCGTAAGGGCGGCCGATGCCCTCTCCCTTCCAGAACGGCACCGCCCCCGGCACGCCTGGGGCTGGCGTCACCAGCACGCGATCGCGCGTGATCTCCTCGATCCGCCACGTGGAAGCGCCGAGCAGGAACGTCTGGCCGGCACGCGCCTCGTAGACCATCTCCTCGTCGAGCTCCCCGACCCGACCGCCACCGTCCACCTGGAAGACGCCGAACAGGCCGCGGTCCGGGATCGTGCCCGCGTTCGTGACGGCTAGGCGGCGCGCCCCCGAGCGGCCGCGGATGGTGCCGGCCGTGCGGTCCCAGACGATGCGGGGGCGCAGCTCGGCGAACTCGTCGGAGGGGTAGCGGCCGGCAAGCATGTCCAGCACGTTCTCGAGCTGGGAGCGCGAGAGGTCGTTGAACGGGTAGGCGCGGCGGACGAGCTCGTGGAGCTCCTGCACGCCGATCTCGTCATCCGCGCAGATGGCGACGACCTGCTGCGCGAGCACGTCGAGCGGGTTGCGCGGGATGACCGTCTCCTCGATCGCGCCGTCGAGCATGCGGCGCGCGACGACGGCCGACTCGAGCAGGTCGGCACGGTACTTGGGGAAGATGCGGCCCTTCGAGACCGACGCCAGGTCATGCCCGGCGCGGCCGATCCGCTGGAGCCCGCGTGCGACCGACTTCGGGCTCTCGACCTGGACAACGAGGTCGACAGCGCCCATGTCGATCCCGAGCTCGAGCGACGATGTGGCGACGAGGCACGGGATCTCGCCGCGTTTGAGCAGCTCCTCGATCTCGACGCGCTGCTCGCGCGCGAGCGAGCCGTGGTGCGCGCGCGCAATCTCCTCCTCGGCGAGCTCGTTGAGGCGCAGCGCCAGCCGCTCGGCGAGCCGGCGGTTGTTGACGAAGACGATGGTCGAGCGGTGCTCGCGGACCATCCGCAGCAGCTCGGGGTAGATCGAAGGCCAGATCGACTGGCTGTTGCGCTCGGTGCCGGCGTCCATCTCCTGGCCGTCGGGGGGTACCGGGTAAGAGAGGGTCGAGGTGGAAGCCAGCTCACGCATGTCCTCCACGGGCAGGACGACCTGGAGATCGAGCTCCTTCGCGCGGCCGGCGTCGACCAGCTCGATCGGCCGGCCGCCGGAGACGAAGCGGCCGATCTCCTCGAGCGGCCGCTGCGTGGCTGACAAACCGATGCGTTGCATCGGTTTGTCTCGTTGGAGTAGCCGCTCCAGTCGTTCGACGGTGATCGCGAGGTGGGCGCCTCGTTTTGTTCCGGCGACCGCATGGACCTCGTCCAGGATCAGCGTCTCGACCGTCTTGAGGATCTCGCGCGCCTGCGAGGTGAGCATGAGGAAGAGCGATTCGGGCGTGGTGATGAGGATGTCTGGCGGCTTGCGCAGCATCTGCTGGCGCTCGCGTTGCGGGGTGTCGCCGGTGCGGACCGCGACTTGGAGCGAGCTCTCGAGGCCGGCGAGTGGGCCGCGGAGGTTGCGCTCGATGTCGTAGTTCAGCGCTTTCAGCGGCGAGACGTAGAGCAGACGGATGCCCTCTCCCGGCTCGGCCTCCAGGCGGTCGAGCCCGTAGAGGAAGGCGGCGAGCGTCTTGCCCGAGCCGGTCGGCGCCTGGATGAGGGTGTGCGCGCCGGTGGCGATCGTCGGCCACCCGTGCTCCTGCGCAGGCGTCGGCGCGTCGAAGGTGCGCTCGAACCAGGCGCGTGTCTTCGGTGTGAAGGCGCTCAGCGGATCCATGCCGCCAGACTAGCCCGCAAAAGTCGCACGAACAAGTGTTCGTTGCAGAGCTGTGGTAAGACTGTTTCACTCTCGTGACCCCGCGGGGTCAGACCCAGGTCGTGTTCCGCGCGGACACGGCCTCTGTGCCGGAAGTGTGCCGGGAGCGGGTCAGCTCAGAAGCGCACGCAAGGCTTCGGCGTCCGAGCTGAAGAGCTTCTCGTCGATCGGCGGCCGCTCCTCCTCCGGGAAGGGGAGCGGCCAGCCCGGCCTCGGGTCGTCCGCGTAGCGCGGGATCACGTGCGTGTGCAGGTGCGGCAGCGAGTTGCCGAGCACGTTGTAGTTCGTCTTGACGGGCTGAAGGTGCTGCTCGAGTGCCCGCGCGACGTGCACGACCTCGAGCCAGTACGCAGCCGCTTCGGCGGCCTCGAGCTCGGTCGGCTCTGCCACGTGCCGGCCGCGCCAGACGACGACCGTGTAGCCGCGCTGGACGTCGGCGCGCTGGAGATAAGCGTCGGATACCTCGCCGGCAAAGATGCGCGAGCCCCACGGCAGCTCCTCGAGCCGACCCTGCTCGCACATCGCACAGCCCTTGCCGCAACGCAGCTCGTAGAACCTCGCCGGCCACTCCACCGGACGCGACGTTATCGTCCGTGCCATGCCGGAGACGCCGGAAGAGCTGCACGCGCGCGTCGCGAACGCCCTGCGCATGCCGGCCGTGCACGAGTGGGAGACGTTCCCCTTCGACGGCGACATGCAGCCGCGCCCGCTCGCGTCGCCGGTCGAGCACGAGGAGCCCCGGCACGGCGAGGGCGGCGTGGATTGCTACCGCTGCTCCGCGCCCGATGACGAGTACCTCTGGACGAGCGAGCGCTGGCGCGTCCGCGGGCTCGGCCCGAGCGGGCTACCGGTGATCGTCATGCTCGAGCCGCGGGAGCACCTTGGTGAGCCGGGCGACCTGCCGGACGAGCTCGCCGCCGAGCTGGGCGTGCTGCTCGGCCGGGTGGAGCGCGCCGTCCGCTCCGTCGGCGAGATCGGCCGCGTGCACGTATGCCGCTGGGGCGATGGCTCCGAACACCTGCACTGGTGGTTCATGGCGCGCCCGGCGCGCATCCCGCAGCTGATCGGCTCGTTCGCCGCGATCTGGGACGACGTTTTGCCGCCGCTCTCCGAGGACGTGTGGCGCGAGAACCTCGCCGCGGTGGCCGCCGCCCTCGCCCGCGACTGACAGGCGTGCTAACGGCCACCTGGGAGCAGGTCAACACGAGACGCCTCCAGCGCGGCGCCCTGCTCGACCCGGCGCCGTCCATTGCCGAGGCGGTGCGCGGGACTTGCGGCCTGCAGGCGCAGCTCCTGAGCGCCGCGGAGCTCGGTGCCGGCCTCCGCGTCGCAGGCGTGCGCCGCGAGGATGTGCGGGCCGAGCTGTGGGAGCGCCGCACGCTCGTCCGGCTGACGGCCCAGCGCGGGACGATCCACGTGCTGCCCGCGGATGAGCTGCCGGTTTGGGTCGCCGCCCTCCGTGGCCCGCATCCTTACTGGCACACACGCGAGTGGCGCGAGCGCTACGACGTGACCCCGGAGCGCGCGGACGCCCTTGTCTCGGCGATCGCAGACGCGCTCGACGGCGTGCAGCTAACGCGCGAGGAGCTCGCGGTCGAGGCGTCCGCCCGCGCGGGCTCCTGGGCTCGCACGCGTCTGACCTCCGGCTGGGGCGAGCTGCTGGCACCCGCGGCGTACAGCGGCCTCCTCTGCCATGGCCCGCCACGAGGCGGCACGGTCACGTTCGTTCGTGCCGACCAGTGGATCGGCGGCTGGCGCGAGGTCGACCCCCACGAGGCGCTCGTCGAGATCGTGCGCCGCTACCTGCACACGTACGGCCCGACCCGGCCCCGCGATGTCTCGCGCTGGCTCGGCGTCGAGCTCCCGCGCGTCGAGGCCGCGCTGGAAGAGCTCGACCTCGAGGAGGTGCGGATCGAGCGCCGGCGCGCCCAGCAGCTCGCCGGCGATGAGTTCCCCGACCCGGGCGCCTCCGTGCGGCTCCTGCCGAAGTACGACTGCTACGTGCTCGGCTGCTACCCGCGCGAGAGCATCGTCCCGATCCCGGTCCGCGACGCGCTGCGCGCCCACCCGCGCGGGCGCTTCGAGAGCGCGAGCGGCCACTGGGTGCTCGTCGTCGACGGGCTCGTGGCCGGCATGTGGGAGCGGCAAGGCAAGGAGATCCGCATCGACGCATTCACGCGGCTCAGCCGCGGACAGCAAAGGCAGGCAGAGGAGGACGCCGCCCGCATCGGCGCCTTCCTCGGGCTCGACGCGTCCATCTCGTTCGCCCCGCTCACCTAGCCTTCGCGCCGTGACGTACTCGATCGTCGCGCGCGATCCCGAAACCGGCGAGCTCGGCGTTGCCGTCCAGACGCGCTCGTTTGCGGTGGGAGCGGCCGTGCCATGGGCCAAGGCAGGTGTGGGCGCCGTCGCGACGCAGTCCTTCACGGAGCGCAGCTACGGGCCGCTCGGGCTCGAGCTGCTACGGGCGGGGCGGGCGCCCGAGGACGCCCTCGCGGGGCTCGTGACCGCTGATCCGCAGGAGAACGTGCGCCAGGTGGGCATCGTCGACGCAACCGGGCGGGGCGCTGCGCACACCGGCGAGCTGTGCATCAAGGAGGCCGGGCACCTCGTGCACGAGAACTTCACCGTGCAGGCGAACATGATGTCGAGCGCCGAGGTCTGGCCGGCGATGGCGTCGGCGTACGGGGCCGCATCCGGCTCCCTGCCACAGCGACTGCTCGGCGCGCTCGATGCCGGCGAAGCGGCCGGAGGCGACTTCCGCGGCCGCCAGACCGCCGCCATGCTCGTCGTGGAGGGCAAACCCTCGGGCCGGCCCTGGGCCGACCGCGTGATCGACGTCCGTGTCGACGATCACGCCGACCCGCTCACCGAGCTGCGGCGGCTGGTCACGCTCGCCGAGAGCTACCGGCGCTTGAACAGGCTCTCCGGACAGGTATCCACGGAGGAGCTGAGTTTCGCGCGCGCCGCCGGCGTCGCCGAGGATCATCTCGCGTGGTCGGTCGTCACCGCCGCCTGGCGCGCCGGCGATCTCGACCTGGCGCGCCGCCGACTCGACGCGATGGTCTCGCGCGAGCCACGCTGGGAGCACGCGTGGGACGTCCTTCGCAGCGTTCCGCCCCCGGTTTCCGACGACTAGGATTCGCCTCGTGACCGCGCCCACTATCGAGCGGCTCCACTTCACGGGCGATCCGGAGGCCGACGAGCTGCTCGCCCGCGATCCGCTCGCGCTGCTGATCGGCTTCGTGCTCGACCAGCAGGTGCCGATGCCGAAGGCCTTCTCCGGCCCACTTGCGCTCGAGCGCCGGATCGGCGAGCTCGGCGCGGAGCGGATCGCGGGCATGGACGCGGCAGAGCTCGAGCGCGTCTTCCGCGAGCGGCCCGCGATCCACCGCTTCCCGGGCTCCATGGCGCGGCGGGTGCAAGAGCTGTGCCGCGCGGTCGTGTCCGAGTACGGCGGGCGCGCCGAGCGGATCTGGACGGAGGCCGCCGGCACCGACGACCTGCGGCGCCGGCTCGCCGCACTGCCCGGCTTCGGGCCGATGAAGGTGACGGTGCTCGGTGCGGTGCTCGCGAAGCGCCTGGGGGTGCGTGCCGCCGAGCCGCTCGTGCCCAACTACCCGACGCCGGGCGACATCGACTCGGACGAAGCGCGCGAGCGCTTTCAGCAGGCGAAGCGCGAGTACAAGGCGCGGCTGCGCGCCGAGCGCGACTGAGGGATCGCTTCCGGCGGACCCGCCGCCGATGGCTGTGACGATGAGGCGCCTCGCGCTCGCCCTCGGGCTCCTCGCGGCCTTCGCGGCTGCCGGCTCCGCGCAGGGGCTGCGCCTACCCACCGCGCCCCGCTGCCAGGTCTTCCCCGCCTCCAATCCGTGGAACCAGCGCGTCGACCGGCTTCCCGTCGCGGCCGACTCCGACGCCATCGTTGCCTCGATCGGACGCGACCGCGGCCTGCACGCCGACTTCGGCTCGGGACTGTGGGACGGCGGGCCGATCGGCATCCCGATCACGGTCGTGCGCGGCTCCCAGCGCAAGGTTCG
Source organism: Gaiellaceae bacterium (assembly GCA_046262315.1). Taxonomy (GTDB): domain Bacteria; phylum Actinomycetota; class Thermoleophilia; order Gaiellales; family Gaiellaceae; genus JACVRM01. The sequence goes on from JBHEMZ010000029.1 coordinate 13,249, forward strand.
AGTCGCCTTCGAGTACGTCGACGAGAGCGACCGCGGTCCGTATCCGATCCCAGCGAACGTGCGCATCGAGGGCGGCCGGCAGTCGGACGGCGACCGGCACGCGATCGTCGTCGACCGCGACGCGTGCCGTCTCTACGAGCTCTTCGCGCTGCGGCGGACGGCCGCAGGCTGGCGCGCGGGCTCGGGCGCGATCTGGAGTCTCGGCTCGAACCGGCTGCGCCCGGCCGGCTGGACGTCAGCCGACGCGGCGGGCCTCCCGATCCTGCCGGGCCTGGCGCGCTATGACGAGGTAAAACGCGGCCGCATCGACCACGCTCTGCGCTTCACAGTCAGCCGCACGCGCCGCGCCTACGTCTGGCCCGCGCGCCACTTCGCGAGCAGTTCGACGGATCCGAGTCTCCCTCCGATGGGCCTGCGTGTCCGCCTGGAGGCGAGCTTCGACGTCCGTCCCTTCCCGCCGCAGGCGCGTGTGGTGCTCGTCGCCCTGAAGCGCTACGGGATGATCGTCTCCGACAACGGCTCCGACTGGTTCGTCTCGGGCGCGCCCGACGCACGCTGGTCGAACGACCAGCTGCACACTCTCGGCCGAGTCACGGGCGCGAGCTTCGAGGTCGTGGACGCCTCGTCGCTGCGCCCGCGCTGACGCGCGCAGATGCACCATGCTCCGGCGCCCGCAGCGGGCCCAGCACCTGCGACGCAAGTAACAGACTGTTACTTGCTCAGCCCGCGCGGCCCGCTTCGAGGTCTGCGAGCGCGAGCCGCGCGGCCGCCCAGCCGCACATGCCGTGCACACCGCCGCCGGGTGGGGTCGACGCGGAGCAGAGGTAGAGGCCGCGCCGGCCCGTCCGATACGGGATCAGGCGGCGGGCGGGGCGGAAGACGGTCTGCGCCAGCGTCATCGCGCCGCCGTTGATGTCGCCGCCGACCAGGTTCGCGTTGTGCGCCTCAAGCTCGCGCGGCCCGAGCACGCTACGCGCGAGCACCAAGTCCCGAAAGCCCGGTGCGAAGCGCTCCACCTGTTCCTCGATCGCCGCGGTCGCATCGCCCGCCCAGCCGTTCGGGACGTGGCAGTACGCCCACGCAACGTGTTTGCCCGCCGGGGCGCGCGAGTCGTCGAAGAGGCTCTGCTGGCAGAACAGGACGAACGGGCGGCGGGGCGCGCGTCCGTGCCACGGCGCCGACTCCGAAGCCGAGAGCTCGGCGAGCGTGCCGCCGAGGTGGACGGTGGCGGCCCGGCGGCACTTGTCCGCGCGCCACGGCACCGGGCCGTCGAGCGCCCAGTCGAGCTTGAACGCAGCCGGCCCGAGGCGGAAGCGACGCAGGTCGCTCGCGTAGCGGTCGGACAGGCGCCCCCGCGCGATCCGCAGCAGCTCGCGGGGGGCGACGTCGGCGAGCACCAGCCGGGCGTCCGGCAGCCTGTCGACGCGCGAGGACGTGTGGATTGTGCCGCCCTCCGCGCGCAGCCTGGCCGCCAGCGCGTCTGCGAGTCGCTGGGCCCCGCCGCGCACAACCGGCCAGCCGTTTACGTGACCCGCCACGATCAGCGAAAGCCCGAAGGCGGCGGTGGGCCGCCACTCAAGCGGCAGCATGGAGTGCGCCGCGTTGCCCGCGAAGAAGCTCCGTGCGCGCTCGGTGACGAAAACGCGATCGCCGAGCGTGCGAGCGGCCGAGAGGGCGGCACGCACGGCCTCGAAGGCGCCGCGCCGCCCGAGTGCGGACAGGAGCCCGGCGACCGCACGAGGCTGCGGCGGAAGCAGTGCTGCCAGCAGGACAGGCTCGATCGCTTCCCAGCCCTCGACGAGCGGCTCGACGAGCCTTCGGTATGCCTCGCCGTCCGCACCGAGCTGCGCCGCGGTCGCCCCCACGTCGCGCTCGAGCGTGAGGGCGGTCCCGTCGTCGAAGGGATGCGCAACCGCGGCGGGCGGATGCACCCACTCCACGTCGAGGTCGAGCTCTCGGAAGGAGGGCGACGAGGCGGCGAGCGGGTAGATCGACGAGCAGACGTCGTGGACGAAGCCGGGGAGCGTGAGCTCGGCCGAGCGCACACCGCCACCAACGGTGTCAGCGGCCTCGTGCACCTCGATGTCGAGTCCGGCGCGAGCGAGCGTGATCGCCGCCGCGAGGCCGTTCGGCCCCGAACCGATGATTACTGCGTCAGGCATGTCCAGTAGAGGTCGAGCTGAAGAAGCACCGGAACGTCTGGTCGGGGACGAGCTCTCCCAGACGCTTGGCCAGCTCGCGTCGCTCCTCGTCAGATAGCGACGCGATGGAGCTCACGGAGAGAACCCTCGCGACCAGCACGTCACGGGAGATCTCGATCTCGTGCGGAATCCGCCGCTCGTTCAGCGGGCCGAACGGCGAGCGCGCGAACGGCTCCCGCCAGACGCCGGACATGTACCGCGGCCCGCCCGGCTCGCCGCCGCGCTCGAACGCCTGCTCGACGAGCCGCTCGGCCGCCTCGGGTACGGGCGGATCCACGTCCCGAGGCTCTTCGTTCCAGAGCAGGGCGAGCCCGCCACCCGGCCGCAGCACGCGCGCGATCTCCGCGAGCGCCCGATCGCCGTGGAACCAGTGGAAGGCCTCGCCCACGAACACGGCATCGACCGAGTCGTCGGGGAGCGGGATCTCCTCTGCCTTGCCGGCCAGGGACTCGGCCCCCGGTACGACCTCTTCCAGCACGGCACGCATCGAATCGTCTGGCTCGACGGCCACGACGCGTGCAACGCGCGGCACCAGCATGCGCGTCAGCTTGCCGGTCCCCGCCGCCAGGTCGAGCACTTCCGCCTCGGCCGTCAGTCCGAGCTCCTGGATGAGGAAGTCGACGCCGTGCTCCGGCCAGGCGGGCCGTCCCAGCTCGTAGTCGCGCGCCGACCGCCCGAAGGCATCCGGCGGAGCCTTACGCGACACCGGCGAGGAGGAACGCCCGGTCCTCCTTGAGCATCTCGCGGGCAATCACCAGCCGCTGGATCTGGTTCGTGCCCTCGTAGATCTGCGTGATCTTCGCGTCGCGCATCATGCGCTCGAGCGGGTACTCCTGCATGTAGCCGTACCCCCCGAGGATCTGCACCGCGTCCGTCGTGACCTCCATGGCCACGTCCGTGCAGTACAGCTTCGCCATCGCCGAGTGCTTCGTCAGGTCGGGATCGTCCGCGCCGATCATCTGCCCGACCGTGTAGAGCAGCCCGCGGGCGGCCTGGCACTTCGTCTCCATGTCCGCGAGCGTGGCAGCGACGAGCTGGTGCTGCGCGATCGGCCTGCCCATCGTCTCACGCGTCTTCGCATACTCGAGCGCGTAGTCGGTCGCGCCTTGCGCAAGCCCGAGGCCCTGCGCGCCGATTCCCGGCCTCGAGCGGTCGAGGATGCGCATGGCGATCCGGAAGCCCTCTCCCTCTTCGCCGAGCAGGCTGTCCGCGGGGATGCGGCAGTCGTCGAAGAAGACCTCGCCCGTGGTCGAGCCCTTGATGCCCATCTTGGGCTCGATGCGGCCGACGGAGAAACCCGGCGCGTCCGCCTCTACGACGAAGGCCGAGATACCTGCGTGTCCCGCCGTCGGATCGGTCTTCGCAAAGACGAGGTACAAGCTCGCAACGCCGGCGTTCGTGATGAAGCGCTTCGAGCCGTTGAGGACGTACTCGTCCCCCTCACGGCGCGCCTCGGAGCGCATCGCGGCCGAGTCCGACCCCGAGCCGGGTTCCGTGAGCGCGTAGGCCGCGAGCCACTCACCGCTGGCGAGCCGCGGCAGCCAGCGCTGCCTCTGCTCGTCCGTCCCCGCCAGCTTGATGCCAAGCGAGCCGAGCTCCTGGACAGCGATGACGAGGCCGCTTGTCGCGCAGACCTTCGAGACCTCCTCAATCGCGACGAGGGTCATCAGCGCGCTCGCCCCAAGGCCGCCGTATTCCTCGTCGAACATGATCCCGAAGACCCCGTGCTCGCGGTAGAGCTCGACCACGTCCCATGGGAACTCGGCCGACTTGTCGATCTCGGCCGCGCGCGGCGCGATCCGCTCCCGCGCGAGGTCGCGGATCAGGTCGCGGATCTCGCGCTGGTCCTCGCTCAGCGGGTCGATCGGCACGGCCGCAGTCTACGTCTCGACCCCCCAGTTTCGATCGCCGCGGGGCGGGAAGACGAAGACCCATGACGACGTATTTGGACACAGTGACGACGAGGGTTCGGCGGCGGAGAAGCCGAGCCGAGCGAGTGAAAGCCGCCTTCCGCGATGCCACGCTGGCACCGCCTTCGTGGCGCCAGGCGGTACCAGCCGCGGCCGCCGTCGCCGCGCTCGGGCTGCTCGTGGTCTTCGCGCGCCGGCGATTCTGGCAGGGGCTCGCGCTCGTGGCCGAGGCCGTGGAGGAGGTCGCCGACACGGTTGAGGACGCCGCCGAGGACCTGAGCGACGCCGCCCGCGCTCGGGCCGACGGCGCACCCGCCGAGAATTAGCCCGGCAGCTTCCGCGGCTTTAGGTCGCGGGTCGTCGGCCCCTGGATGACCTTACCTTCGCCCGTGTAGCGCGAGCCGTGGCAGGGGCAGTCCCAGCTTCGCTCCGCCGGATTCCAGTCCACGATGCAGTACAGGTGGCGGCAGAGCGGCGAGTGCGCGTGCAGGTCGCCCGCGTCATCGCGGTACACCGCGGTCTTGCGCCCGCGTACGCGCACCAGCGCGCCGTCGCCCGGCCGCAGCTCGTCGGGCTTCGGCCCCCGGGAGAGCCTCACCCGATCCGTCACGTAGCGGATGCCCGTTGACGTGTTCTCGGCGACGAACTTGCCGAGTGATGCTCGCGGATGCCAGCGCTTCGACTCGAAGATGCCGGCCCACGCGTTCGCGCGCCCTAGGATGCGGTCGGTGAGGATCAGGGCGGCCACGGTCCCGTTGGTCATGCCCCACTTATTGAAGCCAGTGCCCGTGAAGAGGTGTTTCGAGCCACGCGTCAGCCGCCCGATGTACGGCACGCGGTCGAGCGGCATGTAGTCCATCGTCGACCAGCGGTACTCGACGGGCTCGGCCTCGGGCCAGTGCCGCCGCAGGAACTCCTCGAGCTGGTCGTAGCGCTCCGGCGTGTCGGGCTCGCGCCCCGACTTGTGGCCGTTGCCGCCGATCGAGAGGTAGATGCGCTCGCTGTCGCGCATCGTGCGGATGGAGCGCGTCGGCTGCCCCGCGTTGATGAACATCCCGTCCGGGTCAGGAGCGCCCCCGAGGGGCGCCGCGATCGCGTACGAGCGGTGCGCGTGCGCCTTGGCGAAGAAGAGCCCGCGGTCGAGGATGGGCAGCTGCGTCGCGATGACCACGTCCCGTGCGCGCACGGTGCCGCCTTCTGCCGTGACCGAGCACGGCTGGCCGTCGGACGCGTCCTGGACGCGCGTGTGCTCGAAGACGTGGCTGCCGTCGCCCGGAATGCCCGCCGCGAGCGCGAGCAGGTACTTGCGCGGGTGAAACTGCGCCTGGTTCTCGAGCCGCAACGCGCCCGCGACCTCGAAAGGCAGCGACGTCTCGCGCGTGAACGAGGCCGGGAGCCCGACGCGCTGCTGGACCTCCGCCTCCTCGCGCAACCGCTCGACGTCCTCGGCGGTGTCGGCGTACACGAAGTTGGCGCGGCGCTCGAAGTCCGCGTCCGCACCGAGCTCCCCGATGCGCTCGACGGCGGCCTGCTGCGCCTCCGCGTAGGTGCGCGCCCCGGCCTCGCCGAACTTCTTGCTCAGCTCGCCGTAGATGACGCCGTGGCCGGCCGTGACCTTCGCGGTCGTGTATCCGGTCGCACCATGGACGATGCGCTTCGACTCGAGCAGCGCGACCGTCTTGCCCTCGCGCTTGAGCAGCGCCGCCGCGGTGATGCCCATGATCCCGCCGCCGACGACGGCCACGTCGACCGAGACCTCCCCCTCGAGCGCGGGGTAGTCCGTCTCGGGTGTCGTACCGATCCAGAACGACGGTCCTCCCTGGCTCATGCCTTCTCCTTCGCAGAAACGAGCACGACGGATTGCGCCGAGCGCTCCACGGGGCCGTGATTGACCGCCTCGACATTGTTGCCGTCCGGATCGAGCGCGTAGGCGCCGTAGTAGCCCGGGTGGTACGGACGCTCTCCGGGCGAGCCGTTGTCGCGGCCGCCGGCGGCCAGCGCGACCTCGTGGAAACGGTCGACCGTGTCTCGGTCGGGAGTCTGGAACGCGAGGTGAAGCCCGCTCGTCGGCTCGCGGTCGGCGGAGACGAAGAGCTCGTCCGCTGAGAAGGCCCAGTCGGCCTCCCAGGTCAGGTCGCGGCCCAGGGCTCCGAGTACTGCCCGATAGAAGCGCTTTGAGGCCTCGAGGTCGTGCACGCGCAGGTGGACGTGGTCGAGCAGCCGGCCAACGTGATACTCAGAAGACGAGGTAGAGCACCTCGCCCACGAGCGCCGGTTTCTCGGCGTCGCGGATCTCGATCTCGACGCCCAGCCGGTAGAGGACGCCGTCGCCGCGCCGTTCGCTGGAGTTGATCCTGGCGCGCAGGCGCACGTCCGATCCCGACTGCACGGGCGCGGTGAAGCGGATCCGCTCGATCCCGTAGTTGATCCCCATACGCGCGTCGGTGACCCGCATGAGCTCGGAGAGGAGCGCGGGGATCATCGAGAGCGACAGGTAACCGTGCGCCACAGTCGTCCCGAAAGGGCCGCGCGCGGCCGCCTCTGGATCCACGTGGATCCACTGGTGGTCGCCGGTGGCCTCGGCGAAGAGCTCGATTGCGCGCTGCTCGATTCGCACCCAGCCCGTCCCGCCGAGATCGCGCTCGCCGGCCGACTCGAGCTCGGAGAGGGTCAGCTCAGCGGTCACGTCAGACCGTCCTCATGGACTGGCCGCCCGCCTGCTGCATCATCGGCACCATGCCGGTCGGCGCGGCGCCGTCGGGGAAGCGCTCGCGAAGCTCGGCGAGCAGCTCGTCGGCGTCCCAGCGCCCGTCGGCGGCGAAAATCTCGCCGGCCTCCCAGGGTTGCAGCACGTTGACGACGCCGCCCCACACGAAGAAGCACTGGCCGGTGATGTCCTGCGCCTCGTCGGCGCAGAGCGCGACCACGACCGGCGCCATGTTGGCCGGGTCGAGCGGGTCGAATCCCTCCCCTGGCAGCGCGAGCTCGCCGAACGTTTCCTCGGTCATGCGCGTGCGCGCGTTCGGCGCGAGGCAGTTGACGGTGACGCCGTAGCGGCCGAGTTCCTGGGCCGCGATGAGCGTCAAGCCGGCGATACCGGCCTTGGCGGCCCCGTAATTCGCCTGGCCGACGTTGCCGAAGACACCCGAAGGGCTCGACGTGTTGATGACGCGGCCGCGCACCTCCTCCCCGGCCTTCGAGCGCTCACGCCAGTGGGCGGCGGCGTGCCGCGTAGGCGCGAAGTGGCCTTTCAGGTGGACGGCGATGACGGCGTCCCACTCCTCCTCGGACATGTTGACGAGCATGCGGTCGCGCAGGATCCCGGCGTTGTTGACCAGGATGTCGAGCCGGCCCCACCTCTCGACCGCCTGCTGCACCATTCGCTCGGCGCCCGCGAAGTCGGCCACGTTCTCGTGGTTTGCGACCGCCTCCCCGCCGGCCGCGGCGATCTCGTCGGCGACTGACTTCGCAGGTGAGGCGTCGGCGCCCTCCCCTGCGAGTGAGCCGCCCAAGTCGTTGACGACGACGCGTGCCCCGGCGCGGGCGAGCGCGAGCGCGTGCTCGTGGCCGATCCCGCGCCCAGCGCCGGTAACGATCGCGACCTTTCCCTCGAGCGATGGCATGCGCCGGTCCTCATACCACAGTCGAAGCGCCGCCGGTCCTCATACCACAGTCGAAGCGCCCACCCGACAGGGACATTCCCTCCATCGGCGAAGGCGGGGTTCCCCCGCCGCAGCCACGACGCGCGCAGTCGCGTCTGACTCTTCCGGCAACCCGCGGCAAGTCGTCATGGCGCGCGCAGCGCGCCGGACTTGCGGCGGCAAGGAGGCGGGCTTGCCCCGCCGCAGCCACACCCGCGCGAAGTCGCGTCTGACTTCTCGGCAAACCCCACAGCAAGTCGTCATGGCGCGCGCAGCGCGCCGGACTTGCGGTGGCGAGACTTAGGATCTGCGTCCATGACCTCCTTCGAGGGCAGCCAGGTCCAGAACGCGATCTACGTTTCGGGCGAGTCCCCGTGGCCGATCGCGCCGGAGGAATGGGAAGCGCGCGCCGCCGAGGTGCTCGACCCCGGCCCGTTCGACTACATCGCGGGAGGGGCGGGCTCCGAGGCGACGATGCGCGCCAACCTGGAGGCGTTCGAGCGCCGCCGGCTGCGTCCGCGAATGCTGCGTGGGAACGCGGAGCGGGACATCGCGGTCGAGGTGCTGGGGACGCACTCGCCCGGGCCGTTCTTCCTCGCCCCGATCGGCGTGCTGTCCATCGCGCATCCCGAGGGCGAGCTCGCGGTAGCGCGCGCGGCCGCGGCGACCGGCGTGCCGCTCGTACTCTCGAGCGCGGCCTCGCACCCGCTCGAGGAGGTCGCCGCCGAGCTGGGAGACACTCCCCGCTGGTTCCAGCTCTACTGGGTCAACGACCGCGAGATAGCGATCAGCCTGGTGGAGCGGGCGGCGGCGGCCGGCTACGGCGCGATCGTCGTCACGATCGACACGCTGACGCTGGGCTGGCGGCCGCGCGACCTCCGCAGGGCCTACCTGCCCTTCGTGATCGGCGAGGGCTGCGCGCAGTTCTTCTCCGATCCCGTCTTCCGTAGCCGGCTCGCCAAGCCTCCCGAGGAGGACCCGCTGACCGCGGCCGTGACCATGCTCGGCACCTTCCCGAACCTCGGACTCACCTGGGACGATCTCGCCTGGATGCGCGGGCAGACCGAGCTACCGCTGCTCGTCAAGGGCGTCCTTACGGGCGAGGACGCGCTGCGCGCGCGCGAATGCGGCGTCGACGGCGTCGTCGTCTCGAACCACGGCGGTCGGCAGGTGGACGGCTCGGTCGCCGCCCTGGATGCGCTCGTGGAGGTGCGGGCTGTTCTCGGCGACGAAGTGGCCGTGCTCATGGACAGCGGCATCAGGACCGGTGCGGACGTGCTCAAGGCGCTCGCGCTCGGCGCGAACGCCGTCCTGCTCGGCCGGCCGTACGTGTACGGCCTCGCGGTCGGCGGCCAGGAGGGGGTCGAGACCGTCATCCGCCACCTGCTCGCCGAGACCGACCTGACGCTCGCTTTGCTCGGCGGCGTCCAGGCCGGCGAGCTCGATTCGTCGTGGATCGCGGCGTCGTCATGACCGAGCCGGGGCGCGTCGGCGTCCAAGAGCTGGACGTCGGCGAGCCCGGGCCTGGGGACGTGATCGTCCGCATCGAAGCGAGCGGCGTCTGCCACAGCGACCTCCACGTCGTGCGGACCGGATGGGGGCATCCGCTGCCGGTCCTGCTGGGACACGAGGGCGCCGGCGTCGTGGAGGCGGCCGGCGACGAGGTCGAGCACGTCCGGCCGGGCGACCGCGTCGTGCTGGGCTGGCGCGCGCCCTGCGGAACGTGCCGGTGGTGCCTGTGTGGCACGCCCCACCTCTGCCGCACGCCGCGCGGCCCGGCAGGGCGGGTGCGGCTCCGCGACGGCGGAGAGCTGACCGGTGTCCTGCAGCTCGGCACGTTCGCCACGCGCACGATCGCGCACGGCAGCGCGGCCGTGGCCCTGCCCGACGGGCTGCCGCCCGAGCAGGCCTGCCTGATCGGCTGCGCGGTCGCCACCGGCGTGTGCTCCGTCCTCAAGACGGCGCAGGTGTGGGACGGGGCGCGCGTCGGCGTGATCGGCTGCGGCGCGGTCGGGCTGTCCGTCGTCCAGGGCGCACGCATCGCGGGCGCCGCCGAGATCCACGCCGTGGATCTGGACGAGCGCAAGCTGGAAGCTGCCCGAGGCCTCGGGGCGACGCACGCGGGTGAGGCGCAGCGGCTCGACTTCGTCTTCGACGTCGTCGGGCGGCCCGAGACGGTCGCACTCGGCCTGCGCATGCTCGGCCACGCCGGCACGCTCGTCTACATCGGCCTGCCGCAGCCCGGGGCCGCGGCGGCGCTGCCGCTCGAATGGACCTTCGACCGGCGTCTGCGCATCCTCGTCTCGCACGGCGGCGACCACGTCCCCGCCGAGGACTTCCCCCTGCTCGCGAAGCTGGCGCTCGAGGGCCGGCTCAACCTGGCCGCCATGGTCACGAAGCGGATCGGCCTCGACGACGTGGAAGGCGCATTCGCCGACATGGAGCGCGGCGACGTGATCCGCTCGGTGATCCTCCCGTGATGCCCGGCGATGACCAGGCGCCGCGGGTTCCCTCGGACGTCGCTCGCGGTGCGGGGCCGGAGGGAATAGCCTGCGGCTGCGCCGAGAAGCTAGGCCGCTGCGGGTCGTCAGCGAGGTCCGCACAGTTCCCAGTCATCTCCAAGGGTTGGCCGCGAATGTGGCGATCCGTCCGCCGCTCCATTTCTGCGAACGTCGCCTCGCCGAGCCGCGCCCGCGGCGCCGTCGCCAGCTTCGAGTTCGCGTCGTAGACGTTCGCCGCCGCGCCTCGTGCCAGCGCGCGAGCACCGCCCGACCCCTCATTCATCGCGCGTCTACTTCCGCCCGCGACCGCGATAGGGTTGGCGCTATGGATCTGCGAGATAGCCCGGAGGAGGCGGCCTTCCGCACGGAGGTGCGCGCGTGGCTCCAGGCGAACCTGCCCGCGGGCGACCCGCGCGAATGGAGCCGGAAGATGCACGACGCGGGCTACGCGGGGCTGACCTGGCCTGTGAAGTACGGCGGCCGCGACTCGCCGTACACCCACCAGGCGATCGTGCTTGAGGAGTTCGCGCGCGCCGAGGCGCCGCAGCACATCGGCGTGATCGGCATCGGCATGGCCGGGCCGACGATCATGGCCCACGGAACCGAGGACCAAAAGCGGCGCTACTTGCCCAAGATCCTCTCCGCCGAGGAGATCTGGTGCCAGGGGTTCTCCGAGCCCGGCGCCGGCTCGGATCTCTCGGCTGTCCGCACCTCGATCGAGCCGCGCAACGGCTCCTTCGTTATCAACGGTCAGAAGGTGTGGTCGTCGTTCGCGCACATCGCGGACTACTGCATCCTCGTCGGCCGTGGCGACCCGCAGTCGGTGCGCCACGCCGGCCTGACGTACGTGATCGCCGACATGAGGGCGCCCGGCGTCGAGGTGCGGCCGCTCCGGCAGATCACGGGCGAGGCCGAGTTCAACGAGATCTTCTTCACCGACGTCGAGGTGCCGCAGGAGAACCTGCTGGGGGAGATCGGCGGCGGCTGGCAGGTGGCGATGACGACGCTGCTGCACGAGCGCGGCACGCTCGGCTTCGCGCTCTCCGGGGCGCTGGAGGCGCAGGTGCAGAAGCTGGTCGCGCTCGTGAAGGAACACGGCGCCGACGACCCGATCATCCGCGACCGGGTGGCGCAGGAGTGGATCGAGCTCCAGGCACTCAAGCTGACGAACGCGCGCTCGCTGACGGCGCTCGTCAAGACCGGCATCCCCGGGCCGGAGGGTTCCGGCTCGAAGCTGCACTGGTCAGAGCAGAACCAGCGCCTGACCAAGCTCGCCATGGAGATCCTCGGCGGCGAGGACGACGGCTACTGGGGCCACCAGCAGCTCCGCTCGCGCGGCAACACGATCGAGGCCGGCACGTCGGAGATCCTCCGCAACATCATCGCCGAGCGCGTGCTCCACCTTCCGAGAAGCCGCTGATGCAGTTCGCCTTCACCGAAGAGCAGGAGCTGCTCCGCCGCGAGGCTCGTGACGCGCTCTTGAACGGCGGCTGGACGCGCGAGGAACTCGCCGAGGCCGAGCTCGGCTTCCTCGACCAGGCCGTGCTCTTCGAGGAGGCCGGCGGCGCCTTGGTCGGCGAGTCGCTCTTCGACGATTCGCGGCCGCGCGAGGAGCAGCTTGCCGCGCTCGCGCTCGAAGCGGTCGGAATCGGCAAGAAGGCGCTCGAGCTGGCGATCGAGCATGCGCAGAACCGGGAGCAGTTCGGGCGCAAGATCGGCGTCTACCAGGCCGTCTCGCACCCCATCGTGGACACGTACGTCGAGACCGAGTTGGCTCGCTCGCTCGCCTACTGGGCGGCCTGGTGCGTGGCCGAGGGAGACGAGCAGGCGCCCGTCGCCGTGGCCGCGGCGAAGGCGTACGCGGGCGACGCGGCGGTCGTGGCCTGTGAGCGCTCGATCCAGGTGCACGGCGGCATCGGTTTCACCTGGGAGCACGTGCTCCACCGCTACTACAAGCGCGCGCTCTGGGTCCAGGCGTACGGTGGCTATGCGCGTGAGCACCGCGCACAGGTCGCCGCGCACCTCCTGGACTGACCCTTGAAGAGCGTCCTCGTCACGGGCGCTTCGTCGGGAATCGGCGCGGCGTGTGCGACCCGGCTCGCGCGCAGCGGCTGGTGCGTGCTGGCAGGCGTCCGGAACGAAGGCGACGCGCCGGACGGCACGGAGGAGGTGCCGCTCGACGTCACCGACGACGATCAGATCGGTGCGCTCGCCGGCCGGGTGGAGCGCCTCGACGGGCTCGTCAACAACGCGGGCATCGCGCTCGCAGCGCCGCTCGAGTTCGTGCCCTTGGGCGAGCTACGCCGGCAGCTGGAGGTCAACGTGGTCGGCCAGGTGGCGGTCACCCAGGCCGTGCTGCCGGCGCTACGGCGCGCGGGCGGGCGTGTCGTCTTCGTCGGCTCGATCGCCGGCCGCAGCGCGCTGCCCTTCATCGGGCCATACGCGGCGTCCAAGCACGCGCTCGAGGCGATCGCCGACTCGCTGCGGGTCGAGCTGGCGCCGTGGGGCATCCACGTCTCGATCGTCGAGCCCGGCACGATCCTCACGCCGATTTGGACGCGGTCGGCAGCGCGTGCCGACGCGCTCATGGAGCGCATGGGCGAACGCATGGGAGAACTGTACGGCGAGCGGATCGCGGCCTTCCGGCGGATCGCGACCGAGCGCGGCGCGGCCGGCGCACCGGCCGACGCCGTCGCCTCCGTCGTCGAGCGGGCGCTCACGGCCGAGCGGCCACGTACCCGCTACCTGGTGGGCCGCGACGCGTGGATCCGAGCCGGCCTCGAGCGCCTGCCGGACCGGCTGCGCGACCGCGTCTACGAGCGCGTCTTGCTTCGCTCCTAGTGCTCCAGGTCCACGCGAGGGGTCCCGTGGGCGAGCGCGCCGTGCTCCTCGACCCGGCGATCCGCCTCAGCCCCGACCTGGCGTTGCGCGAGGCCGAGCTCCACCGCGTCCGCGACGACCCCGCGTACAGCAAGAGCGCAGCCGTCGCCATGCTCGGCGAGCTCGCAGGTCCGCACGCCCCGGTCGAGGCGCTGCGGATGCCGACGCTCCTCGTTGTGCCACGCGAAGACGCCATCGTCGGCCCGCGCCAGCTCGCGTTCGCGCGCGCGGCCTGCTCCCGTTTGACCGTCGAGACCGTCTCCGGCGAGCATCACGTGCTCGAGGACGCGTTCGAGGAAGCCGCGCCGGTGATCAGCGCGTTCGTGGCTTTAGACGTCACGAGCCGGACGGAGACGACGCGGACGACGGGCTACTCGCCCGGACTCCTCCGGCGCCGCCCCAGTTCCAGTAGCTCGGGGTACTTCCGGCGCTCCTCGGCCCTGATCTCCGCCATGCGGCGCTCGTACTGCCTGCTTCTCGGGAGAGAGCCGATGACGCCACGGCTTGCCGCTCTGGTTGTCGTCTCGCTTCATGCTTCCTCCGGCGGAGAGCTTCGCCATACCCACTCGTGCCACACCCTCGCAAGCTCGTCGGCGAGCGCGCCCATCACCGCGTGGGAGCACGCAACTCGGGAGACGACGACTGCTCTCCCGTCGAAGGGATCTTCGCGGATGAAGTCGAGCACGAGCTCGTGCACGGTGACTGCCGTTCGAAAGCCGGTCGCCCAGACGCCCGCGACATCCACAAGCTCGGGCTCTTCCGCCCATTTCTCCAACGTACGGAGCCGAGCGTCACGAGGGGGGCGGAGGCCGAACCATTCCGCACTGCTCGCTTGCCCGCCGGGACGAAATCCTCGACGATACGCCGGCTACCCGCGACCGAGGAGCGCTGATGAACGGCCTGATGATGGATTTCCAGCTCACGCTGCCGCCGCTGCTGCGACGCGCCGAGACGTACTTCGGCGACCAGGAGGTCGTCTCACGCCTGCCGGATCGGAGCTTCCACCGGTACACGTTCAGAGACCTGGGCCGGCGCTCCAGGCAGCTCGCCGTGGCACTCCAGAAGCTCGGGCTCGACCGCGGCGACCGCGTGGCGACCCTCTGCTGGAATCACTACCAGCACCTCGAGGCGTACTTCGGCATCCCCTGCGGCGGCTTCGTGCTGCACACGCTGAACCTGCGCCTGCACCCGGGCGACATCGGCTACATCGCGAAGCACGGCGGCGACCGCGCGGTGATCGTCGACCGGAGCCTCGTCCCGCTGCTCGAGCAGTTCGTCGGCGACACGGACATCGAGCACGTCTTCGTGGTCGAGGACTCGTACGAGGAACTGCTCGACACAGCCGACGCCGGCGACTGGCGCGACCCCGAGCTGGACGAGGACGAGGCCGCCGCCATGTGCTACACGAGCGGCACGACCGGTCGCCCGAAAGGCGTCGTTTACTCACACCGCTCGACGATCCTGCACGCACTCGGCGTGGCCTCCTACTCGCCCGCGGGCGTCCGCATCGCCCAGGAGGACACGCTGCTTCCCGTCGTCCCGATGTTCCACGCCAACGCGTGGGGCTACCCCTATCTCGCCGCACTCGTGGGCGCGAAGCTCGTCTTCCCCGGCCCGCACTTGGACCCCGAGAGTCTGCTCGAGGACTTCGTGCAGGAGCAGGTGACGTGGACTGCCGGCGTGCCCACCATCTGGCTCGGCCTTCTTCAGGTGCTCGAGGCGAATCCCGGCAAATGGGATCTCACGCACATGAAGGGGATGCTGGTGGGCGGCTCGGCCGTGCCGCGCGCCATGATCAAGGCGTACGACGAGAAGGGCCTGAACGTGATCCAGGGTTGGGGCATGACCGAGACGTCGCCCGTCGCGTCCGTGACCGACTACGTGGGCGACCTCCGCCGGGCCGACAGGGAGACGAAGTACGACTACGCGGCCATGGCCGGCCTGCCGCTGCCGCTCGTCGAGGTGCGCGTCATGGCCGACGGCAAGGAGCTGCCCTGGGACGAGGAGTCGATGGGCGAGCTCGAGGTGCGCGGGCCGTGGGTCTCCGCCGCGTACTACGAGGACGACGAGCTGAAGGATCGCTGGACGGAGGACGGCTGGTTCCGCACCGGCGACATCGCGACGATGCACCCGCGCGGGTTCATCCAGATCAAGGACCGCTCGAAGGACGTGATCAAGTCAGGCGGCGAGTGGATCTCCTCCGTCGAGGTGGAGAACGCGCTGATGGCTCATCCGGCGGTGGCCGAGGCGGCGGTGATCGCGATCCCGCACGAGAAGTGGCAGGAGCGGCCGCTGGCTGTGGTGGTGCTCAAGCAGGGACAGACGGCGAGCGAGGACGAGCTCCGAGAGTTCCTGGCGCCGAAGTTCGCCAAGTGGTGGATGCCCGACCGCTGCGAGTTCGTCGACGAGATCCCGAAGACCACCGTCGGCAAGTTCAAGAAGACGGCTCTGCGGGAGCTGTTCGCTCAGGACACGGTCCAGGCTTCCTGAGTGAAGGCGGTCGTCCTGCGCGAGACGGGCGGCCCGGAGCGGCTCGAGGTCACGGACGTCCCCGACCTTGAGCCGGCCGATGGACAGGTACTGCTGCGTGTGCGCGCGGCGGGCGTGAACTTCGCGGACCTACTGGTGCGGCAGGGGCGCTATCCGCAGGCGTCCGAGCTGCCGACGGTTCCCGGCAGCGAGGTGGCGGGCGAGGTCGACGGACGGCGCGTGATGGCGCTGCCCTCGGGCGGAGGCTACGCGGAGGTGGTCGCGGTCGACCCGCAGCTCGTGGTCCCGCTGCCGGACGGCGCTTCGTTCGAGGAGGGCGCATCGTTCCTGCTGACCTTCCTGACGGCATGGATCCCGCTCACGCGCCAGGTTCGCGTCGAGCCCGGCTCGGTCGTGCTCGTGCACGCGGGCTCGGGCGGGGTCGGGTCGGCGGCCGTGCAGGTGGCAAAGCACCTCGGCGCGCGCGTCGTCGCCACGGCGAGCACGGAGGAGAAGCGCCGCGTCGCGCTCGAGCTGGGCGCGGACGAGACGTACGGCTACGAGGAGTTCGCCGAGCAGGTGAGGGCCGACGTGGTGCTCGACTCGGTGGGCGGCGAGGTGTTCGCACGCAGCCTCGGCGTGCTGAACCCGCTCGGGACGCTCCTCGGCATCGGGTTCGCCGGTGGCTGGTGGGAGCCGCTCGACCCCGCTCCCCTCGTCGGGCGCAACGTCGGCGTCGTCGGCTTCTACCTCGGGCGGCTGATGCGGCACCGGCCAGACGTGGTTCGCGAGGCGATCGGGGAGCTGCTGCCGCTCTGGGAGGCGGGCACGTTGCGGCCGCTCGTCGGCGCGACGTTCCCACTCGAGGACGCAGCCGGCGCGCACCGGCTGATCGAGGGGCGCCGGCACGTGGGCAAGGTTGTCCTCGTTCCGTAACGCGCTCGTCACCGGCGGGCGATCCGGGATCGGCGCCGCGATCGTGGCCGCGCTCGAGCGCGAGGGCACGGCGGTGCACGGGCTCGACGTCGTGGACGGCTTCGACGTGGCCGACCCGCGCGCCTGGGACGTCGTCGAGGCCGTCGAGTTGGCATGCCTGAACGCGGGCGTCGTCTCGGCCGTGACGGACATGGCCACGTTGACGGACGAGCAGTACCGCCGCATCCTCGGCGTCAACGTGGACGGCGTCGTCTTCGGCGTCCGTCGTCTCGCTCAGGTGATGAAGCCGGGCGGCGCCATCGTCGTCACGGCGTCCCTGGCGGGACTGGTGCCGACGGCGCCCGACCCGCTGTACGCGCTCACGAAGCACGCGGTCGTCGGCTTCGTTCGCTCCGCCGCGCCGCACTTGCTCGCGCAGCGAGGCATCCGGTTGAACATGGTGAACCCCGGGTTCGTCGACACGCCGATCCTCGGCCCCGACGGTCGCGCGCAGCTCGAAGCCGCCGGCTTCCCCCTCCTTCGTGCGAAGGAGGTGGCGGATGCCGTGCTCGCCGCGGCTCGCGACGAGGAGGTCGGCCAGGCGTGGATCGTCCAGCCGGGTCGCGACCCGCTGAAGTTTCGCTTCCCGGGCGTCCCAGGCCCCCGTGTCCCCGGCAAGGAAGGAGCGCTGCCGCCGCTGTGAGCGAGCCGCTCGAGCGCCGCCCCTGGGAGGACGTACCGGAGGACGTCCCGCACGTCTGGCGCACGCTCGGCTACCGGCGGCCGATCGCCGAGCCCGGCCGCGTCGTCGTCGAGTGGAACGCGCCGGCCGAGCTGGCCTTTCCGGTCGACGGCGGCCACATCGTCCACGGCGGCCTGGTCGCGACCATCCTCGACACGGCGATGGGCGGCGCCTGCTGGACGCTGCTCGAGGAGGGCGAGACGTTCTTGACGGCGGAGCTGCGCACGGAGTTCCACCGGGCGACCCGTCCGGGCCTCTTGCGGGCGGACGGCCGGGTGGTCCAGCGCACGAAGCGCCTGATGTTCTGCGCAAGCGAGCTCTACGACGCCGGGGGCGTCCACCTGGCGAGCGGCCGCTGCACGCAGGTTCTACGCACGGCGCGCTGACCCGCCCGACCCCACCCCACCTTCGCCGGGCGCGTTTGGCAGTCGCTCCGCGTAGGTAGACAACTGTCGTGCGCTTTCGGAAGGGAGCCCGGCTCGATCCGGGTCAGGTCACGGACGTTCGCGGCCGCCGTATGGGCGGCGGCGGGCTCGCGATGGGCGGCGGCGGCCTGGGCGTGGCCGGGCTCGTCGTCTACCTGCTCTTCACGCTGCTCTCCGGCGGCGGCGGGCTTGGCCAGCTCGCACCGCTCGACGGCCAGCAGGTCGGTCGCGGCGACACGCCGGGGCAGGTGTCGCAGGAGTGTCAGACGGGCCAGGACGCGAACGAGCGGCAGGACTGCCGCATCGTGGCGGTCGTGAACAGCGTCCAGAAGTTCTGGGACGGTGTCTTCGCGCGCAGCAAACAGGAGTATGCGTACGTGGACACGGTCTTCTTCACCGACCAGGTGCAGACCGGGTGCGGCTTCGCGAGCTCGCAGGTCGGTCCGTTCTACTGTCCGCGCGACAAGCTCGTGTACATCGACCTCGGTTTCTTCGACGAGCTGGAGTCGCGGTTCGGCGCAGGTGGGGCATTCACGCAGGCGTACGTGATCGCGCACGAGTATGGGCACCACGTGCAGGATCAGCTCGGCGTGCTCGACAGGATCGGGTCAGACACGCAGGGACCAGAGAGCCGTGCCGTGCGGACTGAGCTCCAGGCCGACTGCTACGCCGGTGTCTGGGCGGCGAACGCTGTCGAGACTGGTCTGATCGAGGAACTGACGCAGGCCGACATCAACGATGGCCTGGAGGCCGCGAGTGCGATCGGCGACGACCGCATCCAGGAGCAGGCCCAGGGCCAGGTGAATCCCGAGACGTGGACACACGGATCGAGCGAGCAGCGCCGGCGTTGGTTCTCACGCGGCTACGAACAGGGTCGTCCGGCTACGTGCGACACGTTCACCGGCTCGATCTAGGTCTTCCTAGGAACCCGACACTGGTGCTCGCGGAAAGTCTGGCAGCTCCTGAACCGTGCCGGCTGCGTGGTCGAGCGCTTGCTTGACGTCGTAGTACAGACCGCGAGCCTGCTGCAGATCGTCTCCGATCGCGGTGAGGCCGATGCGGCCGGCGACCGCGAGTGCGCTGACCATGTGCAGAACCACGCCCGTCTCGCTCTCCTCGTCCCAGCCGAGCTTTCGCTCGGCCACGACGTCGAGCAGGTCGTCCGGCGTCAGTGATTGGTACGCCGGCGAGTCGAGGTGATCGGTCGCGGCGTAGTGCTTCAGGTCCCCTAGCCTTGTCCGATACTCGCCCGCTAGCGGTTCGTACGCGCCGTCGGTGAGCGCCGTGAGCGCGAAGAGCGGATGCGTCGTGCCACCGCAGCGGATGTTGATCTCGAGCGCGAACGTGCGCCAGGCGTCTTCCTCCCTCACCGCGGCGAAGTCCACCGACGCGCGGCCGATGACCCCCTCACGTGCCAGACGCCGACCGACCTTCAATGCCTCGGCCGCGATCGGCGCGGCGTACTCGGGTTCGGCCGGAAAGTGGCAGCCGAAGTACGTCTGTCCGTGCGGGCCGCCGAGCACCTGGTCGTGCGTCGACATGATGTCGACCTGACCCGAGGGACTCAGCCGAAGCTGGACGCTCGGGCTGCGGAAGACCTCTCCCTCGATTCGTTCATCGACGATCCCGCCCTCGACGTCCAGCGCAGCGAGGTAGTCCGCGACGCTCGACTCGGCATCCTCGAGCTCGATCGCCTGGAGCACGTCTCCCTCCGTGGCGGAGAGGTCGACGAGCGCGTTACCCAGCCCGCTGACGCCCCGGTTGAGCTTGAGCACGGCGCGGCGCGCGCCCGGGATTCGCCTCCGAAGCTCGCGAAGGGTCACCGCAACGTCTCGCTTCCCGTCCAGCTCGAGACCGACCGGATGGCCCACGCCTTCCTCGGCGAACACGCTGCGGCTTCCCTTCTTCGTCCCGAGCTCGTTGAGCACGGGATCGCACCCGTAGATCGGAAGCCCGATCCGAACCGCGAGCTCCACCTCGTCGGAGGACATCGAGAACGGGAGGATGAAGGCGAGCTCTGAGTTTCCGACCAACCCGCGAATCCGCCGGATCGCACCCGGTCGGGCGAGAAGCTTGCGGGACAGCGGCTCGTTGCGACCGTCCACCAGCGAGACGGCGAAGAAGCGGCTCCGAGCGTCTGGGGTGTCGAGCTCGGGGACGAGGCCGAAGTAGTAGTCGAGCACGCGTGGATGGATCGGCTGCGACGTCACGTAGATCACTCGCGAGCGCGGCGCCCGAAGGAGGCTGAGGACGAGGCACAGAAAACGCTCCTCGTACGCGGGGAAGACGGGCACGAGCTGCGCGGGCACGTCGAAGCTGATCGAGTGCACGACGACGACGGCGCGCTCGATGTCGCCGATCGACCGCAGCGTCACATTCGGCCAGAACGTGCGCAGCCGCGACTGAAGCTCGGCAAACGTCGGGTCAGGCACTAGCGGAGACGGACCCCGCGACCTTGACGAGCGCCTTGCCGCGGTTTTCGCCATTCAGCAAGCCGATGAAGGCTCGCGGGGTGTTCTCCAGACCCTCGGTCACGTGCTCGCGCCAGCGGATCTTCCCCTCCGCGACCCAGCGCCCTAGTCGCGAGGCAGCCTCGTCGAAGCGCGCCGCGTAGTCCGTCACCAGGAAGCCCTCCATGCGGGCGCGGAAGACGATCAGCACGCCCGGGTGGAACGTCGGCACGGGCCGTTCGGCGTTGTACTGCGAGATCTGCCCGCAGACGACGATGCGCGCGCCCAGGCCGAGCCGCCCGTACACAGCCGCAGAGATGTCGCCACCGCAGTTGTCGAAGTAGACGTCCACCCCGCCCGGGCACGCGTCCTTGAGCGCCGCCCGCAGCTCCTCGCCCTTGTAGTCGATCGCCACGTCGTAGCCGTAGAGCTCGAGCAGGTCCTCGCGCTTCTCGGCCCCGCCGGCGATCCCGACCGTGCGGCACCCCGCAAGCTTCGCGATCTGTCCGACCACCTGCCCCACGCCGCCCGCGGCGCCGGAGACGACGACGGTATCGCCGGGCTTCGGCTGCCCGACTTCGAGCAGGCCGAAGTACGCCGTGAACCCCGTGGCGCCGACGACGTGGAGCGCGAGCGTCGGCGGGTCGAGCGCCGCCGGCACCTTCCGCAGCGCCCCGCCGCGCGCCAGCGCGTACTCCTGCCAGCCGAGCTGCCCGACCACCAGGTCTCCCTCCTCGAAGCGCCCATCCTCCGAATCGACCACCTCGCCGAGCGCCTGCGCCGTCATCACTTCGCCGATCTCCACCGAGCGCGCATACGACCGCGCCGTGCTCATGCGGCCTCGTTGGTACGGATCGACCGACGTCCAGAGCACACGCGCGAGCACCTCACCGGGCTCCGGCTCGGGCACGGGCTGCTCGACGAGCGCGAAGTCGTCCTCGGTCGGAAAGCCCGTCGGCCGCGCCGCCAGCGTGACCGCACGGCTCGTCGCTGGCACTATCCGAACCGCCATCCGTTCCCTCGCTCGAACTCCTTCAGGATGCGCCGGCTGACGACCATGCGGTGTACCTCGTCGGGACCGTCGTAGATCCGTGCCCCCCGCGCCGCCAGCGACATTGCCGCGAGCGGGGTGCGGTCGGTCAGCCCGAGCGCACCGTGCACCTGCACCGCTCGGTCGACGACGTCCTCCAGCACGCGCGCGGCGTAGAACTTGATCAGCGAGATTTCGACGCGTGCCTCGTCGCCGCCGTCGATCCTGTGCGCCGCGTCGAGCGTCATCAGCCGGCACGCCTGGATCTCCGCGGCGGAATCGGCGATCCAGTTCTGGATCGTCTGCTTGTCGGCGAGCCGCGAGCCGAACGCTTCGCGCTCGAGCGCCCGCGTGCAGAGCAGCTCGAACGCGCGCTGCATCTGCCCGAGCCAGCGCATGACGTGGTGGATGCGGCCCGGGCCGAGGCGTTTCTGCGCAATGCGGAAGCCGTCTCCCGGCTCGCCGAGCGTGTTCTCGACCGGCACGCGCACGCCGCTATAGGTGACCTCGCAGTGCGTCGTCCAGCCGCGGCCGCGGTGCCCGAAGATCGAGACCGGCTCGATCGCGATGCCGGGAGCGTCGGCCGGCACGAGGATCTGGGTCGCGCGCCCGTGCGGCTCGGCGTCCGGGTCGGTGACCGCCATGACGATCCCGAAGCCCGCGCCCTCTGCCCCGCTCGAGAACCACTTGCGGCCGTCGATTACCCACTCGTCGCCGTCGCGCACCGCGCGCGTGCGAAGACCGGTGGGGTCGGACCCAGACACGTCCGGCTCGGTCATCGAGAAGAACGAGCGCGTCTCGCCGGCCACGAGCGGGCGCAACCAGCGCTCCTTCTGCTCCTCCGTGCCGAACAGGTGCAGGATCTCGCCGTTCCCCGCGTCGGGAGCCTGGCACCCGAAGATGTACTGGGCCCAGATGCTGCGGCCGATCTCCTCGTTCAGGTAGGCGTACGCGAGGAAGCCCTGCCCCGTCCCGCCCGCCTCCGGCGGAAGGTGCGGCGCCCAGAGACCTTGCTCACGCGAGCGGCCGCGCAGCTCCGCGATGAGCTCGTCGGCGGCGTCGTCCTCGCGGGCGAGCGCCTCCTCGCTCGGGTAGACGTGCTCGTCCATGAACTCGCGGTAGCGGGCTCGCAGCTCGTCGAGGCCGGGCGGTGGGGCGAGTTCCGTCACGGCCACGGGGTTTAGCATCGCATGCCGTGCGCCTCGGCTTCTACATGGGTTACGCGCCGCCGGGCACGAACCCCGTCGAGCTGATCGCGCTCGCGCAGGAGGCGGAGCGGATCGGCTACGACTCGGCCTGGGCCGCCGAGGCCTGGGGGACCGACGCGGTCACCGTCCTCGCCTGGCTGGCGGCCACGACGACTCGAATCAGGATCGGCTCCGCGATCCTGCAGATCCCGGCCCGCACGCCGGGGAACACCGCCATGACCGCAGTGACGCTCGACCTCATGTCGGGCGGCCGCTTCCTGCTCGGCCTCGGCACGTCGGGCCCGCAGGTGGTCGAAGGCTGGCACGGCCAGCCGTGGGGCAAGCCGCTCGGCAAGACACGCGAGTACGTCGAGATCGTCCGCGCGGCCGTGCGCCGGCAGGTCGTCGAGTTCGACGGCGAGCACTACCAGGTGCCCTACCGCGGGCCGGGTGCGACCGGGCTCGGCAAGCCACTGAAGCTGATGGCGCGGCCGCTGCGGGACGCGATCCCGATCTACCTTGCCTCGCTCAAGCCCCGCTCGGTGGCCCTGGCCGCGGAGATCGCCGACGGCTGGCTGCCGATCTTCTACTCGCCCGAGCGCGCCCGCACGACCTTTCCGGTGCCGTTCGCGCGCGAGGGGCTCGAGATCGCGCCCTCGGTGCCGGCCGTGCTCGCCGACGACGTGGCGATGGCGCGGGACGCCCTTCGCCCCTACTACGCCCTCTACGTCGGCGGCATGGGCGCGCGCGGGTCGAACTTCTACAACGACCTCGCCTGCGAGTACGGCTTCGAAACCGAGGCGAAGCGGATCCAGGATCTCTACCTCGACGGCAAGCACCGTGACGCCGCGGCCGCGGTGCCGGACGCGCTGGTCGACGAGATGGCGCTCGTCGGGCCGCGCGAACGGCTCGCCGAGCGGCTCGACGCCTGGCGCGAGTCGGGCGCGACCGAGTTGCTCGTCTCAACGCGCGACGTGAACACGCTGCGCACGATCGCGGAGCTGGCCGCATGAGCAGCCTCGTGCCGCCCTTCGCCGCCTCGTTGCGCCGGCGCCCGGTCGCAAGTAACAGTCTGTTACTTGCGTCGGCTGGTGGCGGGGATCCGAGGAAGCCCAGCCCTTGGGATCTGCCGCGCAGAGTCGAACGGGAGGCATTGCATGACGGTGCGTGAGCTCTTCGATCTGTCGGGACGGGTGGCGATCGTCACCGGAGGCGGCAAGGGCATCGGCCTGCAGATGGCCGGTGCGCTCGCCGAACTCGGCGCCGACCTCGTCCTCTGCGCGCGCAAGCCCGAGCGTTGCGAGGCCGCCGCCGCCGAGCTCTCCGAGGCGCACGGCGTGCGGGCGCTGGGGCTGCGCTGCGATGTCGCCGACCAGGCTGAGGTGCAGGCGCTGGTCGCCCGCACGCGCGCCGAGCTCGGGCGGATCGACGTGCTGGTCAACAACGCCGGCACCGTCTGGGGAGCGTCCCCCGAGGACATCCCGCTCGAGGGCTGGCAGAAGGTCGTGGACGTGAACCTGACCGGCGTCTTCCTCTGCTCGCAGGCCGCCGGTCGGCTCATGCTCGAGCAGGGGAGCGGCGCGATCGTCAACATCGCCTCGGTCGCCGGCCTCCACGGCGGCGATCCCGACTTCATGAACGCGCTGCCCTACAACGCGACGAAGGGCGGGGTGATCGCCTTCACGCGCGACCTCGCGTGGAAGTGGGGCCGGCGGGGCATCCGCGTCAACGCGATCGCTCCCGGCTGGTTCCCCTCGGACATGTCGAGCTTCGTGCTCGACCGCCACGGCGAGGAGCTGACGAAACGCATCCCGCTGGGCCGGTTCGGCGGGCCGCAGGACCTGAAGGGCGCGGTTGCCTTTCTCGCCTCGGACGCGAGCGCCTACGTCACCGGGCACACGCTCGTCGTCGACGGCGGCCAGTCAGCCTGACGCGGTCGCCGCCACGGCGCCTGCGGCGGGCGCGCGCGTCATTCGCCCGGTCGCCGGTAGCCGATGCTCCTGCTCTGCGCCAGCGCCTCAAGCGTCTCTTCGACGCTCATCAGGACGGACGTCTCGACCGAGGCGAGGGCGCCGCCCGCCGAGATTCCGAGCACGACGGCGGCCATCGAGACGTTGTCCGGCGCCTCCAGGATCGCGTAGCCGTCGTATTCGCCGAAGCCGTACCAGAACCCGTGCAGGGCGCCACCGACCTGCTCGACGTACGCGCGCGCCGCATCGCGCCGATCCTCGGGGTTCTGGATCAGCCGCGACCACGTCTCGGGCGTGTAGCTGAAGCGCATCAGGTAGACCGGCATGGCACCTCCCGACTCGTCGGATCGCGCCAGCCTACGCCACTCGTCGCGAGCCGGCAGGTGCAGGCTCCGCGTCGCGAGCGTCGCCTGTGAGAGGAGCTGGCGCCGCGGATCCCGCTCGGTCGGTTTGGCGGCCCGGAGGACTGAAGGCCGCGGTTGGATTTCTCGCGCATGGGCTCGTCGTCGACGGCCGGACCAGACGGTGATCCGAGCTCGAGTACGGTCGTTGCGGCGCCGACTGGTCGGGCCCAGGGCGAGATCGTCTCGGTCGATTGGGCGCCAGACGCGCGGCAGATCGCGTGGATCGAGACCGGCGACGGCGGCGCGCGAATCTGGATCGCAGACTCGGATGGGTCACGCGCGCGCCCGGCAACCAGGCTGTTCACCGGCTTGTGGACGATGCGGTGGCTGCCTCATGGCCGCCTTATCTACTGGGCCGGCTACTCGCTCTACCTCGCGACGCCGGGACGCCGCGGCTCCGCCGTCGCCGACGGGGTCGTCCACCGCTTCTCGACGGATGCCAAAGGAATACTTCTTGCGACAGCTTCCTGCGATGGACACGAGTGCGGCGCGAGCGCCCCGGTAGTGATCCACGACGTCCCGACGGGCGCGGCGCATCCAGTTGCCGGCGACGGGGTACTCGACGATTTCCCGCTCTCTCCCGCGACGGCCGCTGGTCGTCTTCGAGCGCGTGTTGTGCCCTCGCCCTCTCCGCCCCGGCTGTCGGTGGGACGAATCGGACGAAGCCGGTCTTTGGATTGCGTCCACAGCCAGGGGCGCGAGGCCGCGCCAGCTCACTCCCGTCGACCAATGTGCGGGGTGGTCGCCGAATGGCAAGCAGATCGCCTATACGGCGCCTTCCTCCACCGCGACGGAAATACGGTTCTCCCTACGCGTCGTCGATATCGCGAGCGGCAGAAGCCGGTCTCTGCTCCGGCGCACGTCAGCAAGGTGTCCCAAGTGGTCACCCGACGGCCGCTGGCTCGCCCACAGCAGCGCCGACTGGTCTCCCCGCCCGCCGACGGGCGTGCGCCTGATCGACCCCAGTACTGGCAGCAGCCGGACCGCGCTCCGAACCCTCGTCATATCCGAAATTGCCTGGTCGCCGGACTCGTCGAACCTGCTGGTCGTCGGCAGCCGGCGCGCCCAGGTCGCGTGCTCCTCGCTATGGACGTATGACGCCCGCCGAGGCGGCACACGGCAGATCCGCCGCGATTCGTGCGGCTAGCGTTGTCCGCCGACGGGGCGACGCGAACCGTTGCCGCTTTGCGAGCAGGCGTGCCGCCTGCTCGCGTAAGCGGGCCGGGCAGCCGCACCGGCACTCGCTCGGGGTGCAGCCACACGTGCGTCGGCCGTGCCGGCGCGCGACCGTTCATGCGCGGCGCGGGCAACCGGGAAGCCGCGACTCCTTCGTGCGTGCCCGCTCAGTCGTCGCAGGCGTCCCGCTCGAGCGCGCCGAACGCTGCTTCGACCATGAGCGGAACGCCCTGCTCGAAGCGCGCCGCCTGCGGCGCCTCGCCGAGCTCGCCGCGCGCGTAGCGGCCGTAGATCGCCTCGCAGAAGACGGCCGCCTTCCACATCGCCAGCGCCTCGAACCAGCCGAGCCGCTCGACGCGGCGTCCGCTGCGCTCCTCGTACCGCGCCACGAGCTCCGCCCGGGACGGGAACCCCGCGGTCGCTGTGGCCGGCGACGTGCCGAGCGCGGTCGCGGAACCGCCGGGCTCGGCGTACGTGGCGACGAGGTAGCCGACGTCGGCGCGCGGGTCGCCGATCGCGCCCAGCTCCCAGTCGAGCACGGCCGCGATGCGCGGCTCGTCGTGCGAGACGAGCGCGTTGCCGATGCGGTAGTCGCCGTGGACGACGGTGTCGGGCAGCGGCTCGGGGATCGAGGTCTCCATGCGCCGGCCGAGCTCCGGCACCGGCAGCTCCCGCGTCCGGTTCACGCCCCAGAGCTGCTGCCAGCGCCGCACCTGCCGCTCCAGGTAGCTGCCGGAACGCACGAACGGATGGAGATCGGGCGCGGCGACGTCCACCGCGTGGATCTCCGCGAGCGTGTCGACCAGGTCGAGACCGAGCGCTCGCCGCGCCGCCTCCGAGCGCTCCAGATGGGGCGGCAGCGTCTCGAGGACGACGTGCCCCTCGACGTACTCCATGACGTAGAACGGGACGCCGAGCACGCTCTCGTCCTCGCACACCGCGACGATCGCGGGCACGCGGATCCCCTGCCGGGCGAGCGCGAGCTGGAGGCGAGCCTCGCGCACCATGTCGTGCGCCGAGGGAGGCAAGGGTGGGCGCGGCGGCCTGCGCAGGACGTAGCGTCCGGCGTCACGCTCGATCAGGAAGGTGAAGTTGGAGCCGCCCGCGATGCCGATCCGCTCCGCGCGGACGGGTCCCTCCCCGAGCCCGTGCTCGTCGAGGAAGGTCTCGACGCGGTCGAGGACGAGCAGCGGCGGCAGCGGCTCGCCCGCGGCGAGCGCGGCGGTCTCGACGATCTCGGCGCGCAGGCGGCAATCGTACGCTACTGCTGTGGGTGGGCGGATCTCCTCAGGCAGCCGGTTGGTGCCAACGTCGACGCGGGCGACCGCAGCGGCTTAAGCCGAGGAATCGTCGGGCCCACCGTCTCGCGACTTTTCTGGGTCGTGCGTCGGGTTGTCGCCGAACAGTCCGATCGAGCCAGGCGGCGGAGTTTCCGGCGGCGGCGGCGGTGGAGGATCGTGCTCTGGACGGAATCCCTTCTCCTCGTAGATTCCCTCGAGCTTTTTCTCGGCCATGCGCCGACTTTACCGAGTTGCCGGGTTCGCCCCGGCCCCGGTGTCGAGACGACCCTGCGCTGGAATGACGTGCAACACAGCGATGTCCTCACCACGCAGCCATGCAGCGCGGCGTGGGCGAACTGGTTGCGTCGGGTAACCGTTCTCGTCCAGCCACCAGACTTCATCGAGGAATATGTCCTTCTCGCTCGGCGAGAGACTGAGATAGGAGCCCCGGCCGAGCCTGCCGCCGACGAGGATCCTTTCGTCGCCCTTCATCCGGGCTACCAGGTACGCGCCTCCTCCGGCGTCGGTCGGGATCCTGTCCCACGCCTGCGGTGGATCGCCGGCGCCGAGTATCCGTTCCCACCATGTGTGCTCGCGATCGCTGTGTTCCGCCGCTCGAAGCTTGCTGCCCACCAGCGAGCCAATCACGAGCGGCGCGATGAGCAGGACTACGAGCCCATACAGCAAGATCTCGATCGCTCGCTCGGGCAGGACATCGACGACCGAGACCATCGGCGTGTAACCGGCGGCCACCTCCTGGCTTGCGGGCGCGTGCTGCAGAATCTCGTTCAGGCGGTCGTTGTTTTCGCCTGCCGCGAGTCCCTGAAGGTCGCGTACGAGCTCCGCGTCCACACGAAGAACAGCACGTGAACGACGAGCGAGAGCCCGAGAGAGCGAAGCACGAATTCGAGATCCGAAGCGGTCGCGGCGTACGGACGGCCGTAGCGTGCCGCGCCGCTCAAGATGAACCCGGGCAGCGCGAACGCCGCGACAATGATCACGCTGATGACGGTCTCGGGGATGCTGGGCTCCTAGGTCGCTTGCTCAATCGTCTAATGCCCGGGCAGCGAGCGCAAGGGGTCCGTAGAGGGCAGAGACGGACGACTAACTCTGAGTCGGACAGCTGTCCGACTCAGTGCGCGGCTCCGCGATTTGCTCGCGTGTTTCGGACCAGGGACCGCAGCGCCTCGAGCCGCTCGCGAATTGCCCGGCGCGCATCGCCGAACACCCGGTCGTCGCGGAAGAGCTGGTACTGCGCGTTCGCCGCCTGCGCGAAGGCGTCGAGCTGGAACGCGACCTCGCGGGCGCTCACCTCCGGGTCGAGCTCGCCTGCGGCCTGGGCCTGCTCGACGGCGTGCTCGAGATACGAGAGCCAGGAGCGGAGCATGTGCTCGATGCGGTCCCGCACCGGGCCCGCGCGGTTGTTGAACTCGAACGACGTCGCCGCGAAGAAGCAGCCGCCCGGAAAGACCTTGCGTTCCGCGTAGTCCATCATGTGGTCGCACAGCGCCCACACCCGCGCCAGCCCGGCGGGCGCGGCGCGCGCCGGCTCGATCACCTCGCGCACGAACACCGCCGCGGCGTGCTCGACGGTGGCGAGCTGAAGCTCCTCCTTCGAGCCGAAGTGCGCGAAGAGCCCGCTCTTGCTCATCCCGGTGGCTTCTGCTAGGCGCCCGATCGAGAGCGGGTCGAGGCCCTCCTCGGTCGCGAGCGAGGCGGCGGCGTCGAGAATCGCCCGGCGGGTCCGCTGCCCTTTCGTCATTATCAGCACGATCGTCCTACTCTACTCGGTCTGCTCGGCCTTTTTCAATCCACAGCTTGACAAGAATAGTACGGTCGTTCTAATCTGCCCAGGTGGAGATCGATCACCTGGCGGTTCCGGTCGGCACCTACGCGGAGAGCAAGCGCTTCTACGAGCGTGCGCTCGAGCCTCTCGGCTTCTCGACACTGCTCGACTGGCCTCACCGCCGGCGCGCGTTCCTCGGCCTGGCGGGCGAGCCCAGCTCGCTTTGGCTCTGCGAGTCGGATTCCGCCGGCAGTCTCGAGCTGTCGCTGACCGCCGCGGATCCGCAGGCCGTCGAGGCGTTCCACACGGCCGCCGTGTCGGCGGGGGCCCGGACGGCCGACGAGCCCGGGATCCGGGCCGAGTACAGCCGCGACTACTACGCCGCGCGCGTCCTCGACCCGGACGGAAACTCGATCGAGGCCGTCTTCCGCGGCGACGCAACCGCCGTGGCCCGGCGCACTCCCCTGGCCGCCTGAGCGCCCGCGCCCGTACGATCGCGCGGGCACGGACGACGGCGAGGAGGAGCGGTGGACGCAGCAGAGGCGCACGTGGAGCACGACGTGGTGGTCGAGGCGCTGCGTCGCGATCCGACGCAGGAGGAGCACGAGGCTATCCGCGAGCTCTGGAAGGCGCACTCGAAGGCCGAAGACAACCGGGATCTGCCGGGGCTGCTCGCCACCTTGACGGACGACTGCGTCTACGAGGTGCGGCCGGGTGGCCACCGCTGGGTCGGCCACGACGGCGCCGCCGGCTTCTACACGGAGCTGCTGACTGCGTTCCCCGACATCCACTTCGACCTCACGGACATCGTGATCGGGCCACAGGGGGTGTGCGAGGAGGCGCGCGTGACCGGGACGCACCGCGCACCCTGGCTCGGCCAGGCCCCCACCGGCGAGCGGCTGACGTGGAACGTCGCCATCTTCTTCCCGTGGGACCGCGAGCGGCGGCTCTTCCGAGGGGAAAAGGTCTACACCGACGCGCAGCAGTTCCAGTAGGGAATCCCCGAACGGGGACTGTCCCGTCCGCGGCGGCCCGCCGCACACGCGCAGGGATCCTAGCTCGCCGAAGGCGTTCGGAAGAGGCAAGCGTCCGTGCTGCTCTCGCGGTGACGGGTCAGTCCCCTGCGGGGACAGACCCTGCATGCTCTGGCCTTACCCGGACGGGTCATGCCCCTGCGGCGACAGACCCTGCATGCTCTTGCCCTACCGCGACGGGTCAGTCCGCTGCGGGCACAGACTCTCTGAGCCATTCCGCGATGCGCGCGCCGAGCTCTTCGCCGCGGTCCTCCTGGAGGAAGTGCCCCGCCCGCGCCACCGTCTGCGCCGGCTCGGCACCGGGGATCAGCCCCGCGAGCCGCTCTCCCGCGCGCGGCGAGAAGATCGGGTCGGAGTCGCCGAAGAGCACGAGCGCGCGGCCCGGCCATGTACGCAGCGCCTCGCGCACCTCGAGCATCCTGGCCGCCGAGGGATGGTCGGGCTCGGTCGGCACGAGCTCGGGGAACATGAGCAGGCCCGTCTTCGACTCCGGCACGGGGTGCGGCGCGTCGTACCCAGCCACCACGTCGTCGGCGAGCTCCTCCACGCAGGTGATCCGGACGAGCTGCCCGGGACGCAGGTCTGTGCCGACTCGGCGCACGAAGGCACGGAAGCGCAGCCATTCGTCGGAGGGAGGACGCCCGGCGAAGATGCCGGTGTTCATGACCACGAGTCGCTCGAAGCGGTCCGGATGCTCGACGGCCAGACGGAAGCCGATCGGGCCGCCCCAGTCGTGCACCACCACCGTTGCCCGGCGAAGGTCGAGGTCGCGCACGAGCCGCTCCATGACGTCGTAGTGGCGGTCGTAGGAGTACCAGTCGCGCTCGACCGGCTTGTCCGAGCGGCCGAAGCCGGGGTAGTCAGGCGCG
Organism: Gaiellaceae bacterium; assembly: GCA_046262315.1. Taxonomy (GTDB): domain Bacteria; phylum Actinomycetota; class Thermoleophilia; order Gaiellales; family Gaiellaceae; genus JACVRM01. The sequence continues at coordinate 44,119 of JBHEMZ010000029.1, forward strand.
ACGACGCGCGCGACCACGGCGAGCGCGGGCACGAGCTTGCGGTAGAGGTACGACCAGGTCGGCTCGCCGTGCAGGAGCACCACCGGATCACCGGCGCCCTCGTCCAGGTAGTGGACGCGCAGCCCGTCCTGGTCGGAGTACCGCGGCTGCCACGGGTAACCGGGCAGGCCGGCGAAGCGCTCGTCCGGCGTCCGGTAGAGCTCCACCCCGCGACCCTACTTCGTGGTACGAAGACCCGGTGAGCGAGCTCGATCTGGTGGCGGTGATTCCGCTCGCGGGCCTGCTCGGCATCGAGCTGTCGCGTGCCGGCGCCGAAGAGGTGCGCGGCCGGATGGCCTGGACAGCCGAGCGCTGCACCGCGAACGGCGTCCTGCACGGCGGCGCCCTGATGGCGTTCGCGGACACGCTGGGCGGCCTCTGAGCGTTCCTCAACCTCACCGACGGCGGCACGACGGCGACCGTCGAGTCGAAGACGAACTTCTTCCGCGCCGTGCGCGAGGGTCACGTGGACGGGCTGACGCGCCCATTGCACGTCGGCCGCAGCTTCATCGTCGTCCAGACCGACGTCTTCGACGCGGACGAGCGCCACGTGGCGCAGGTCACACAGACGCAGGCGGTGCTGCAATAGCCGAGCGCAGGAAGGCGTGCTGCTCGTCGAGGGCGGCACGCGCCATCGCGAACGGGAACGCGGTGAAACCGTGGACCGCCTCGGGCCACACGCGGAGCTCGGCCTCGTTGCCCGCCGCGCGCCAGCGGGCTGCCATGAACAGCGAGTCGTCGAGCAGCGGGTCGAGGTCTCCGACCGAGAAGTAGGCAGGCGGAAGGCCACGCAGATCCGCGTACAGCGGCGAGACGTCCGGGTCCCGCCGCTCCTCGAAGGTCGTGCCGGGGACGAAGCACCCGCCGAACCACTCCATGATCGGCCCGGACAGGATCAGGTTGCGCTCCCCCCAGCGCCTCTGACTGGGGGTCATCGAAAGGTCGTACACGCCGTAGACGAGATTCGCGGCTCGGAACGCCCCGGTAATCCCGTGCCGGTCGCGAAGCCGCAGCAGCGTCGCGACCGAGAGGTGTGCGCCGGCCGATTCGCCGCCGATGGCGACGATGGCAGGAGCCTCGAGCTCTGGCAGCCCCCGCTCGAAAAGCCACAGCGCCGCGTCCTCGCAGTCGTCCGGCCCGGCCGGGTACGGATGCTCAGGGGCGAGGCGATAGTCGATGCTCACGGCACACAGCCCCGTCGCCTGGACGAGCGCCCACGTGCGCTCGTCCTGCTCGTCGCAGGCTCCGAGCGTCCAGCCGCCGCCGTGGATGTGGAGATAGACGCCCGCGACCTGGCCCTCGGGCCTCAGCACACGCGCCCGCATCTCGCCGCGGCGCGTGGGCACGGCGATGTCGCGGGCCTGCTCAAGAAAGACCGGCAGGCCGAAGAGCCCGCCGGTTTCCCGGCGCACACGCCGCGTGATGGCGGGTGGGATGGTGTGCACCGGCGGCTGTGTGGCGATGAGCCGCTCGAGCTCGGCGTTAAACGCCCGCGCCTCGACGAGCATCTCCTCGTCGACGTCCGCCGTCAGCGCAGCCGCTCGACGATCATCGCCATGCCCTGGCCGCCGCCGACGCACATCGTCTCGAGGCCGATCGTGCCGTCGAGCGTCTCGAGGTCGTTCAGCAGCGTGCACATGATGCGCGCGCCGGTCATGCCGTACGGATGCCCGAGCGCGATGGCGCCGCCGTGCGGGTTCAGCTTCTCGCCGAACGGGTCGACGCCGAACTCGCGGCAGACGGGGAGCACCTGCGCGGCGAACGCCTCGTTCAGCTCCATCACGTCGACGTCGTCGATCGTCATCTGAGCCCGCTCGAGCACGGCGCGCACGGCGCCGATCGGGCCGACGCCCATGATCTCCGGCTCGACGCCGGAGACCGACGACGCGACGATCCTCGCCCGCGGCGCGATCCCGAGCTCGCGCGCCTTCGCGTCGCTCAGCACGACGACGGCGGCGGCACCGTCGTTGAGCGGGCACGAGTTCCCGGCGGTGACCTTGCCGCCGGGCTTGAACGCGGGCTCGAGCGACGCGAGCGCCTCGAGCGTCGAGCCGCGGCGGGGGCCGTCGTCGGCGGAGGCGCCGTTCCACGGCGTGATCTCCCGGTCGAAGAAGCCGGAGTCCTGCGCCGCGACGGCGCGCTCCTGCGAGCGCTGCGCGTAGCGGTCCATCTCCTCGCGCGAGACGTCCCAGCGCTCGGCCACGTTCTCCGCCGTCAGCCCCATCGGGATGTAGACGTTCGCGATCGGCGCGTCGTCGCCGGCCAGCTTCGGGTGCAGCTCGTCCGCGTCCTTCGGGTAGCCGTCGACCTGGGAGATCGACTCGACGCCGGCGGCGACCAAGACGTCTCCTTCCCCCGCCCGCACGGCGTGAAAGGCCATTCGGATCGTCTGCAGGCTCGACGCGCAAAAGCGGTTGACCGTGGTGCCCGGCACGCTCTCGGGAAGGCCGGCCAGGAGCGCGGCGCGCCGAGCAAGGTTCATGCCCTGCTTCTGCTCCGGAAAGCCGCAGCCGACCATCACGTCCACGACGTCGCCGGGGTCGAGCTCCGGCACCTGCTCCAGTGCGGAGCGGATCGCGAACGCGACGAGGTCGTCGGGCCGAGCGTCCACGAGCGACCCCTTCCGCGCCCGGCCGATCGGCGTGCGGACGGCGGCGACGATGACGGCTTCGGGCATGCGCGGAGAGAGTAACGGCCACGGGTTCCTCTCCGGAAGCTCTCTCCTCAGCTAGGGACAGCCCCGGCAACAGGACAACCGTGAGCGGCAGGGCCGCCGCTCCTACCGGCGGAGGCGGGCTTGCCCCGCCGCAGCCACGCCGCGCGAAGTCGCGTCAGATGTCCGAGCCCCGTCGGAAGTCGTCATGGCCCGCGTAGCGGGCCGGACTTCCGACAGCCACGGCCGCCGTAGCCACACCGCGCGAAGTCGCGTCTGACTTCCCGACACCCACCCGCCGCAAGTCGTCATGGCGCGCGTAGCGCGCCGGACTTGCGGCGGCTACTAGAAGGCGCTCTCGCCGGTGAGCAGCCGGCCGATGATCAGCTTCTGAATCTGGCTCGTGCCCTCGTAGAGCGTCGTCACGCGCGCATCGCGCAGGTACTTGCCAACCGGGTACTCGTCGATGTAGCCGTAGCCGCCGTGCACCTGCACGGCAGCGTTCGCCGCCCGAACGGAAGCCTCGCTCGCGTAGTACTTGGCGATCGACGACTCGAGCGTGTGACGCCCGCCGGCGTCGGCGGCCGCGGCCGCGCGCCAGGCAAGCAGCCGGGCCGCGTCCGTCTCGACGGCGATGTCGGCGATCAGCTCCTGCACGAGCTGGAACGACGCGATCGGCCGCCCGAACTGCCGCCGGTCGCCCGAGTAAGTGAGACAGGCGTCCAGGCACCCCTGCGCGATCCCGACACAGCCGGCGGCCAGTGAGATGCGCCCGTTGTCGAGCGCGGAGAGCGCGACCTTCATCCCGCCACCCTCCTCGCCGAGCACGGCATCCGCCGGCACGCGCACGCCGTCGAGGAAGACCTCGGCCGTGTCCTGCGCACGGAGGCCGAGCTTGCCCTTGATCATGCGCGACGTGAACCCGCGGGAATCGGTGGGGACGACGAAGCAGGTGATCCCGCGCGCGCCCTCGCCGGTGCGCGCGAAGACGAGCGCTACGGCGGCCCACGTCCCGAGCGTGATGAAGACCTTCGAGCCCGAGAGCACCCAGTCGCTGCCGCCGCGCTCCGCCCGTGTCGCCAGCCCGGCGGGATCGGATCCGGCGCCCGGCTCGGTCAGCGCGTAGCAGCCGAGTGCCTCACCGCTCGCCAGGCGCGGCAGCCATTCGTCCTTCTGCGAGGCCGTCCCCCACTTGGCGATCGTCTTGCCGACGAGCCCGACGTTCACGGAGACGATTCCCCGCACGGACGAGTCCGCACGGCCGAGCTCTTCCATGATCAGGCAGTACGACACGGTGTCGAGCCCCATGCCGCCGTGGTCCGCGGGCAGCGCGGAGCCGAGGTAGCCGATCTCCGCGAGCTTCGCGACGATCCCGGGATCCATCGTCTCGTCGCGGTCCCAGTCCCGAGCGTTGGGGACGACCTCGCGCTCGACGAAGTCGCGCGCCGACTCGCGGATCAACTCCTGGTCGGCGGTGAGGGAGAAGTCCACGCGGCCTTCTACCGCATCGCGCCGAAAGACGCGCGGGGCCGGCGATGCCGGCCCCGCGCAACGAGCTAGTTGCGGTCTGTTACTTGCGGCCCTGGAAGAGCGGGCTGATCTCGTTGAAGCTGCTGTTCTCGTAGCGGACGATCTTGATCTGCGAGAGCGGAAAGTGGTCTGTCTTTCCGGTCTTCGAGACGACTCCCTTGATCGCGAACGGGTTCCTCCAGTTCATCCGCCCGACGGCCCGCATCAGCGAGGCACGTGTCGGGTTCTTGCCGGCCAGGTACAGGAGCCGGACTGTATCGTACGCCTTCGCGAACCCGTAGTAGTAGAAGGTGTCGTTGGCGTTCGCAGACGGAGCGAACTTGTCCATGAGCGCCTTGTACTTCTTGACCGCCGGGTCGCTGGCGTACTTCGGGTTGGTCGGATTCTTGAGGTACGCCGTGCTGATCGCGCCGTTGACGAAGTCCGCGCCGGCGCTCTGCGACGCCGCGCGCATGACGCCGTCGGTCGCCGACACGGAGTTGATGACGATCGTGTCCGGCTTCCAGTTGAGCGCCTTCGCGGTGCCGATCGCGCGCACCGTCGGCGTCGGCGTGGTCAGCAGCACCCACGTGTCCGCGCCGCTCGCCTTCTGGCGGGCGATCTGCGAGCCGTAGCTCGTATCGGTGACCTCGTACGTCTGCTCGGAGACGATCAGGCTCGCCTTGGCGCCGAGACCGGCCTTGACGCCCTTCAGGTAGTCCTTGCCGTAGTCGTCGTTCTGGACGAAGACCGCGATCTTCGCGTTCGGCGCGTTCTTGGCGATGTACTGCCCGTAGACCTTGCCTTCGGCGACGTAGTCCGGCTGCCAGCCGATCGTCCAGGGGTACTGCTTGAACTGCGAGCCCCAGAAGCTGGCACCCGTCGAGACGAGGATATGCGGGACTTTCCGGCTGTTCAGGATCGGCCGGATCGCCTGGTTGTGCTCGGTGCCGAGGCTGCCGACCACCGCGAAGACCTTGTCCTGAAGAATCAGCTGGTTCGTCAACTGGACGGTCTGAGCAGGGTTGTAGCCGTCGTCGTAGACCTTCCACACGATCTGGCGTCCGTAGACGCCGCGCTTCCTGTCGACAGCGCTCTTGCGCGAGTTGACGTACGCGAAGTATGCGGCCATGCCGCGCGGGATCGGTGCGTAGAGCGACGCGGGGCCGCTGAGGGGGAACGTGCCGCCGATGACGATCGCGTTCTTGGAAATTCCCGTCTCGGTGGCGGCCGTGCCACGCTGCGGCGCCGCCGCGGCCACCTGAAGACTGGCGACGATCGCGACGAGCGTCGCAACGGCGACGAACAGCGCTCTCTTCATCCTTCTCTCCTAACCGTGGGATCAACCCCGGCGGGCCCCTGGCGGATCCGCCGCCTGCCGGTATTAAACACTGCGGAAACCTGCCGGAAAAGGCCGGCTACGCCGCCGGGCATGACGAACATGATCAGGATCAGGAAAGCGCCGAAGACCACGGACGGCGCCTGCTGAGAAAAATCGAACGGCAGGAGCGGCGGATCCTGCGCGTAGACCGGCAGGAACTCGTACAGGAGCGCGCCGAAGATTACACCCGTCAATGAGCCGAGGCCGCCGATCACAACGCTCACGAGCAGCAGGATCGAGAGCGCCAGCGGGAAGGTGTCCGGGTTGACGTACGAGACCTCGATGACGAGGAGCGCACCGGCCGCGCCGGCATAGGCGGAGGAGATACCGAAGGCGAGCGTCTTGTAGAAGGCTGGGCTCACGCCGGACGACACGGCCGCGAGCTCGGCGTCGCGGATCGCCCGCCACGCCCGCCCGATGCGCCCGCGTACGAGCAGCCAGGCGAGCAGCAGCGCGACGCCCGCAGTCGCCCACGCCTCGTAATAGAGCCAGTGCCGCGTCGAGATGTCCCAGCCGAACGGGGTGGTCGGGAGGTTGAGCGCCAGACCGCCGCCGCCGCCGGTGAAATCCTCGAACCGCTTCGCCACCGTCGGTAGCGAGACCGCCATCGCGAAGGTCGCGAGCGCCAGCGAAACGCCGGAGAGCCGCAGCGCGGGCATCCCGAAGAGCAGGCCGATAACCCCGGTGAGCAGGGCGGCGAGCGGAATCGTGAACAGCGGCTGCATGCCGTCGCCGATCGGAATCCCGTGCGTGTCCAGCTGGTAGAGTTCGAACCCCGGGCCTCCGAGCGTGAGGATGGCGCCGACGTACGCGCCGATCCCCATGAACGCGCCGTGCCCCAGCGAGATCTGGCCGCTGTATCCCGTCAGCATGTTCAAGCCGAGCAGTGCGATGAAGTAGATCGCGACGAACGTGAACTGCGACAGGCGGAACTCGCCCATGAAGCGGGGGAGGACGACGACGAGGACGCCGCCCGCGACGACGACCGCCCACTTGAGCGCGACCGGGACGGCTCGACACATCAGACCCGCCTCACCACCACGTGGCCGAACAGCCCCGCCGGCCGGATCACGAGGACGAGGAGCAATACCGCCAGCGCGGTCGGCAGCCGCAGCTCGGAGCCGACGAAGTCGACGTACGTCCCAAGCAGATTGATGATCACGCCCAGCGCGAGCCCGCCGACGACGGCGCCGACAGGACTGTCGATGCCGCCGAGCACGGCCGCGGCGAAGGCGTAAATCAGGACCACCAGCATCATGCTCGGGTCGAGAAAGACCGTCGGCGCGGCCATCATCCCGGCCACCGCGCCGAGCACGGCCGCAAGACCCCAGCCGATCGCGAGAATCCAGCCGACGCGGACGCCGACGAGCCGGCTTGCGGTCGGGTTGATCGCGGCAGCGCGCAAGGCGAGCCCCAGCGTGGTGAAGCGAAAGAAGGCCCACAGGAGCAGCACCGTCAGGAGGCAGACGCCGAACGTGCCGAGGTCCTGGATCGACAGGGCGACCCCGCCGACCTCGACGCTGCGGTTCGGGAAGGGGCTGTCGAACGCCTTGACCTCTGCCCCCCAGATCCAGCCGGTGAGCCCGTTGAGCGCGATGAGCAACCCGATCGTGACGATCACGATCACGACGGGCGGGCGGTGTTCCACCGGCCGGATCAGCACGCGCTCGACGCCGACCCCCCCGACGAACGCGATGGCCAGCGTCAGGACAAAGGCCGGCCAGTACGACAGACCATGGTTCATGAGCGACCAGGCGACGTACGTCGTGAACGTCGCCATCTCTCCCTGCGCAAAGTTGATGACGTCGGTCGCCCGGTAGATCAGGACCAGGGCTAGCGCGACGCTGGCGTATATCGCCCCGGCGGCGAGACCGCTCACCACCTGCTGCAGGAAGGCCGCCATCAGTAGCCGAGGTACGAGCGCCGCACGCCCTCGTGTCGCTTGAGCTCCTCGCTCGTGCCCTCGAGCGCGATCCGGCCGACCTCGAGCACGTAGGCGCGCGCAGCCGTCTCGAGCGCTGCGACGGCATTTTGCTCGACGAGGAGCACGGTCAGGCCGTCCTCCTCGTTCAACTTCCGCACGATGTCGAAAATGGCCGATACGACCGTCGGCGCGAGCCCGAGCGACGGCTCGTCGAGCATCAGCAGCCGTGGCCGGGAGACGAGCGCACGGGCCAGCGCCAGCATCTGCTGCTCGCCGCCGCTCAACGTCCCCGCCTGCTGGTTCCGGCGCTCGCCCATCCACGGGAAGTACTCGAGGATGCGGTCGGCCTCACGCTTAATGGTCGTCCGCTCGCCACGGATGTACGCGCCGAGGCGCAGGTTCTCCCAGACGCTCAGCTCCGTGAAGAGGCCGCGGCCCTCGGGCACATGCGCGACGCCCTGACGAGCGACCGACTCGGGGCGCCGACGGACGAGCGACGTGCCGCCGAACGAGATCGTGCCGCTGCGGCGGAGAAGCCCCGAGATCGCCCGGAGGGTGGTCGTCTTACCCGCTCCGTTCGCGCCGAGGAGCGCGACGACCTCGCCCTCCTCGACCGTCAGGGATACACCGTGGAGCGCGCGGATCTGCCCGTAGCGCGCATGGACGTCTCGCAGCTCAAGCAGCGGCACTTTCGAATCCCAGATAGGCCTCGATGACCGCCGGGTTCTGTCGGACCTCCGGCGGCGGTCCCTCCGCGATCTTGCGACCGAAGTTGAGCACGTGCACCTGGTCGCAGAGGCCCATCACGAGCGCCATGTGGTGCTCGACCAGCAGGATCGTCAGGGCGTAGTCGGCGCGAAGGCGCCGAACCAGACCGCCGAGCTCCTCGACCTCCTCGTGGTTGAGGCCCCCCGCGGGCTCGTCGAGCAGCAGCAGCCGGGGGCGCGAGACGAGCGCGCGCGCGAGCTCAACGCGTTTGAGCGTGCCGAACGGAAGCCCCGCCACGACCCGGTCGGCCAGGGACCCGAGCTCCAGGTACTCCAGCACCTCCCGCGCCTCGGCGCGACGCTTCCAGCCGGCCAGCGGGAGGATGCGCGAGTGGGCACCGACCAGCACGTTCTCCTGGACGGTCATGGTCGGGAAGAGCACGACGTTCTGGAAGGTTCGCGCGATCCCGTGCCGGATGACGCGGTGCGCCGGGGTCCGCAGAAGGCTGCGATCGTCGAAGAGGACACGACCCGAGTCGGCGCGGTAGAGCCGGGTCACGACATTGAACAGAGTGGTCTTCCCCGCTCCGTTCGGGCCGATCAGGCCGGCGATCGTTCCCTCCTCCAGCGAGAGGGACACGTCGTCCAGCGCAGCGATGCCTCCGAACCGGCGCTTGACGTGCTCGACGCGGAGCAGGCTCATGCGGCAGCGATCATAAGCGGCCGCTCCCGCTTGAATAGCGGTGTGATCGAGCTGGCCGACGGTATCCGCCGCGTCACCTTCCGACTCCCGTTCGGCATCGACCACGTCCACTGCTATCTCGTGCGCGCGTCCGACCGAGGGTGGACGGTCGTCGACGCGGGCCTCGGCCTGCCGGACGCGCGCGACCGCTGGCGACAGATACTGGCGCGACTGGACGGTCCCGTTACGCGCATCCTCGTCACCCACTACCACCCGGATCACGTCGGTGCATCCGCGGACCTGACCGAGCTGACGGGAGCGACCGTTTACCAGAACGCGGTCGACTACGGGCAGTGCCTTACAGCGTGGGGTGAGGCCCGCATGGCCGAGGCGCTGCCGGAGTACATGAGCAGGCACGGGCTGCCGCCCAATCAGGTCGAGACCCTGCGCGGGGAATCGGAGGCGCTCGTCGCGCTGGTGCGCTTCGCACGCGACCCCGAGCCTCTGGACGGCGGAAACGCGCTCGACGGGTGGGACGTCCTTCACCTCCCGGGCCACGCCGACGGCCACCTCGCACTGCTGCGCCGCGGCGTGTTGATCGCGGGCGACACCATCCTCGGCACGATCACGCCGAACGTGGGCCTCTATCCGGACGCGCGGCCCGATCCCCTTGGCGATTACCTCTCGTCGCTCGGGCGGATCGAGGCGCTTGCGCCGCACGTCGCGTACCCGGGACACGGCGAGCCGGTCCTGGACCCGGGGGCGCGTGCACGCGAGATTGTCCAGCACCACCGGCGGCGGCTCGTCCGCGCGAGCGAGGCGCTCGCCGGCGGAGAGCTCACGGCGTACGAGGCCTCGCTGGTGCTCTTCCCGGAGCCGCTCGCGCCCGCTCTGCGCCGCTTTGCGCTGACCGAGACCCGCGCGCACCTCGAGTACCTCGTGCACCGTGACGCCGCGCGGCGGCTCGACAGCGACGGCGTCGTGTTCTACGGAGACGCGTGAAGGGGACGGCGTGATCCTCGAGAACGGGATCGTCCGCACGCTCGACCCCTCGCTTCCTGCCACGCGGGCGCTGGCGATCGCGGGCAACCGCATCGCAGGCGGGATCGGCACGCACGAGACGGCGCTCGCGTCCCCCGACCGCGTAGATCTCCGGGAACAGTGCGTCGTGCCCGGCTTCAACGACGCGCACGTGCACTTCCCGACCTGGGCGCTCGCCCGCCGCGAGGTGCGGCTCGAGGACACACGCTCGCTCGACGAGGCAATCGCGCGTGTGCGCGACGCGTTGGGGTCGGTCGAGCGCGGCCGGTGGCTGCGCGGGCGCGGGTGGCGGAGCGGGGACTGGGCCGCGGGGGTCGAGCCGAGTCGGCAGGCGCTCGACGCGGTAACGGGAGACGTGCCGACCGCGCTGCTCGCGCGCGACTCCCACTCGCTCTGGCTCAACTCGGCTGCGCTTGCGCGCGCCGACGGCGACCTCGAGGCGGCAGGCGGGGTCGTCGAGCGCGACGCGGCCGGAGAGCCGACAGGCGTGCTGCGCGAGGAGGCCGCCTGGGCGTTCCGCGACCGTTTCATCGAGGTCGGCGACGACGAGTACGTGGAGGCGATGCGCGAGGGACTGCGCGTGGCGGCGGTGCGCGGCGTCACCGCGGTGCACGACAAAGACGGGTGGCTCGGCGCGCACCGCTTCTTCGCCCGGCTGCGCCGCGAGGACGCGCTTACCCTCCGCGTCTGGCAGTCGCTCCCGGCAGACCGCGTCGGCCAGCTCGCGGAGCTCGGGCTCGCCTCGGGGCTCGGCGACGACCTGTTCCGCGTCGGCTACCTCAAGTGCTTCATGGACGGCACGCTCGGCTCGCGGACGGCCCGGCTGCTGGACGGCTCAGGGGTCGAGATCACCAGCCGCGAGGAGCTCGCGGACATCGTCCGCCGGGCGGCGCGGGCGGGCTGGCCGGTGGCGGTACACGCGATCGGCGATCGCGCCAACCGGGATGCGCTGGACGCCTTCGAGGAGACGCGCAGCGAATGGGCGCCGCTCGGCCTGCGGCAGCGTATCGAGCACGCTCAGCTGGTCTCTTCCGAGGATCTGGGACGCTTCGCCGCGCTCGGCGTCGCCGCGTCGGTGCAGTTCTCGCACGCGCCGTCCGACCGCGAGCTTGCTGAGCAGTTCTGGGGCGACCGGATCGAGGGCGCCTACGCGTTCCGATCGCTCGTCGACTCGGGCGCGCTTGTCTCGAACGGCTCGGATGCGCCGATCGAGGAGCTTGACCCGCTCGCGGGCATCGTCGCAGGGGTGCTACGGACGCTCGACGGGCGACCGGCGTGGCGGCCGGCGCAGGCGGTCACGGTCGAGCAGGCGTTTGCGGCCACGTGTCTCGCACCGGCGTGGCTCGCGTACGACGAGCGGCGTCGCGGCAAGCTCGTCCCCCGCTACCTCGCCGACCTGGTCGTGCTCGACCGCGACCCGTTTACGTGCCGGCCGGACGAGCTACCGGCCGTCAGCGTGGTGGCGACGATGCTCGGCGGCCGGTGGATCCACAACCCACCGCCCTGGGGATGAACACTTTCGGCACGGTCCCGGCACACACGCGTGACACTCCGCTTGAAAAGGGGGTCTGACCCCGGGGCATGTGTCGCGGCGACATGGCCGTGCGGGCGATGTCGCAGGGACTACCCCTGATAAGCGGCTCGCGGGGCCAGGTCCTTCGTGCCGGAAGTGCGACGTTTGTTGTTGCATAGGCCGCGCGAGTTCGCGCTTGCGCAAGCCGCACTTTGCCTCAACAGGCGCGCGCGAGGCTGCTCGAGCGGCGCGGCGGGCGTGGGGTCGTCCGTGCGCGCGGACAACCGCAACGGCTCGTTTGGCAGGGGTGACGGCGCGCGGCGCTCCTCGCGTCAGCGCAGCGCGGCGAAGGCGACGAAGCACTCGCGCGCGACCTCGACGCCGAGCGGGAGGTATTCGAGCAGCAGCCGCTCGTTCGGCGAGTGGATGTTGCTCTCCGCGAGCGCCACACCGGAGAGGACCGTCGGGATGCCCTTGTCGGCGAGCGCTGGAATGATCGGAAGCGTCCCGCCCACCCGCACAAGCAGCGGCCGGCGGCCGAACACCCGCTCGAACGCGCCCTGGGCGAGCTGTACAGCGGGCGCGTCCGGCGAAACGAGCCCGGGTCGCGCGGGCGGATCGTCGTGCTCGAGCTCGACGTGCGCGCCCGCCGGCGCTGCCTCGTGGATCAGACGCTCGACGGCCTCACGCACCGTGTCCGGATCCTGACCCGGGGCGAGCCGGACGGTGAAATTCCCCTCCGCCGTGGCGGGAATCGTCGTGTTGCGCAGCCCCGGCTTGCCACCGACGATTCCGTTCACGTCCACGGCCGGCTCGGTCGTCGTGCGGAGGTAGAACTCGTCCGCCGCACGCGCGTCGTAGGGCACCGCACCCTGCTGGGAGAGCATCTCGGCACCCGGCGTCAGCTCGGCCCAGGACGCCCGCTCGTCCTCGGTCGGCTCGACCAGCCCGACGCGCAGCGGTTCCGGCACGCGCCTATCGCGCGGCAGCACGCCGCCGAGGGTCTGCACGAGCGCATGGATCGCATTCAATGCGGCGTTTCCGTACATGCCGGAGTGGAGGTCGCGCTCACCCGCCGACACACGCAGGTCGAACGCGAGCAACCCGCGGGTGGCGATGTTGAACTCCGGGATGCCACGCCGCGTCATCCCGCCGTCGAAGATCACGCAGACGTCGGCGCCGCGCTCGTCACCGGCGAGGAAATCGACGATCGAATGGCCGCCGACCTCCTCCTCACCGTCGCAGGCGATCCGAACGTTGACCGGCAGATCGCCCGCCTCGGCGAGCAGCGCTGCGCCCTTCAGCAGCGTCCAGAGCTGGCCCTTGTCGTCGGCCACGCCGCGCGCGATCAGCCACTCGCCCTCGACCGTCGGCTCGAAGGGTGGGCTCTTCCAGAGGTCGAGCGGCTCCGGCGGCTGGACGTCGAAGTGCCCATACACGAGCACGGTCGGCGCCGAATCCGCGTCCCGCGACGCCCGTATCTCGCCGACGACGAGCGGCTGCGTGGCGGTGGCGACCAGCTCGGCCTCCCCGCCGGCACGCCGCACGAAGTCGCGCACCCACTCGGCCGCACGCCTCACGTCGCCCGCGTGCGTGGGGTCCGCGCTCACGCTGGGGATGCGCAGCAGCTCCGAGAGCTCTTCGAGCCAGGCCTCGTCCACGGCGGGCGAGTCTACGGGACGTCTGCTACGGCTACGGTGCTGGGCAGGGCGGTGCGCCACCGTCGGGCGCGATCTCGATACCGAACCCGATGTTCTCGGCGCAGCCGGCCAGGTCTGGACGTACCCACCAGCTGCTCGTGGCGGCGTCCACGGGCCCGACGCGGGAATAGCGGAAGACAACCCCGGAGGGCGCTCGGATTGTGAACGCGAGGCGCGCGAAGCGACGTTCGACTGCCGTAAGGCGAATGACGATCCGGACGAGTCGGTCGACGCGCTGCTTCAGATACGCCGCGGGATCGTTGACGGAGACGACGATCTTGTAGTGCTTGTTGGGCATGCGCACGTCGAGACGAACCAGCCGCGCGCGAGTCGCCCGCACCGCGGCACCGGTACGGCTCACGATCTGCGTCTTCGTCGGCGGCTTCGCGACCCGCAGAACGCCGGCCTGGACGGGCGCCGCGCCGGCACCGGCACCAAGGAGTACTCCGGCAGAAATCAAAACGAGCACAACGGCCGCTGCCACGCGCACCGCCTACGCCACGTCGCGGAGCTTCTGCGCGTCCGCGAGCGCGCGCAGCTTCTTCAGCGTCTGGTTCTCGATCTGCCGGATGCGCTCGCGCGTGACGTTGAACGTCCTCCCCACCTCGTCGAGCGTGCGCGGAGGGGAGCCGTTCAGCCCGTAGCGCAGCTCCAGCACCATGCGCTCTCGCTCGGAGAGCATGCTCATGATCCGCTTCAGCGTGTCCTTGCGCAGGACCTCTTCCACCGCCTCTTCCGGCAGCGGCTCGTTCTCGTCCGTGAGGAAGTGCCCGAACTCTGACTCCTCGTCGTCGCCGACCGGCTTCTCGAGCGAGACCGGCACCTGCGACGAGCGCCGGATCTGCTCCACCTCGTCGCACGTGAGGTCGAGCTCGGTGGCGATCTCGACGACGGTCGGCTCGCGGCCGAGCTCGGCGCGCAGCTTGCGCTCCGACCGCACGATCTTGTTCAACTTCTCGACCACGTGGACGGGCATGCGGATCGTCCGCGCCTTGTCTGCGAGCGCCCGCGCGACCGCTTGGCGGATCCACCAGGTCGCATACGTCGAGAACTTGAAGCCCTTGCGATGCTCGAACTTCTCGGCCGCGCGCACTAGCCCGATGGTGCCCTCCTGGATGAGATCGAGGAACGGGAGCCCCTGGTTGCGGTACTTCTTGGCGATCGAGACGACGAGGCGCAGGTTCGCCTCCACCATCTCCTGCTTCGCGAGATGGTCGCCACGCTCGATCCGCTTCGCGAGCTCGACCTCTTGAGCAGCGGTGAGCAGGTTGACCTTCCCGATGTCCTTGAGGAAGAGCTGGAGCGCGTCCGTGGAGACTTCGCGCGCCTCGACCTGGGGTTCGGGCTCGGCCTCTACTACTGCCGCCTCGACTACCTCGATGTGCAGCTCGTCCAGCGCGGCGTAGAAGTCGTCGACCTGCCCCACGTCGAGGTCGAGTTCGTCGAACGCGAGCGCGATCTCGTCGGTATTCAGCGCGCCCGTCTCCTGCGCCGTCGCGAGCAGGCCGCGCGCCTCGTCGGTTTCCAAAATATCTCCGACCGGAGGCCTCTGTGGCTTCCGCTCGTCTGCACTAGCGTCCACTCGGTCCCCCTCCGGCAGCGCTTTTCTCACCGTACCTGCAGTACCAGGCATCGTCAACGACGGCGGCATCTTCCGTGCTAGGCCGCGTTTTCGCATGGACCGAGCGGCTCACCTTGTCGTCGTCCGCCGGGTCCTATCCGTACATGCCTTCACGTCCTCCAGACAGCGTAGCCACGTGGCCGCTTCCCTGCCGAGGCGGGATTCGGGGTCAACCCGGTTCGCCAGCCGGAACTGGCGCTCGGCCGCCGGCAGCTGTCCCTGCCACGCGAGCGTGAGACCCAGATGGAACCGGACGGTCGGGGCGCGAGGGAAGCGCCGCGTCAACGGGCCGAGACGTGAGAAGGCACGCGCGGGATCGGACTTCGTATAGCGCGCCAGCGCCGCGGCGACCTGCGGTTCCGGGTCGCGCGGGGCAAGCCGGGCGGCCGCCGCGTACTGGCGCTCCGCCGAGCGCTGGCGACCCAGCCCCTGGAGGGCTCGCCCGAAGAGCAGCTTCGCGCGGACGTCCGGCCGGCGGGCAGCGCGCTCCAGAGCCGCGAAGAGCTGCGCCGGTTGGTTGCGCAGGCGCTGGAACGCCCGCGGCGGCTCGAAGCCGGGCACGAATATCGGGATGAACGGTGCCGTCTCGGGATGCAGGAAGTCCTCGGCGCGCAGCGCGGAGATCGTATTGGGCTGCGCCTCGGCGGCCGAGAGCCACGTCGCCGTCGCTGCGCGCTCGTCACCGCTCCAGAAACGGGCCAGTCCGAGGTGGAGAAGGACCAGCGCGTCCCGCGGCCGGCGTCCGGCCAAAGCCTCTAGCGCCGCAACCGTGCCCTCCGGCCAGCGCGCGAACGCCGCTCCAATCTCCGCAGCGGGTGAGGTGTAGCGGTCGAAAATCCCTTCGGCTTGCTCGCGCCGGCCCCGGGCGTAGAGCGCGCTCGCCCGGCGCAGCGCGCGCGCCTCCGCGTCGGTCCGCACTCCGAGGTCGAGCACGAGCGGCGGTGCGCCTTTCCGGGCGCCGCCTTCGTCGTCGCCGCCTCGCGCGGCCACGAGCGCCGTCACGCCGATCGCTGCCGCCGCGGCGAGCGCGACAGCCGCGACGATGCGCGTACGGGCGGACACGCCGACGACCCTAGCGAGCCTCCGCAGCCCGCAAACTGGTGGCTACTCTGAGGCGAATGGGTCCGGTCGAGGGGATCGCGGAGGTCGACGCCGGGCGAGCGCGCGAGCTGCTCGCGGGCGACGCCGCGCCCGTGCTCGTCGACGTGCGCGAGCCCGCGGAGTGGAACCAGGGACACCTCGAGGGCGCCACGCTCGTCCCGCTGGCGACACTGGAGGAGCGCATCGCCGAGGTGGCGCCGAAGCTCGAGCGACCCGTGCTGCTGTATTGCCGCTCGGGCCAGCGCTCAGGACGTGCCGCAGCGACCCTGGCGGCCGCAGGCTACGCGGAGCCGATCAACCTGGCGGGCGGGATGGTCGCCTGGGAAGAGCTCGGTCTGCCCACGATCGTTCCGAGCTCGCTCGACCGCGACAAGGTGCGCCGTTACAGCCGCCACCTGCTCATCCCCGAGCTCGGCGAGACGGGGCAGCTCAGGCTGCTCGACTCGCGCATCCTGCTTGTCGGCGCCGGAGGCCTCGGCTCGCCGGCCGCCCTCTACCTCGCCGCCGCCGGAGTCGGAACGGTCGGCATCGTCGACGCTGACGTCGTCGACGACTCGAACCTCCAGCGCCAGGTGCTGCACTCAACCGCTGCCCTCGGCCGGCCGAAGGTCGAGTCCGCGCGCGAGCGCATCGAGGGCCTGAACCCTGACGTGGACGTGATCGCCTACGACGAGCGCCTCACCTCCGAGAACGTCGATGCGATCCTCGACAAAGGCTGGGACGTGATCGTAGACGGGGCGGACAACTTCCCCACCCGCTACCTGGTGAACGACGCGTCCGTCTGGCACGGCATCCCGGTCGTGCACGGCTCGATCTTCCGCTTCGAGGGCCAGATCACTGTTTTCAAGGCGCACGAGGGCCCTTGCTACCGCTGTCTCTTCCCGCAGCCGCCTCCGCCGGAGCTGGCGCCGAGCTGCGCGGAGGGCGGCGTGCTGGGCGTGCTCCCCGGAGTGATCGGATCCCTCCAGGCAAGCGAGGCCCTGAAGCTCGCACTCGGCATCGGCGAGCCGCTCGTCGGCCGGCTGCTGCTCTACGACGCCCTCGAGGCCTCGTTCACCGAGGTGGCGCTGCGCCGCGACCCCGACTGCCCGGTGTGCGGCGAGAACCCGACGATCACCGAATACGTGGATTACGTGGAGTTCTGCCTCGGACCCGAGGATGCGGCCTGATGGCGACCGTGCGCATTCCTCCGACACTGCGGGCAGAGACGGGCGGGGATCGCGCCGTCACAGCGGTGGGGATGACCGTCCGTGAGGTGCTCGACGACTTGACCCGCCACTACCCGGAGCTCCAGGCGCGCATCTACGCCGACGGCGGCCTGGCTCGCTTCGTGAACGCCTACGTCGACGGCGAGGACATACGCACCCTCGACGGCCTCGAGACACCGGTGGGCGACGGCTCGACCGTGATCCTCCTTCCCGCGATGGCCGGCGGACTCGCGAGTTAGTCGCTCTTAGCCACCAGGCCACGCGCGCGGCACTCATGGCTGTCAAGACCACCAGCTCGCTTCTCGATCTCGTCGGCTCGACGCCGCTGGTCGAGCTCTCGCGGCTCTCTCCGAAGCCGGGAGTACGCCTGTTCGCGAAGCTCGAGGGCCAGAACCCCACCGGCTCGATCAAGGACCGCGTCGCGAAAGCGATGATCGACGACGCGGAGACGTCCGGCGAGCTCGATCAGACGCGCGAGCTGCTCGAGCCGACGAGCGGGAACACTGGCATTTCGCTCGCCATGGTCGCGCGCATCAAGGGTTACAGGCTGACCTGCGTGATGCCCGAGGACGCCACGGAGGAGCGCCGACGGCTGCTCGGCCTGCTGGGCGCGAAGATCGTGCTCTCACCCGCGGGCGAAGGCACCAACGGCTCGGTGCGCGTCGCCAAGCAGCTCTGCGAGCGGGATCCGCGCCTTTTCATGCCTTTTCAGTACGAGAATCTGGCGAACCCCCGGGCCCACTACGACGGCACGGGAGCCGAGATCGTGGAGGCACTCGACCGCGTGGACGTCCTCGTCGCGGGCCTCGGAACGGGAGGCACGCTCATGGGCGCGGGCGCTCGGGTGCGCGAGGCGTTTCCGGACGTCGTCGTGGCAGGCGTGGAGCCGCTGCCGGGCGACCCCGTCATCGGCCTGCGCTCGCTGGAAGACGGCTACGTACCCCCGATCCTCGACGTATCGAGGCTCGACCGCAAGATCCTGGTCTCGAACGAGGACTCGGTGAGCGGCGTCCGCGCGCTGCTCGACCACGAGGCCATTTTCGCTGGCGTCTCCTCGGGCGGCGTCATCCACGTCGGGCTGCGGCTTGCCGCTGAGCTCGAGGAGGGCGTGGTCGTGTGCGTGCTCGCAGACGGCGGCTGGAAGTACCTGTCTGCCCCGTTCTGGGCCGCCGACGATGTCGAGCGGGCGATGGAGCGCACCGTCTGGTGGTAGGCCGCGCCGCTTCGCGCCGCGGCCTAGGTGGAGTTCTCTCACGCCGGGAAACCGCGTAGTGGTGATTCCGGCGGCGATTCGCGAGCAGCTTCGCGCGCACGCGCGCGAAGCGCTTCCCGGCGAGGCCTGCGGCGTCGTGGTGCTCGAAGACGATAGGGCGGTGCGGTACGAGCGCGGCCGCAACGCCTCCCGCTCTCCGTACCGGTTCAATCTGGAGCTCGATCCGGAGGTCTGGTTCCTCGAGGACGAGGGTTACGAGCTCGCCGTCTTCCACTCGCACCCAGCGTCCGAGCCGCGGCCGTCGCGCACCGACCTCGCGAACGTCGGGCTCTGGGAGGGGCGCCCGTACCTGATCGTGCGGGCGGACAACGGCGAGCTGCGCGGCTGGCGCATCGTGGGCGACGCCGTGACCGAGGAGCCGCTCGCCGATCAATGAGGGGCGCGCGGCCCGCCCTCCCGAGCCGCGCGTCTCGGACGCGACCTCAGACGACCTTGAACGAGCCCTTCATCGAGCTCTTATGCGGATCGCAGACGTACGTGTAGGTGCCCTTCTTCAGCGTCACAGTCCACGTCTTCGTCCCCCTGGCGGCAACGCCGGACTTCTTGTTCACGCCACCGCCCTTGAGGTGGAAGTTGTGGATGTTCGACTTGTCCTGAACGGTGATCCTGTACTTGCCTGCCTTCAGCCTCGTGACCTTCTTCCCGCCCATCTTGAGCGTGATCGTGAAGCCCGGGCCGACCGTCGCCGTGAGCTTGTTGGCTGCCTGCGCACTCACCGGCAGGGCGAGCGCGACCGCGGTCACGGCGAAGACCCAGATGTGCCGACGCATTGACACTCCTCTCGTGTGCTGCTCGAGTACCCCGCCCGCTCGAGAGAGCGGCGCGGCTCAAGTCTAGATACGGGCCTGCAGTCGAAACGGTTCTAGGAGGGCTAGCGCGTGACGGGCGCCGCCGCGGCGATGCGGATCTCGGCAACGATGTCGTCGAGCCGCGCATCCTTCGTCAGGCAGGCGAGGGCGCCCGCCTCCTTCAGCGCCTCGATCTCGCGCACGGTTGCCGAGGCGGTAAGGCCGACCACGGCGGTTCCGGGCGTCGCGGCCCGGATGGCGCGTGTCGTCTCCACGCCGTTCATACCAGGCAGCCGGTAGTCGAGCAGCACGACATCCAGCCGGGTCTTGCGGCAGAGCGTGACTGCTTCCTCGCCCGACCCCACCGCCCCGGCGACCTCCACTCCGGGCTTACCCCCGAGGAGCAGCACGAGGGCCTCGCGGAACACCGCGTTGTCCTCGACGATGCCCACGCGTAGCGTTTCGCCCACACGGCCACTCTAGGCCGGGGCCCTGACAGCACGGCCGGAGCCCCACGTGCCCCCAAGGGGATCCCAGCGCCCCTGAAGTCACAGTAGCGAGGTATGGCGCACCCGACTGTCGCGCAAGCGCGACGATCTCGCGCACCGCGTACTACTAGACGGCCTTCTGGACTTTCCCGGCCTTGAGGCAGCGCGTGCAGACGTACGCGCGCGTCGCCTTGCCGCCGAGCAGCATGCGGACGCGCTGGAGGTTCGGGTCGAAGCGGCGCTTCGACGCGACCATCGAGTGGCTCCGGGAGTGCCCGAAGGCGGGCTTCTTGTCGCAGATAGCGCAGATACGTGACACGGGATGGACGAGTGTAGACGAAGAAACCGATCCGACGACGACGCGCTGCGCGGTGATTCGCGGAGTTTTAACGCGCCTTCTCGCGGGGCACCTCGGCGCCCCGCAACTGCGCGAGGACGTTGGCCATCTCGAGGGCACCGCGGACCGCGTCGGCCCCTTTGTCGATCCGCTCAAGCGCCTGCTCGGTGGTCTCGCACGTGAGCACGCCGAATGCAACGGGCACACCCGTCTCGAGCGCTGCGAGCTGGAGCCCGCTCGCGGCCTCGCCGGCCACGTAGTCGAAGTGCGGTGTCTCGCCGCGAATGACGCAGCCGAGCGCGATGATGCACGCATAGTGGCGAGTCTTCGCGAGCGCCATTGCGGCTAGCGGCAGCTCGAACGCGCCGGGTACGGGTACGACGGTGACAGCCTCGCGTGCGACGCCCTCCTCCTCGAGCGTGTCGAGCGCGCGCTCGAGCAGGCTGCTCGTCACCTCGCCGTTGAAGCGGCCCACGACCACTCCGACCGCTCGGCCATCCCCGTCGGGCGCTCCCTCGACGACCGCGTAGCCGGCCGGCACCCGGAGTTCGCCAACCGCGTGCTCGGACGTGCGGCCGTCGGGCTCGGACGGCGGCCGCAACACTGGAGCGGCGCTGGCGGCGATCGTCTCGTCCACCGCGTCCGGCGCGGCATCGGGGGCGAGGTCGGCTTCCGGAACGCGGTCGCTCATTCGTCGCTTGTCTCGGCCTCGCCGAACCGGAGATCCTGGTGATGCAGGCGGTGGCCCAGCTTGTCTCGCTTCGCGGTCAGGTAGCGACGGTTCTCGGCGTTCGGCGACACCTCGATGGGCACCTGCTCGACCACGGTCAGCCCGTACCCTTCGAGACCTGTCAGCTTCTTCGGGTTGTTCGTGAGGATGCGGATCGTGGTCAGGCCGAGGTCGGCGAGGATCTGGTTCCCGATCCCCCACTCCCGCGCGTCGGCCTGGAAACCGAGCTCGAGGTTCGCCTCGACGGTGTCGAGCCCGTTCTCCTGCAGCTCATAGGCCTTCAGCTTGTTGAGCAGGCCGATGCCGCGGCCCTCCTGCGACATGTAGAGCAGGACCCCGCGCTCCTGTGCTCCGATCTGCACCAGCGCCTGTTCCAGCTGCTCGCCGCAGTCGCAGCGCAGCGAGCGGAACACGTCGCCGGTCAGGCACTCCGAGTGCACGCGGACGAGCACGTCCTCGGTCCCGTCCACGTCGCCCTTCACGAGCGCGAGGTGCGGCTTGCCGTTCAGCGTCTCGCGGTAGGCGACGGCCGTGAACTCGCCGTATGCGGTCGGCAGCCGGACCGTCGTCGTGCGCTCGACGAGCTTCTCGGTGCGCCGCCGGTACTCGATCAAATCGGCGACGGTGATCATCTTCAGGCCGTGCCGCCCGCAGTACTCGACGAGGTCGGGAACGCGCGCCATGGTGCCGTCCTCGCGCATGACCTCGCAGACGACGCCCGCGGGGATGAGACCGGCGAGACGCGCGAGGTCGACGGCCGCCTCCGTCTGTCCGGCGCGCCGCAGGACCCCGCCGTCTCGCGCACGTAACGGGAAGACATGGCCGGGGTGGACGAGGTCGTTCGGGCCCTTGCCCGGGTCGATCGCAACCTGGATGGTGCGTGAGCGGTCGTGGGCGGAGATTCCGGTGGTGACGCCCTCGCGCGCTTCGATGGAGATCGTGAACGCGGTACCGAGCGGCGTTTCGTTTTTCTGCGCCATGGGCGAAAGACCGAGCTGATCGCAACGTTTCTCGGTCAGGCTGAGACAGATCAGACCGCGCGCATGTGTCGCCATGAAGTTGATCGCCTCGGGCGTGGCGAACTGCGCGGCGATGACGAGGTCACCCTCGTTCTCGCGGTCGGGAGCGTCGACGACGACGACGAACTTCCCCGCGCGCACGTCCTCGACCGCCTCGTCGATCGTGGCGAACGGCGACATCACGGCGGGGGTGTCGGTCGTGGTCACGCGGAGGATGGTAACGAGCCGCCGCCCGCCAGCGGCTCCCAGACAACCTCGGCGACCTCCAGCCGGATCTCGCGGTCGCGGCCCTCGCCGCTCAGAACGCACAGTGCATCGTTGAGGTGCGCATACCGCTCGTCGCCGCACGAATGCGTGATCGTGCCGACCACCTCGCGCCCGTAGTCGCGCGCGCGGCCGAAACCGCGGATGTCGAAGGCAACTGCGGCCCCGTCGTCGGTCTGGATCACGCCCTGGAGGTCCGGGAGGTAAACGTCGTCGGGCCGCAACCGAGGGTGATTCATGCCGCGGAAGCGGCCCGTGAGCGAGCCCTCGCAGCGGCCCTCCGCGAAAAAGACACCCGCGAACTCCGAGCCCTCGACGAAGTAGTGCTCCGGGTACGAGAAGCGGATCCGGTAAAGGGGCTCGAGCCTCATCGGGCCATCAGGCGCTCCACGTACTTGGCGAGCACGTCGGCCTCCAGGTTGACCTCGTCCCCGGTCGCGAGCAATCCCAAGGTCGTGGCGGCAAGCGTGTGCGGCACCAGAGCGGCGTCGAACGCGTCGGCGTGGAGCGCGGCCACGGTCAGCGAGACCCCGTCCACCGTCACGGAGCCCTTTTCCACGCAGAGGCGCAGCACCTCGGGCGGCGCCTGGATCGTGACGCGTGCTCCGGCACCCTCCGGCTCGACCGCGCGCACGCGGCCGACGGCGTCCACGTGACCCTGCACGTAGTGGCCGCCCAGCGGCTCGCCGGCGCGAAGGGCAGGCTCCACGTTGACGAGCGCGTCCGCTGCGAGGCGACCCAAGGTCGTCCGGCGGAGCGTCTCCGGAACGGCCTCGAACGCGATCTGCCCGTTGGAGACGGCCACGGCCGTGAGGCAGCAGCCGCTGAGCGACACGGAGTCGCCGACAGTGATCCCGGCCGCCGTGGCGGGGGCCTCGACCATCAGCCGAACATTGCCGTCGCCCCGCTCGAGGCGAGCGACCCGGCCGCGTTCGCGCACGATGCCTGTGAACACGCACCAAGGCTAACCGCGGAGGTTGCAAGCTCGGCACAGGCCGTCACACATGCGTGCGTCCAGCGCCGCTAGGCTCATTCTCGGGGAGGAGGAGTGGTGCCCAGCGGCGGCGGCTCGGACGGGAACTGGAGACCGGTGGGAACTTTCGTGCCCGCTGCGGGCAATCAGCTGTCGACAATGGCGAGCCCGTACAGTCCCTCTGCCGCGCCGCCCGCGCCCGCCGACGCCGACATCGTGCGGGCCTCGCTGGACGAGCCACAGTCCTTCGCGGCGCTCTTCAACCGCCACTTCGATGCCGTGCATGGGTATCTCCGCCGGCGGGTGGGCGACGGGCCGGCGGAGGAGCTGGCCGCCGAGTCGTTCGCGCGCGCATTCGACCGGCGCGACCGGTATGACCTGCGATACGCCGACGCGCGGCCGTGGCTCTTCGGCATCGCCGCCAACCTGATCCGCAGGTACCGCCGAGCAGAGCGACGCCGCCTGGATGCCTACGCACGAGCCGGCAGC
Source organism: Gaiellaceae bacterium (assembly GCA_046262315.1). Classification (GTDB taxonomy): domain Bacteria; phylum Actinomycetota; class Thermoleophilia; order Gaiellales; family Gaiellaceae; genus JACVRM01. Next base: position 67,559 of record JBHEMZ010000029.1, read on the forward strand.
GGTTCCAACGGGGCCGGACCCGAGGCGGGAGGAATATCCGCAGATCTCGTTAACGCTCTGCTCGACCTGCGAGCGGCGGAACGCGAGGCGCTGCTGCTCTTCGCCTGGGCCGACCTTTCCTACGAGGACATCGCGCGCGCGCTCGACGTTCCGGTCGGGACCGTCCGGTCGCGCATCGGGCGAGCCCGCCGCCGGCTACGCGCCGAGCTTCGCCCGGGCGCTACCAACCGTCTCTCCACGACACCCAAGGAGACCATCGATGCATGAGATCGCTCTGCTCCGCGACTTGGCCGACGAGCACACCGTCCCTGCGAGCGACGAGGTTCGCGCCGCTCAGCGCTCGCGGCTCGAACAGCACATCGAGCGCCGCAGGCATCGACGGCCAGGGCGCCGCGCCTGGCTCGTGCCGGCCGCCGGACTGGCCGCAACGACGCTCGTGGCCGCAGCCGTGTTCGTCGACCTCCATTCGGGCGGCCGGTCGGCTTCTGCCGCTGCGACGGAGCTACGGCGCGCCGCGGCCGTCGCGGCCGAGCGAGCCGCGCCCAGACCTCTGAAGGTCGGGCAGTACCACTACACGCGCTCGGTGAACGCCTACCTGTCGACGTCGGTCTACGGCTCGAACTCGTCCTTCTCCGTGCTGGTACCGCACCTACGGGAGATCTGGCTCGGCCCTTCCGGGGGTCGCCTCGTCCAGCGCAGCGGCAAGGCGCAGTTCCTGTCGGCGCGCGACCGCCAGGCGTGGATCGCGGCCGGAAGGCCGAGCCTCGCCGAGCGTGCTCACCGGACGTCTTTGCCGCCGCCGCCCGCGCTCGATCTGACGAGCGACCCCGACGCCCTGTACGAGCGCCTCGAGGCAGACGCACGCGGCCACGGCGAAGGGCTCCACGAGGAGATGTTCGTGCTCGCAGGCGATGCGCTCCGCGAGACGGGCGCCACACCGGCTCAGCGCGCAGCGCTCTACGAGGTCGCGGCGCGGATTCCAGGGGTCGAACTCGTCGGCCGGGTCGTCGACTCTGCCGGACGCTCCGGAATTGCTGTCGCGTACTCGAGCGACGCCGACCATCAGCGTCACATGCTGATCATCGACCCGCAGACATCCGTCCTGCTCGGCGAAAAGTACGTCGCACTTGAGGGCGGCGAGTTCCCCGCCGGCACCGTCGTCGGCTCCGCGACCTACCTGGTCGAAGGCGTGGTGAACTCCCTCAGCGAGCGCCCCTAGACACCGAGGCAGAGCGCCTCGATCGCCTCGCGCGCGAGCATGTTCAGCTCGCCGGCATGTCCGTTCGGGTTGCGCAGCTCGCCGAGGAGCTCGTGGACGGCTTCGGCCTGCCCTGCCCCGAGGCCGGCCGTACCGACATTTTCTAGCTCGCGCCGCAGTTCGTCGGCGGTCACGTGCCCCGCGAGCCACTGCGACAGCACGTTGACGAGGCGGTCCACCGGGGCCGGGCGCATGCTGCGGGAAAGCGAATCAGGGCTCGTGGACATAGGCGGTCAGCAGAACGTCTTCTCCAATGGCTTCGGCGCCGAGTCCGGAGAGCCGGAGCGGCGCCGCCGCTTCGGAGAGTAGCGGCAGCCCGTCTCCGGCGAGTACGGGGGCGACGAACAGCACCACCTTGTCGACGAGATCCGCTCGCAGAAACGCCGCCGCGAGGGTTGGCCCGCCCTCGAGCAGCAGTGACTGCACGCCCTGCGCACCGAGCAGGGAAAGCTCGTCCTCGAGCGGCCTTTCGAGCAGCTCGAGCTCGACACCGTCGGGAAGCGGACCGCGCCCGAAGGCGAGGCGACGGGGCTGCCTCGGTGCCTCGACGTCGCGGGCGGTCAGCAGCGGCCGGTCGGCGCGGACGGTTCCCATCCCGACGGCGACCGCGTCCGAGGCGGCGCGCAGCTCGTGCACGAGCCGCCGGCTCTGCTCACCGGAGATCCACTGGCGGCCGGGCACGGTCACGCGGCCGTCCAGCGTCACCGCCGCCTTGAAGGTCACGAACGGGCGGCCCAGGCGCACCCAGGTGCGCCATGCTTCATTCTGCACCCGCGCGCGCAGGCCGAGCTCGCCCTCGGCGACCTCGACGTCGATGCCCGCTTCGCGGAGCTGCGCGAGTCCCCGCCCGTCGGTGCGAGGGTCGGGGTCACGCGACCCCGCGACGACCCGCGCCACGCCGGCGGCTACGAGAGCGTCGGCACACGGCGGCGTTCGGCCACGGTGGGCGCACGGCTCCAGAGTTACGTAGACGGTGGCGCCGCGGGCCTGGTCCCCGGCGGCCTCGAGCGCGACCACCTCCGCGTGGGGCCCTCCGGCCTTCTCGTGCCAGCCCTCGCCGACGACCTCACCGTGGCGAGCGACCACCGCGCCCACCACCGGGTTCGGATGCGTGGTGCCCCGGCCGCGCTCGGCCAGCTCGAGCGCGCGTTCGAGGCTCACGTGAGCGCGGCTGTGAGCGAGCGGTAAGCGGCGGTAGGGTCGTTCGCGCTGAAGACGGCGGAGCCGGCGACGAGCAGGTTGGCGCCCGCCTCGCGCAGCGCGGCGGCGTTCTCCGAGCCGACGCCGCCGTCCACCTGCACGTGCACGCCGTCCGGCAGAAGTACCCGCAACCGCCGCACCCGCTCGAGTGTCTCGGGGATGAAGGCCTGTCCGGAATAGCCTGGCCAGATGCTCATGCACAGCACGAGGTCGGCGGCCTCCGCGGCGCGCGCGGCCTCCGCCGGCTCGGTCCCCGGGTTGAAGGCGACCCCCGCGCCCAGGCCGTGCTCGCGCGCAAGCGAGATCAGCTCTGCCGTATCGCCGACCTCGACGTGGAAGGTGACGCTGTCGCCGCCCGCGCGCGCGACCTGCGGAATGTGCCGCTCGGGATTGTCGACCATGAGGTGGCAGTCGAGACGCGCGCCGTGCTCGTGTACGAGCGGCGCGATCGCCTGGAGCACGATGGGCCCGACCGTGATCGGCTCGACGAAGTGCCCGTCGCCGATGTCGAAATGGAAGACGCGCACGCCGGCCTCGAGCATGCGCTCGACCTCCTCGCCGAGCCGCCGGAAGTCTGCCGCATACAGCGACGGCTCGATCTCGGCTCCGCGCACCCACTCGTCCCAGCCCATGCGCCGATCCTAGGTGCGGTGCAGGCTCGCGGGCTGGCCTTTCGCAGCTCGTCACTGGACGCGCAGGCGCGCCACGAAGAACCCTGAGGTGCGGTGCACGTGAGGGAGCGTGAGCAGGAACTCGGGCCGCCGCGGGTGCCGGAAGGCGGGCCATTCGTCGCCCAGCGGCTCCGCCTCCAGGCCGAGCGCGTCGACGACAGCCTCGTTCTCGTCGGTGTTCAGCGTGCAGACGGAGTAGACGATCGTACCGCCCGGCCGCACGCGCTCGACGGCGGCGCGCAGCAGTTCGAGCTGGAGCTCGGGCAGCGGACGGCCACGCCAGCGCAGATCGGGGCGCCCGGCGAGGACGCCGAGGCCGGAGCACGGCGCGTCGACGAGCGCGCGGTCGAACTCGGTCAGGTCCGGCGGCAGGGCTAACCCGTCCGCTTCCACGACCGTGACGTTGTCGGCCCCGAGCCGCCGGAGGTTCTCGCGCAGCTCACGCGCGCGGCCGGGGTGCTTCTCCACGGCGGTGACCTGTCCCGGGAGCTGCGTCGCCTTGCCGCCCGGGGCCGCGCACAGGTCGAGCGTGAGCTCGCCATCGCTCGCGCCGACGGCGAGGCCCGCCAGCTGCGATCCGCGACTCTGCGGCCAGACGAGCCCGTCGGCCAGCGCCTTGGGATCGACTCGCTCGACGCGCAGCGCGTCCGGGAGGTCGGGGTCCTGGATCCCCGTGAGGTTCGCTGAACGGCGTCGATTCACGCGCACGACCGTCTCGGGTGGCTCGTTCTGGGCGCGCATGCACGCGACCGCACCCTCGGCGCCGAGGTCGCGCCAGAAGACCTCGCCGACCCAGTCGGGGTACGAGTGACGGAGGGCTGCCCCCGTGGGCGTCGTGTCAGGGAGCGCGGCGAGGAGCTTCGTCCCTCGCTCCGCGAGCCGCCGCATGACCGCGTTCGCAAAACCGACCGCGCGCTCCAGCCGCGCCTCGCGCACGAGCTCCACCGTCTCGTCCACGGCTGCGTGTGGCGGTACGCCCTCGAGGAAGAGGAGCTGGTACGCACCGAGTCGCAGCGCGGCCCGCACCGGAGCGTCGAGCCTGGCCGTCGAGCGGCGCGCGACGGTCTCGACGACGTTGTCGAGCGTCCGGACTCGCTGCACAGTGCCGTAGGCGAGCTGCTGCGCAAGCGCGCGGTCGCGGCGGGAGAGGTTCTGCGCCGCACGCGCGAACGCCCGGTCGGCGTAGGCGCCGTCCTCGAACACGCGCCGCACGACCTGCAGCGCCGCGCGGCGCGCCGGCGTCGCGCTCACGACGCACGCCTCCTGCCCCTACCGGCCACGGCCCGCGGGGCCATCTTGCAGGGACTGTCCCTGACAACCGGCCCGAACAGCCACGGCCTTCGTGCCGAAAGCGTGACGTTTCGTCCATAGCCGCCCCGCGGCACTTCGCAGGCAGGCTCGCGCAGCGCACCGAGCCGGCGCGACCTCACCGCGCATAGCCGCGCAGGTACTCGGCGCCCGTCATACGCCGCCGCCCCTCCGGCTGTACCTCCAGGAGCTCAAGCCCGCCGACAACCAGTTCGGAATCGGGCGTCGCCTGCCGCGCGCGCCAGACCGTCACGATCTGCTCGTTCACCTCCCCGCGGGCGCCGATGTGCGGAGACAGCGCGCGGATGCGGTTCAGCAGCTCCTCGGGCTGGCGCGACCAGTCGAGTTCGCGGTCGGCGGCCGAGAGGCGATCCGCGTACGTCACGCCCTCCTTCGGCTGGGGCCGGAACTTTGCGCCGTCCAACACTTCGTCGAGAAGCTCGACGGCCAGCTCCGCGGCCTGCCTGAAGGCGTCGCCGGCGTGGTCCTCGGGCCCAATCGGGAAGGTGCGCTGCACGGCGATCGGTCCCGCGTCGAGCTCGGACGTCGTGCGGTGGATGGTGACGCCCGTCTCGCGATCTCCCGCCATGATCGCGCGCTCGACGGGCGCCGCCCCGCGCCACCGCGGCAGGAGCGAGGGATGCACGTTGAGCCACAGCGCGCGGTTGAGGAGCACGTCTGGGATGAGCGCACCGTACGCCGCGACCACCATCGTGTCCGCATCGAGCTCCACCTGCGCGTCCAGCCGCTCGGGCTGGAGCACAGGCACACCGAGCCGCGCCGCGGTCTCCTTCGCCGGAGGCGCCCCGACTCGCCGCCCCCGCCCCCGGGGCCGATCCGGCCGAGTCAGCACGAACGCCACCTCGTGCCGCTCCGCAAGGCGCGCCAGCACGTCCGCGCCGAAGGGCGCGGTCGCCGCCACGCCGAGTCTGGCCACGCTCAGCCCGAAAGGTCGAGAACGGGCCGCGGGCGCAGTGACGCGAGCGCCTCGCGCCGAGCCTCCTTCGTGGTGCGGTCGAGGATCAGCACGCCGTCGAGATGATCGAGCTCGTGCTGCGCCACCCGCGCCTCCAGACCTTCGAGTTCGAGAGCCAGCTCTCCTCCATCGAGGTCGCGTCCCTCCAGCCGCAACCGCGTAGCGCGCTCGACTGGCGCGAGCACGTCCGGCAACGACAAGCAGCCCTCATCGTCCGCCTCGGTCTCCTCGCTACGCGACACGACGACGGGGTTGACGATCGTGACCACCTCCGCGTCTTCACCCGGTTGCATGACGAAGATGCGCCGCAATACACCTACCTGGTTGGCCGCGAGCCCTACGCCGTTCGCATCGCGCATGAGCGCGGTCATCCGCTCGGCAAGCCGCCGGAGATCGTCGTCGAAGTTCTCGACTTCGTGCGCCCGCATGCGCAGGACAGGATCGCCGTACCGCCGCATCTGCGCCAACGCGAGCCGGCGCCGCGCCCGACCCTCGGCGTCCAGCGGCTCGTCGCGCGTCTCGGTGTGAATCTCGGTGTGAGTCTCGGACACGGCGCCAGTTTAGTGGCGAAGCCGACAGCATCCCGCCACCGAAAACCGAGCGATCGGGCTGATTCTCACATGCGAACCGGTGCTGTCTTCGCGCTTGCGCTGTTGGCAGCCCAGGCTGCAATCTCGCTTCTGCCGAGGCCAGCGGTATCGCCCGCCCGGGAACGGCGTCCCGGCACTCGGCATGTCGCTCATGCGCTACCTCACCCAGTTTCGCCCGGCGGAATCAGGCACCGCTCGAAGGTGTACGAGGCGCCATCCTCCGCCCTCGGCCGGCTGCCTCCGTGCGCCGGCCTTGGGCGGCCTCCGGCCATCGCGTCGTGCAGCGTGGCACGATCACGGAATGACACAGCCTCGCCGACAACCGCCACGTAGCGCTCCGTCAGCAGAGTGACCGGCTGCGCCCAGCCCGCATGGCTAACCGTGCGGGGGTCCGTGCTGCCAGGCTACGCTTGGCGGCGGCGAGCGACAGAAGGGATCGCGATGTTCGTTCGAACAAGCACCTACGATTTGCCGGAGGACGGCCGCGCAGAGGCCGTGCCCGCCTTCCGGGACGCATTCGCGCAGATCGGCGAGTGCGAGGGCTTCCGTGGCGGCTACTTCCTCGTCAGCTGCGACGGCGAGCGCGCAATCACCTTCACGCTCTGGGAGAGCCGCGCGGCGATGGAGGCCAGCCGGGTGAAGGCTAGTCGCCTGCGCAGCGAGGCCGCGCGTGAGGGCGACGGCGGTGTGGTCAGCGTCGAGGAGTTCGAGGTGGCCGTCGACGCCTCGGTCGCCTCCTCGGCCGCCGTGCCGCCGAGCTACTAAACCTAGAGGCTCTGGGGGTCCACATCCACGACGGCCGCGAGGTCGGCTTGGCGCATGGCGGGGGCCGCGGCGGCGAGCAGCCGGGCGGCCAGCGCGGCAACAGCGCGCGGGCTGTCGGTCTTCGCGACGAGCTGGGCTCGGTGGCGTCCGCGTAGGCGGAAGAGCGGGGCCGGCCCGAGCACGTCCGCAGCCGCGCCGGCGAGCCCCGCCCGCACCTCGGTTAGCGCTCGCTCGACCGGCGCAGGGGCCGGGCCGGAGACCAGGATTCGCACGAGATGGCGGAACGGCGGGTACCCGAGGTCGCGGCGGCGCTCGAGCTCCTGCGCCAGGAAACGCCCGACGTCGTGGCGTGCCGCGTGCACGATGGCCGCCGAATCGGGCTGGAACGTCTGGACGACCACCCGTCCCGGAGCGTCCCGTCCGCTACGCCCGGCGAGCTGCGTGACGAGCTGGAATGTCCGTTCCTCCGCCCGGAAGTCGGGCATTCCGAGCCCCGTGTCGGCGTCCACCACGGCGGCGAGCGCGACGCCGCCGAAGTCGTGCCCCTTCGCCACCATCTGTGTGCCGAGTAGGACCACGCGGTCGGTCGCCGCGAAGCGGGCGAGCGCCTCCGCCGCGGCGCCCGGCCGCGCAGCCGCGTCGGCGTCGAGCCGGATCCGTGCGAGATCGGGAAAGCGACGCTCGAGTTCGCGCTCCAATCGCTGCGTGCCTGCTCCGATCCGGGCGAGCTCGGGCGAGCCGCATGCCGGGCACGTCTCGCTCGCGAGCTCGCTGGCGGAGCAATGGTGACAGCGCAGGAAACCCTCACGATGCAGGACGAGCGCGATGTCGCAGTTGGCGCAGCGACGTGTCTCACCGCAGGCGCGGCAGTGGATGGCGGGCGCCACGCCTCGGCGGTTCAGGAGCAGAATCGCGCGCCCGCCGTCGCGCGCGACAGCGTCGAGCGCCGAAAGAAGCGGCGCCGACAGCGGGTAGCCTGCCTCGCGCCTGAGGTCGACGACCTGGACGGGCGGAAGCGCGGCACCGATCCTGCCGCCGAGCTCGAGGCGCTCGAGCGCGTGCCACGACTCCGGCCTCGGCGTGGCGCTACCGTAGATCGCCACAGCGCCTTCGAGCGCGGCGCGCTTCGCCGCGACGGTGCGGGCGTCGTAGCGCGGGTCGGAATCCTGCTTGTACGCGGCGTCGTGCTCCTCGTCCACGCAGACCACGCCGAGGTCCGTAACCGGAGCGAAGACGGCCGAGCGCGCGCCCACGACGACCCGCGCGTCACCGCGGGCAATCCGCTCGCGCTCGTCGCGGCGCTCGCTGTCCGCGAGGGACGAGTGGAGCACGGCGACGCGATCCCCGAAGCGCGCTACCACGCGGGCAAGCGTCTGGGGAGCGAGGGCGATCTCGGGCACGAGCACGATGGCGCCGCGCCCGCGCGAGAGCGCCGCCTCGCACGCCCTCAGGTACACCTCGGTCTTGCCGCTTCCGGTGGCGCCGTAGAGGAGCAGGTTCGCGCCTGCTCCCGCTTCGAGCGCCGCCTCCAGGCGGTGCACGGCGGCCTCTTGAGTTTCCGTCAGGCGCGGCCGTGAGGCGACGGTTGCCGACAGCGTCTCGCGCGCCACCGGGGACGCCTTCTCGGTCCGCCGGCGGCGCGCCAGCGGCGCCACGAGCGCGAGGGCGCGGCCGGGAGTCGAGCCGTAGTAGTCGGCGATCCAGAGCGCGAGCTCGACGAGAGCGGCCGGCACCGTGCCGGTGACACCGTCGACGGGCACGGCAGTTACGCCGGGCGGGGGGTCCTCGCTCGTCTCCAGGACGACGCCGCGCCTGCGCGCCCCGGCGAGCCGCACCGAAACGAGTGTCCCGCGCGCGACGCCGTCCGGGACGACGTACGTGAACGGCCGCGCCAGCGCCCGGGCCGTCACGAGCAGCTGCACCTCGGCGTAGCGACCGGTCACGAGCCTGAGGCTAGTCGCGGCCGCGGAACCCCTCTCCGGCTCTTCGCCTGCGCCCTGTCCGAAACGGCCACGTCGCAGGAACCCGTGACCTCCTCCCCGATTCGATCGTACCGAGGGAAAATGCGCGTGTCTGTGCCGGAAGTGGAACGAAAGCCGGCTCGCGGCGGAGAAACCCCTAGCTTGCGATTTCAGCGGCCTCGAGCACGAAGTCGGTCGCGAAGCCCAGGAACAGTCCGACGAGAAGCATCCACGTCACCAGGATCGGGAAGCCGAACTTGCGGTTGACGCTCAGCAACTCCTGCACGACGTACAGGATCGACCCGGCCGCGATGGCGAAGAATGCCACCGAGAGCGCCTCGCTGACCCAGGCTTGACCGACGACCGTGCCGAGGAACGTCGGTCCGCCCCCGATCAAGCCGAGCAGAGCCAGAAACCGCCAGCTCGGCAAGTCGCCGTCTGCCGACATCGGCCCGATGATGCCGAAGCCCTCGGTCGCATTGTGCAGCCCGAAACCGATGATCAGGGCGAGCGCGAGCGACAGCTCGCCGGCGGCGCCGGACTGGCCGATCGCGAGCCCCTCGCCGAAGTTGTGAAGGCCGATGCCGGTAGCGATCAGCAGCGCCAGGCGCCGTCCAGGCGTGAGCCGCTCGAGCCGCGTTCGCGTTGCGAACTCGTCCACGGCTGCCGCACCGGGGCCGACAAGCGGCGAGGTACGGCGCGTGCGCAGCCACCGGTCGTAGTACACGAGGCTCATGAGACCGGCGACAAGGCCGGCTGCGAGGAGCGAGCCGAGGCCGACGAACTCCGACCAGGCCCGCTCGCCCTTCACGGCCCCTTCCAGCGCCTCCTCCACCGGCTCGACGCCGTGGACGAGGACGTCCCAGAGCAGAAACAGGAGGATGCCGGCCGCCAGCGCGCTGAGCGCGGCGCGGACGCGCGCATCGACGTTACGAGCACGCCCCGCCGGCAGCCCGAGGTAGATCGTGAAGCCGGCGACCGCGCCGAGAACGAGAATCTGCGCTGCGGACATTGTGGAGCCTCCTGCGGGGTCGTGTAAGGGGTACCTTACAAAGCGGCAGGACTATAGTGGCGCGGCAGCGGGGACGTCAATCGAGAGGTGCGATCCTGGCCCACCGGCACTCTGTCGACGAGTATCTGGAGACGATCTACTTCCTGGCCTTCCCGATCGGCGAGTACCGGCCGGTGTCCTCCGGATCGCCCACGCTGTCCTCACGCGTAGCCGAGATGCTTGGCGTGTCTCGCGCCTCGGCCGGCGAGATGCTGAAGCGGCTCGAGAGCGAAAAGTTGATCGAGCGCGGTGAGCACAAGGAGGCGCTGCTGACCGCGACCGGGCGCGAGCGCGCGGAGCGGGTCGTGCGGAAGCACCGGATTATCGAGCGGCTGCTCACCGACTTCATGGGCTACACCGCCGCGGAGGCGCACGTCCAGGCCGACGAGCTCGGCGACACGTTCACGGACGATATGGTCGAGCGAATCGCAGAGCGGCTCGGGCACCCGGACCGCTGTCCGCACGGCTGGCCCGTGGAGCCGAGCGTGGAGCAGGCCGAGAACCAGGAACTCTCCGCGCTCGCGGAGCTCGAGCCGGGCACGCACGCGACGATCGTCCGCCTGGCCGAGCACGACGGGGAGCTGCTCCACTGGTTCTACGACGAAGGCTTCGTGCCGGGACGCAGAGTCGAGCTGCGCGACGCGACGGGTCGGAACGGCGAGCTCACCGTGCAGCTCGAAGGCGATGAGCGCGCGATCGACGAGCGGGCCGCAGCCGGGCTGTTCGTCCGCCCGGCGGCGTAGCTGGCCGTGGGAGAGTCCCTCGGCCATGGCCGAAAATGCCATGCCGAGGCGACAGATCTCCTACCTTGGCGCCGAAGCCGGCGTGGACATCTGCCGAAGCCATGTCCATGGGCCCTCAGCCCTTTCTGGAACGGACAGGGGCTCTGCGTCTGCCTAGCCGCGCGCGCTGTCGCGCAGGCGCTGCAGGATGAGCTCGAGCGCGGCGGGCGCGAGCTCGCCGCGGTTGCGCTGCAGCGCAGCGATCAGCGCGAGCTCGCGGGGCGTCTGTGCTGCAGCAGCGGCCATGGAATGCCCCAGTTTCGCGGCCCGGACCTGAGCTCCTGCGCCCTCCCTCATCGGCGGAGGCGGGCTCGTCCCGCCGCAGCTACCCGCGCGAAGTCGCGTGTGACTTGAAAACCCGCTGCAAGTCGTCATGGCGCGCGCAGCGCGCCAGACTTGCAGCGGCAGAAGCAGGCCGGACTTGCGGCGGCAGAGCTAGGCGGGCGCCTGGGCGGCCTTCGCGCCGACTGCGGCGCGCAGGGCGTCGGCCTTGTCGACGCGTTCCCATGTGAAGTCGTGGTCGTCCCGCCCGAAATGCCCGTACGCCGCCGTCTTCGCGTAGATCGGCCGGCGCAGGTCGAGGTCGCGCACGATCGCCGCCGGCCGCAGGTCGAAGTGCTCGCGGACGAGCGACTCGATCCGGGCGGGCGTGACCCCTTCGCGCTCCGTGCCGAACGTTCGCACGGCGATGGACACCGGATGCGCCACGCCGATGGCGTACGCAACGTTGACCTCGCACCGCCCAGCAAGCTCCGCCGCGACGATGTTCTTCGCCACGTAGCGAGCTGCGTACGCCGCGGAGCGGTCGACCTTCGTCGGATCCTTGCCCGAGAACGCACCACCGCCGTGCCGCGCCGAACCGCCGTACGTGTCGACGATGATCTTGCGCCCGGTCAAACCCGTGTCGCCCATCGGCCCGCCCAGCACGAACTTGCCGGTCGGGTTGCAGTAGAAGAATTCCTTGTCGGCCAGCAGCCGGCGCTCCTCGTACAGGTCGGGCGGCAGGATTGGGTGCAGCACGCGCTCGGCCAGGTCCGGCTTGATCAGCGCCTCGGCGTCGCAGCCATCCGCGTGCTGCGTGGAAACGACGATGCGCTCGAGCTCGACCGGCGTCTGCCGCCCTTCATCGTCGACCTCGTACCGGACGGTGACCTGCGCCTTCCCGTCCGGGCGGAGGTACGGCAGGTCTCCGGCCTTCCGTACCTCTGCGAGCCGCTTGCAGATGCGGTGCGCCAACATGATCGGCAGCGGCATCAGCTCGGGCGTCTCGCTCGTGGCGTAGCCGAACATCATCCCCTGGTCGCCGGCGCCTACCCGGTCGAGCGGGTCGTCGTCGCCGGGGTCGTGCTGCACCTCGTACGAAGCGTCGACGCCCTGCGCGATGTCGGGCGACTGCTCGTCGATCGCCACCACCACGGCGCAGGTCGTCGCGTCGAAGCCCCATTCCGAGTGCGTGTAGCCGATCTCGCTCACCTTGCGGCGCACGAGGGCAGGGATGTCGACGTAGGTCTGCGTCGTGATCTCGCCGGCGACGACGACGAGCCCGGTCGTGATCAGCGTCTCGCATGCCACGCGGCCCTCCGGATCGTCCGCGAGCACGGCGTCGAGCACCGCGTCCGAGATCTGGTCGGCCATCTTGTCAGGATGGCCCTCGGTCACGGACTCGGACGAGAACAGGAATTCGCGGCCGGCCGGCATCCGAGAAACGCTAGCCGATGCCCACGAACCCGGAGAGCCGGATGCCGACGTCCTCGGTAGTCGCGTAGCTGACCGTCGAGCGGAGGGCCTGGAGGTTGCCACGCACCTCGGAAGTGATCTCCGTGCCGTCCTTCTCGATCTGGTCTAGCAGCAGGGGGGTTGCCGTCGGCAGGTTCAGGTATGTGAGAGCGACGACCTCATCCGGCACGTCGGCCGCGTCGAGCGCGTCACCGTAGGCCTGGTCGTCGGCCAGGCGTGGAGTGTCGTCTCTGAGCGCAGCTAGCGCATCGCGGCTGCTGGTGATCGCGAGCGTCCCGTCGTACACGGCCCAGAAGATCGAGATGTCCTCCGACATGAAGTGGATCTCGTTTCCCTCGAAGCCGTCGATCGTCACCTTGTTCCCCGTACCAACCTCCCCCAGTTCCACAAGCGCGACGACGCGCTCCATGAGCCGGCGTGCCTTCTCCTCCTCGTCTCCGACGTCGAGCACGTAGTCCACGGTCACCGGCAGGCCCGCCGACGGCTCGTCGTAGAGCACGAGGGCGGCCTCGCCTGCGAGCAGCGGCAGCACGTCGTCCTCGAGCGAGAACCCGAGCGCCGCCTCGCCCTGCGCGAGCTGCGAAGAAAAGTCCGGGATGCTCTTGCGAGCCAGATCGAGCCCGGCACGGCCTGCCTCGTCCAGGTTCGCGACAGACACGAAGAGAAGCGGCTCTGCCGGCAACTGCTCGTCGAGCTTCGGCCGGTACAGGTCGAGCTCCGGGCGCTTTTCCCGGGCGAGCACGGTCTCGGTGCGGACGCCCTCGTCCTCGGCCGAGGCAACTGACAGGAAGCCGCGGGTGACCCCGAGATCCTCCGTGAGACCCGATGGCGCGCCCTCTTCGATGAGACCCTCCTCGACGGCGTCCTGGATCGCCTCGCCTCGCACCCAGACGACGGCGCCGGCGTCGCCGCTCGTCGCGTCGAGCGAGTCCGCAAAGGTCTCGTCGTCCGCGAGCACGCCGCGGGCGCGCGCCTCATCGAACGCGTCCAGGTCCTCCTCGGTTTCCGCCGCGACGGTCCAGCCGTCCAGCTCGCGGAAGACGACGGGGTCGTCGCCCTCGCGCAGCAGCGCCTCGAGCTTCGCCCGGTTGGGGGGCTTGGTGTAGAAGGCAAACCGTTCGCCCTCGAGCGTCAGGCCGACGACACCGACCTCCGGGCCGAGCGCCGGCTTGATGTCCTGCTCGTAGTCGAGCTCTTCGTCTCCCAGGCTCTCGCGCACGTCGGCGAGCAGCCGGTCGCCTGAGGGGAAACGGCGCAGGAGATCCTGTGCCTGCTGCCACTGCTCTCCGTCTGGATCGCTCTCCACGGACACGTAGAAGGCCGCAGAGGATGGCGCGAGATCGGCCGTGTCGGGAACCGCTCCGCCCGCTCCTGACCCGTTCCCGCCGCCGCAGGCGGCGAGCGCGAGCGCGCCGACGAGCGCCGACGCGACCGCCGAAAGCCGATGTCCCGAGTTCGTCAGCTAAACCCTCCGGCCGCCACTCTACTCTGGCCGTCGGGCCCCAGTCGAACCCGAGAAGCGCTGAGTGACCGCAGGGCCGCCAGCGCTGGTCCTCAGGCGACGATCGGCGCGCTTGCCCGAACGATGCAAGCGGGCATCGACTCCCCACCTCACGTTCCTGGCCCGCCGCCCCGCCGCGCCGGCTGGAGGACGGCCGCGAAAGTCCTGACGAACGTGCGCGTAGAGCGCATCTACTCCTCCGTCGGCGGGCGCGCCATGAGGTTCAACCCCTGTCCGGCGGAGTCTTCCCCGCGCAGGACGGACGTAACGGCCCGCGTGATGGGCAGCTCGACGCCGAGCTGCCGACCGAGCTCCTCGAGCACCGGCGCGGTCGCGACGCCCTCCACGGTACCGATCCGTGCGACCGCCTCGGCCACCGTGGCGCCACGCGCGATCAGCTCGCCGGCGCGGCGGTTGCGGCTCAGGTGGCCCCAGCAGGTGACGACGAGGTCGCCCATGCCGGCCAGTCCGGCGAACGTCTCGGCCCGGGCGCCACTCGCCACGCCGAGGCGAGTCATCTCGGCGAGCCCGCGCGTCATCAGCGCAGCCTTGGCGTTGGCGCCCAGCTCCAGGCCGTCCACGATGCCCGCCGCCAGCGCGATTACGTTCTTGGTCGCGCCGCCCAGCTCCACCCCGGTCACGTCGCCGTTCACGTACACGCGGAAGACGCCCGAGTTGAGCTGCTCCTGGATCCAGGTCGCAAGTGTGCGATCCTCGCCGGCGACCACCGCTGCGCTCGGCAGGCCGCGAGCGATCTCGGCGGCGAAGTTCGGGCCGGAGAGGACGGCAACGCGGTGGTCGCCGACGAGTGTGGAGACCCGCGCGCCGGTGGCCGGATCGAGCCCTTTCGTCAGGTTCAGGACGGGGACATCGGGGGGCACTCCGCCTACAACGGCGGCGAACGCCGCGCTCGGCACGGCGATGGCGGCAAGCTCCACCCCCTCGAACGGCCCATCCGCGAGCAGCACCGCGGTCACGTCGTCGAGCCGTACGTCCGTGAGGTGGCGCGGGTTGCGGCCGGTTTCCTCGATCGCCCGCGCCTGTGCCGCGTCGCGACAGGCGAGCAGCACCTCATGGTCGTGGTCGGCGAGCAGGCGCGCGAAGCCCGTCCCCCAAGCGCCCGCCCCCACCACCAGGGCCTTCACGAGCGGCGCACGAAGTCGATCGCCACCGGGATTCCCGCCAGTTCGAAGCGCTCGCGTAGCTGGTTTTCGACCCAGTAGCCGTAGTCGCGCGTCATCAGGCCGGGATCATTGACCCAGATGCGAAAGCGCGGCGGCCGCGTCGTCACCTGCGTGCCATACAGCAAGTTCAGGCGCCGCCCGCCGCGCGACGGCGGCTGGCGGACGCGGCGCAGCTCGGCGAGCGCCCGGTTCAGCTCGGGAGTTGCAATGCGGGCAGTGTGCTTGTCGAAGAGCGACGCGACGCGTCCGAGCAGCCGCTCGATGCCGCGCCCGGTCTTGGCGGACACCGCCATCACGGGCGGGCGCTGGCGCAGGCGCCGGTTGAGTTCGCCGCGCACGTCGTCGAGTGCCACCTGCCCGATGTCCCACTTCGACAGCACGACGAGCGTGGAGCACTGCGCACGCCGCGCCGCCTCAGCCACGTGGACGTCCTGCTCGACGACGCCCTCCGACGCGTCCACGAGGACGACCGCGACGTCGGCGCGCTCGGCCGCCTGCAGCGCGCGCAGCTCCGAGTAGTACTCGATCCCCTGCCGCTGGCGGCGCTTGCGGCGCAGGCCTGCGGTGTCCACGAGCCGGAACGTGCGCCCGCCGCGCTCGAGCACCGTGTCGATGGCGTCGCGCGTGGTACCGGGCACGTCGGAGACGAGCACCCGCTCCTGCCCGAGCAGGGCGTTCAGGAGGCTCGACTTGCCGACGTTCGGGCGGCCGAGGATGGCGACGCGGATCGCCTCCTCGCCCACGGGCATACGCCCGCCGCCTGGAAGCCGCTCGAGCACCGCGTCCAGGAGATCGCCGGTGCCGTGCCCATGGGCCGAGGAGAGCGCAATCGGGCCCCCGAGGCCGAGGCGGTGGAACTCGAGCGCCAGCATGTCCTGCGAGGGGTCGTCGATCTTGTTGGCGACCAGCAGAACGGGTTTGCGCGCAGCGCGCAGGATGCCGGCGATCTCCTCGTCGCCCGGCGTGACGCCCGCCCGCGCGTCCACCACGAAGAGCACGAGGTCCGCCTCCGCGACGGCGGCCCGCGCCTGCTCAGCGATGCCGCGCGTGATCGGCGAGGGGTCGGCAATGTCGACGCCGCCGGTGTCCACGAGCAGGAAGCTCTGGCCCGCCCACTCGCAGACGAGCTCCTTGCGGTCGCGGGTGACGCCGGGCGTCTCGTGCACGACCGCCTGCCGCGTCCCCGTCAGCCTGTTCACAAGCGTTGATTTGCCCACGTTCGGGAACCCGACGATGGCAACTGTGCCGGCCAGTCTTCCGGCTTCTGCGAAAAACTGGTTAACCATTACCGGCGGCCGACGGCCGGTGGAATGGCTTCGGGACGGCCCAGCTCGTGCATGTCCACGAGGAACTCCCAGAGCGTGCGGATGGCGTGCCCGATCTCGCCGGAGGCCTCGCGATACCCGGCGCCGCTCGCCGGCAGGCCGCCGAGCTCGAGCGGCTCGCCCCAGGCGACCGAGACGGGCTGGAAGCTTCCAGGCCGCCAGAACTGGCTGCCGTGGATGGCCGCGGGCACGACCGGCACGTGCTCCTGAAGCGCGATCATCGACGCGCCCGGCTTGGGCTCGCCCGGGACGCCACTCAACTGCCGCGTGCCCTCCACGAAGAGCCCGAGCGCTTCGCCTCGCTGTACCAGGTCGCGAGCGATCCGGATCGCCTCGCGATCCGACTCGCCCCGCCGCACGGAGAACGCGCCGAACGCCCGTACGAAGCGGCCGAGTCCCGGCACGCGGTGCAGCTCGGCCTTCGCCATGTAGTAGATGACGCGCGGCGACGCGGCCCCGAACGAGAACGGGTCGAGCCAGGAAAAGTGGTTGAGCGCGAGCACGACGCCTCCCTCCCGCGGGATGTTTTCGACCCCGTACACGCGCAGCGGTGCAATCCGCCTCATGACCGGCGAGATCGTGTGCTGGCCGATGGCCCAGGCGACGTCTGCGGTCCTCATGCGGGCAGGCGCGCGCGGACGAGGCGTTCGATCTGCGCCACCACATCGTCGATCTCGAGGTCTGTCGTGTCGATCACGTGCGCGTCGTCGGCCTGCAGCGTCCGCTCGGCATCGCTCTCGTCCCGGAGCCGGAGGTCGGTGACGAGCGCATCGGCGCCGATCTCCGGGCGCTCGGACTGTCGCCGCCGCGCCCGCACACCCACGTCGGCGACGAGGTAGACCTTGACGTCGGCGTCCGGCGCCACGACCGTTCCGATGTCCCGGCCCTCGATGACAGCGTCGCCCGCGTCGGCGAGCTCCCGCTGGCGCACGCGCATGACCTCCCGAACTCCGGGGTGGCGCGCGACGACCGGCACCGCGCGATCGATCTCGGCGCGGCGGATGGCGCTCGTCACGTCCGCGCCCCCGATCGCCACGGTCCCGGACACGTCGAGCTCGACCGGATGGGTGAGGGCAAGGTCCGCAAGGGCGACTGCATCTTCGGCTGCGACGTCGCACTCGCGGGCGAGCCAGGTGAGCGCGCGATACATGGCGCCCGTGTCCAGATAGCGGAAACCGAGCCGCTCCGCCAAGCGGCTCGCCACCGTGCTCTTGCCGGCCCCGGCCGGCCCGTCGATTGCCACGATCATGCGCTAGGCGGACGGCCTCTGCGCCGCTTTGACCGGCTCGGACTCTCGTGCGCGTGGGGATCGCTCATACGCTTTTTAGCGAGTCGAAGGTGGCGCTCAGCTCCGCTGAGCGACGGCCTCGACAACGTCGAAGAACTCCGGGAAGCTTACGGCGACCGCCTCGTCCCCCTCGATCCGCACACCCTTGCGCGAGACGAGGCCGGCTACAGCTCCGAGCATGGCGATTCGGTGGTCTCCTCGCGTGTCGACGACCGTGCCGCCGCGCGGCCTCGCGGGGACGCCGCGCACGCGAAAGCCGTCGGCGCGCCCCTCGATGTGAATGCCGAGCGGCCGCAGCGCCGCCGTGACCGCCTCGATGCGGTCGGTCTCCTTGACGCGCAGCTCGGCGGCGCCGCGAACGGTGGTGGTACCACGCGCCATGCCGGCCACGAGCGCCAGCAGAGGCAGCTCGTCCACCAGCAGCGGCACCTGCCCTTGGAGGACGCGCGTGGCAACGAGCTCGCTCGGCCGCACATCCACGTCGCCGAGCTGCTCGCCTCCCGCCCGCCGCCGGTGCAGCACGGTCAGCCGGGCGCCCATGTGCGCGAGCACGTCCAGGAAGCCCGACCGCGTCGGGTTCAGCCCGACCTCGTGCACGGTCAGCTCGGAGCCCGGCAGCAGGCACGCCGCCGCGACGAACGGGGCCGCTGCCGAGACGTCGCCGGGCACGTCGAGCGTTCCGAGCGCGAGACGCGCGGCGGGCTGGATCGTGATGCGGCGGCCGCGACGCGTCACGCGCGCGCCGGCGGGTCGCAGCATCAGCTCAGTGTGATTCCGGGTCGCGAGCGGCTCGACCACGGTGGTCGGGCCGGCCGCGTACAGCCCGGCGAGCAGCAGGGCCGACTTGACCTGCGCGCTTGCGACGGGGCTCTCGTACTCGATCCCGTGCAGGCCTGCGCTCTCGACGACGAGCGGCGCGCGCCCGTCCGTCGTCTCCACGCGTGCGCCCATGCGGCGCAGCGGCTCGGCGATCCGCTCCATCGGCCTCGCGCACAGCGATTCGTCCCCGGTGAGCTCGAAACGCCCGCCGTGCCCGGCGAGCAGACCGGCGAGCAGCCTCACCGTCGTTCCCGAGTTGCCGCAGTCGATCGGGCCGTCCGGCTCCTGCAGGCCATGCAGCCCGGCGCCATGCACGACGAGCTGGTCGGGTCCGGACTCGTCCACCCGCACTCCGAGCGCGCGAACCGCCTCCAGGGTGGACTCCGTGTCGAGCGAGCGGCCCCACCCGCGGATGCGCGTCTCCCCGTCGCCCACGGCGGCGAGCAGCAGCGCGCGGTGCGAGATGGACTTGTCGCCGGGCACCGCCACGTGCCCCACGACCGCCGTGGCCGGTGCGATCGCTCTCACGGCTCTGCAAGCGCCGGCGCGACGGTCACAGGGTAACCCTGCTCCTCGAGCAGCGCCGCTGCCCTGCCCGCGGCCGCGTCGCCGGAGATCAGCAGCGTCAGCGTCCCGCCGCGGTCGGGCGACATGTGGCGGAGCTCGAAGTCCTCGATGTTGATGCGGGCGGCGCCGAGTGCCTGGGTGATGCCGGCGAGCACCCCCGGCCGGTCGGGCACGTGCACGGTCAGCCGCTGGAGCGTCCCGGGATCCTCGAACGCGTCGGCGAGCAGCCGCCGACGGTTGTCCACGGCCTCGCCGATCCACCGGGCGAGGAAGCCCGCGTCGCCGCTCGCCAGCGCGGCGTCGAGCTGGTCGAGCCTGCGGCGGTGCTCCCCGAGCGCCTCGCGCAGCGCAGCAGCGTTCTCCAGGAAGATGTCGACCCAGATGCGAGGGTTGGCGCCCGCGACCCGAGTCATGTCTCGCAGCGAGCCGCCGGCGGCCGCGAGCGGGTCGTGGCGCTCGATTCGCTCCGCTCCCGCCTGGTTCAGCAGCAGGTTGGCGAGGGCGTGCGGCAGATGGCTCGTGAGCGCGACGAGCCGGTCGTGGGCGGCTGGGTCGACCGCCAGCGGAACGGCGCCGAGGCCGGCGACGAAGCCGTGCACGGCGCGGTAGCGCTCGGTGTCGGTGTCGGGAAGCGGGGTCAGAAACCAGGTGGCGCCCTCGAAGAGATCTTCGCGCGCGTGTGCGGCGCCGCGGGCCTCGGAGCCGGCCACCGGATGGCCCCCGACGAAGCGACGTGAGCCGCCCGCGACCGCGCACACCGCCTGTTTTGTCGAGCCGACGTCCGTCACCGTGCAGCCGTCCCCGCTCGCGGCGAGCACTTCCTCGACCGCGGCCGGCAGGCGGGCGACGGGCGCGGCGACGACGGCGATGTCGGCATCCGCGAGCGCCTCGGACAGCGAGCCGGCAGGAACGTCGACCGCGCCGCGGCTCACCGCCGCCTCCAGCGCCTCCGGCGAGGGGTCCCAGCCGGCCACGCTTGCCACTCCGGTGCGACGCGCGGCCAGCGCGACCGACGCCCCGATCAGGCCCGTGCCGACAACGGCGAGCCGCCCGGCCCGCACCGGCTCCCCCCTAGACAGCGCGCGGCCGCCGCATCATCTCGGCGACGCGGAAGGCGAGGTCGAGCGACTGGCGCGCGTTCAGGCGCGGGTCGCAGAGCGACATGTAGTTGGAGTGGAGCTGGTGCTCGCTGACTTCCTCCGAGCCTCCGACGCACTCGGTCACGTCTTCGCCCGTGAACTCGAGGTGGACGCCGCCGGGCCACGTGCGCTCGCGCGAGTGCGCCTCGAAGAAGCCTTCGATCTCCGCGAGCACCGCGTCGAGGCGGCGGGTCTTCCGCCCCGAGGCGGTGACGAACGTGTTGCCGTGCATCGGGTCGCAGACCCAGACGACCGGATGATCGTGCTGGCGCACCGAGCGCAGCAGCGGCCGCAGCTTCTCCACGACGTCGTCGGCGCCCATCCGCGAGATGAAGAGGAGCCGGCCGGGGACGCGATCCGGGTTGAGCCGCGAGCACAGGGCGAGCACCTCGTCCGGCGTCGCCGTGGGACCGAGCTTGACCCCGACCGGATTCTCGACGCCGGAGAAGAACTCGACGTGCGCGCCGTCCGGCTGCCGCGTCCGGTCGCCGATCCAGAGCATGTGGGCTGAGCAGTCGTACCAGCGGTCGGTGAGGGAGTCGCGCCGCGTGAGCGCCTCCTCGTAGTCGAGCAGGAGCCCCTCGTGGCTCGTCCAGAGGTCGACGTGGTGGAGCTGGTCCTGGCGCGAGAGGTCGATCCCGCAGGCGGCCAGGAAGCGCAGGGCCCGCTCGATCTCGGTCGCGATCAGCTCGTACCGGCGCCCCTCCGCCGAGGTCGCTACGAATTCCTGGTTCCAGGTGTGCACCTGCGTCAGATCGGCGAAGCCGCCCTTGGTGAAGGCTCGCAGCAGGTTCAGGGTCGCCGCGGACTGGTGGTAGCCGTCCACCATGCGGCGTGGGTGCGGGACGCGGGCGGCAGCGGTTGGAGGGTCGTCGTGCACCATGTGCCCGCGGAACGAGGGCAGGTCGATCCCATCCACGCGCTCCGTCGGCGACGAGCGGGGCTTGACGAACTGCCCGGCAATGCGGCCCACCTTGATCACGGGCAACGTGGCCCCGTAGGTGAGCACGGCTGCCATCTGGAGCAGGATCTTCAGCTTGTCGCGAATCGCGGGCGCCGAGAAGTCGTGGAACGACTCGGCGCAGTCGCCCGCCTGGAGCAGAAACGCACGACCCTCTGCCACGTGCGCGAGCGCCTCCGTCAGCGTCCGCGCCTCGCCGGCGAAGACGAGCGGCGGCAGCCGGCGCAGAACGGTCACGGCGGCTTCGAGCTCGCCGGGGTCCGGCCACTCGGGCTGCTGGCGCGCCGGATACGCGCGCCACGACTCGGGGCTCCAGCGAGTGTCCGACGCGAGCGCCACAGCGTTCAGTCTAGGTTCCCGCCTCATGCAAGCGCCGCGCCGTGTGCTACAGAGAGCACGTGCCCGACGCGGACGCCGACGCCGTCGTGCGCGAGCTGCGCGACCGCATCACCGAGAACGACCACCTACTGCTCGAGGCGGTCAACCGCAGGCTCGAGCTGGTGGCCCGCCTGAAGGCGCACAAGGAGGCGGCCGGGCTGTCGTTCCTCGACCGCGGGCGCGAGCGCCGGATCATGGAAGAGCTGCTCGCCGCAAACACTGGGCCACTCTCGTCCGAGGGACTGCGTTCCCTGTTCGCTGCGGTGCTCGAGCTCACGAAACGTGAGCTCGAGGAGGGTGACGGCGCCGCGGAGCGCGGGTCCGCTTGAGCGATACGCGGCTCGCCGCGGACCTGATCACGCCGCTGGGTGCATACCTGCGTCTGCGGCCTCCCGGCGCCCCGGGGTTCCTGCTCGAGTCCGTCGAGCGGGGACGGCTAGGGCGCTACTCGTTCGTGGGCGCCGGCTCCCGGCTAGTCGACCTCGTCGAAGCCGAGAGCTGCGGCGAGCCCGTGACCGGGTATGTCGGGTACGACTACGCGGCCGTCGTCGAGCCGACCGTACTGCTGCCGGATCGCGGCCCGGGCCTGCCGGAGAGCCGTTTTCTCGTCGCCGACGTGCTCGTGCGCTTCGACCACGCCGGCGGCACGGCAGACGTCGTGCGCGGCGATCCCGAGGCGGTCGAGCAAGCCCTGGCGGCGCCGCTCGACCCGCTGCCCGCGGCCGGCGGCAAGCCGGGGGCGCGCGTGCGGCGGTCTCCGTCCCGCGGGGACTACGAGGCGGCGGTGCGCCGCGCCCTCGAGCACATCCGCGCGGGAGACGCGTTCCAGATCGTCGTCTCACAGCGAGCTGTGCGCCCGCTCCGGGCGTCGGCGCTCGACGTCTACCGCGCGCTGCGGCAGCTGAACCCTTCGCCCTACCTGTTCCTGCTCGAGCTCGGAGACATCACGCTCGTCGGCTCGTCACCCGAAACGCTCGTCCGCTCGGACGGCCGCCGCGCCACCGTGAACCCGATCGCGGGCACGACGCGGAGCGGGCCGGGCGACGCCGAGCGCCTGCTCACGTCCGAAAAGGATCGGGCCGAGCACGTCATGCTCGTCGATCTCGGCCGCAACGACCTCTCGCGCGTGTGCATGCCCGGCAGCGTGCAGGTGCAGCGGCTGCTGGAGCCGGAGCAGTTCTCCTTCGTGACCCACCTGGTCTCGGAGGTCGAGGGCGAGCTGCTTGCCGGCACGAGACCGTTCGATCTTTTGCGCGCCTGCTTTCCCGCGGGCACCGTGTCGGGGGCGCCGAAGGTGCGCGCAATGCAGATCATCTCCGAGCTCGAGGGCTACCGCCGCGGCCCGTACGCCGGCGCCGTCGGGTACGTGTTGCCGGACGGCGTGCTCGACATGTGCATCGCGATCCGGACGATCGTGATCGCCGAGGGCACCGCGCGCATGCAGGCCGGCGCCGGCATCGTCGCGGACTCCGACCCGGCGGCCGAGCACGAGGAGTGCCTGAACAAGCTGGCCGCGCTCGAGCACGCCGTCCGGCTCGCGGAAGCCGCGGCGTGATCCTGCTCGTCGACAACTACGACTCGTTCACGTACAACCTCGCGCACCTGTTCGGCGCGCTCGGGGCCGAGGTGGTGGTTCGGCGAAACGACGAGCTCGACGCGGACGAGGCGGAGCGATTGGCGCCTTCTCACCTCGTCGTCTCGCCGGGGCCGGGGCGGCCGGCCGACGCCGGAAGGACGCCCGAGATCCTCGCGCGGCTGGCGGGACGCGTGCCGACGCTCGGCGTCTGCCTCGGCCACCAGGGCCTCGCGGAGGTGTTCGGCGGCGAGGTCGGCCTCGCCCGAGAGCTCGTGCATGGGCGCTCCACCCTCGTGCGCCACGACGGTCGCGGCATCTTCTCCGGACTGCCGCAGCCGCTCGAAGCCGGCCGCTACCACTCGCTGGCCGTGCTCTCGCTGCCGGCGGCACTCGAGGTTTCGGCCACCGCGCCCGACGGCGAAATCATGGCGGTCCGCCACCGCGAGCTGCCGGTCGAGGGCGTCCAGTTCCATCCGGAGTCGATCCTGACCCCGCTCGGTTCCCGCCTCGCCGCGAACTTCCTCGGCGCTCGCTGAGCGCCGGTTGCGAGCGCCCGGCCGGACGGCTACGGTTGACGGAATGACTCCCGCCACCTGCACGAGGCCCTGGTCGTGGCCGCGCTCGCGGGGCGGGAGCGTGCGCTAGCACCGGCCCGTCGCCGCGAGCTCTCCGCTGGGACGGCGTAAACCTGGGCTGAAAGGATCATCATGACGATGCGCGTTTTCTCAGGAATCAAGCCGAGTGGCGATGCGACGTTTGGCAACTACAGCGGCGGCTTCCGCCAGTACGCGGCGACGCAGGATCGCGCAGCCGCGGCCGGCGGGCACGCGTTCTTCTGCATCGTCGACCTGCATGCGATCACGGTCGACTACGAACCCGAGGACTTGCGCCGGCGCACCCTCGACATCGGCGCCATGCTCTTCGCGACGGGGCTCGATCCGGCGCGGTCGACGGTGTTCGTCCAGAGCCACGTACCCGCGCACGCCGATGCGGCTTGGCTGCTCTCGGCCGTCGCGAGCTACGGGCAGCTCGGCCGCATGACGCAGTTCAAGGAAAAGGGCGACCGGCAGGAATCCGTCTCTGCGGCGCTCTTCAACTACCCGGTGCTGATGGCCGGCGACATCCTGCTCTACCGCACGAGCGTCGTCCCCATCGGCGACGACCAGCGCCAGCACCTCGAGCTCGCGCGTGACATCGCGGAGCGCTTCAACACACGCTACGGCGAGACCTTCGTCGTGCCCGAGGGCGTCTATCCGGAGGTCGGGGCGCGCATCATGGACCTCCAGGAAACCACCGACAAGATGGGCAAGACCGGGAGCTCCGAGCAGGGGACGATCCGGTTACTCGACACGCCGGACGTGATCCGCAAGAAGGTGCGCTCGGCGGTCACGGATTCGGGACGCGACGTGGCCCGCTCACCCGAGAAGCCGGGCGTGACCAACCTGATCGAGATGATGTCGGTCGCGACGGGCGAGCCGCCCGAGGCGATCGAGTCGCGCTACGAGGGGCAGGGCTACGGGCCATTCAAGCAAGACGTCGCGGAGGCGGTCGTGGAGCTCGTCGAGCCGATCCAGGAGCGCTACGCCGAGCTGCGCGGCGACGAGCCCGAGCTGCGGCGGCTGCTGGCGCTCGGCGCCGAGCAGGCGGCGGAGGCGTCGGCGCCCGTGCTCGGGCGGATGTACGAGCACATGGGTTTCGTCCGCCCGCAGCCGGCGGGGTAGACGAGGGCGCGGGAGCGAGCCGCGCAGCGGCCCGGCGCGGGCGCAAACTCGGCGCACATCAGTCACGCGCGAGGTTCGTCGCTACCGTCGACCGCGGGCGGGAGGTGGTGGACGCAGGGCCCCTTTGGGAAAGTGGGCCGAGAAGGGTGGGGATTGCCGGGAAGGACGCGGCTCGGATGGATTGGCCTTGTCTCCGGCGGTGCGAGAGCAGATGCGCAGGTCAGAGCCAGCCGACTCGCCGCAGCCGCCGCCAGAGCGCGAAGCAGACGAGGCCGATTACCGCGAGCACGAGCGGATAGCCGAACGTCCAGGTGAGCTCGGGCATGTGCTCGAAGTTCATGCCGTAGACGCCGGTGACCGCGGTCGGCACCGCGATGATCGCCGCCCACGCCGAGATCGTGCGCACGTCCTCGTTCTGGCGCACCGTGATCTGCGTCAGGTTCGCGGTCAGCACGCTCGTCAGCGCCTCGTTGAGGTCGTGCACGCGCGTCCGTGCGCGCTCGAGATGGTCGTGCACGTCGCGAAAGTACGGCTGCGTCGTCTCGTGGACGAGCGGGCTGGCCCCGCGGGCGAGGGCGTCGATCGGGTCGACGAGCGGCTCGATCGCGCGATAGAGCTCGAGTACCTCGCGCTTCAGCCGGTAGATGCGGCTCGCCGGGTTCGCGCGCGTGTCGGAGAACACCGCGCGGCTCGACGTCCGCGACGGCGCCGTCGAGCGCCTCGATGACGGCGCCGTAGTCGTCGACGATGCGGTCGAGGATCGCGTACAGCGCCGCGCTCGGGCCGAGGCTCAGCAGGTCTGGCCGCTGCTCGAGCTGCAACCGCACCTCGTGCAGCGGGGCCTCGCCGTGGCGCACGGAGACGAGGAAGTGCTCACCGGCGAACAGCATTACCTCGCCGAGCTCGACGTCGCCCGTCGCACTGACGAAGCGCCCGGGCTTGACGACGAGGAAGAGCGATTCGCCGTAGCGCTCGAGCTTCGGCCGCTGGTGAGCGTGCAGCGCGTCCTCCACGGCGAGCTCGTGCAAATCGAGCTCCCGGCTGACCGAGTCGAGCTCGTCGCGCGACGGGTCGGCCAGCCCGATCCAAGCGAAGGCGTGCCCGATGCGGCAGTGCTCGTACAGTTGATCGAACTGGACGTCCGCCCGCCGCCGGCCCCGTTCGTACAGGGCGTAGTCGACTATCACGACGCGAGCGTACCGCGCCGGTAGCGGAGCTCCCGCACGCGTTTCCCGTAGTGCTCGTGCTTCTCGCTGCCGTCGGGCGCCCAGCCACGCCGCTCGTAGAAACTGCGGGCGCGCTCGTTCGTGTCGAGCACCCAGAGGATGGCCTCACGGAACCCCAACGCTTCGAGAGCGCGCACGGCCTCGTCGTGAAGGAGTCGTCCCGTGCCCCGACCCCATTCGCCCTCCAGCGCGTAGATGGCGTACAGCTCGCCGACTCGTCGCCAGTCGCAGTCGCTGTCGCGCGACGGGCCAGCCGACGCGAAGCCCACCGCCTGGCCGTCGCGCTCGGCCAGGAGCACCGTCTCGCCGGAGCGCAGTTCACGCAGCCGCCGGCGCCACCGGCGTGTGCGTCCCTCCACGGTGAGGGCCGCGAGGTAGTCCTCGGGCAGGAGGCCGCGGTAGGCGGCACGCCAGGACGAGACGTGCACACGCGCCACGGCCTCCGCGTCGGCGCGCGAGGCTGGACGCACGAGAGCGCCGTCAGCCGGCGAGGCCGACACCCTTCCGCAGTTCCTGGATTTCGCCGGCCCGCAACTCGCGCCACTCGCCCGGTGCGAGCCCGTCGAGGGTGAGCCCCGCGTAGCGCGAGCGGTGCAGCCGGCGGACTGGGTGCCCGACAGCTTCCAGCATGCGCTTGACCTGGTGCTTCCGGCCTTCGTGGATGGTGAGCTCGACGCGTCCGGGGCCGAGACGCTGCGCGCGCGCCGGCGCGGTCGGCCCGTCGTCGAGCTCGACGCCTGCCTCGAGCCGGGCCAGGGCCTCCACCCGCGGATCTCCTCCGACCTCGGCGACATAGACCTTCTCGATCTCGTACCGCGGGTGCGCGAGCCGGTGTGCGAGCTCGCCCTCGTTCGTGAGCAGCAGCACGCCGGTTGTGTCGGCGTCGAGCCGACCGACCGGGACGACGCGGGAGGGGTGGTCGACGAGCCCGACCACGATCGGACGGTTGTGCGGGTCGCGAGTCGTCGTCACGACTCCCGCCGGTTTGTGCAGAAGCACGTGCGCGAGCGGCTGGAGGGCGACGCGCCGCCCGTCCACCTCAACCGTGTCGTGTGCGCCGACACGGCTGTCGAGGCGCCCCGCCTCGCCGTTCACGCGCACGCGCCCCTCGCGGATGAGCTCGTCGGCAGCGCGACGCGACGCGACGCCGGCGCGGGCGAGGTAGGCGTTCAGCCGCACGGTGGAATTATCGAGGCCGCTGCGGCGCGACAACCTGCGCACGTGCGACTCTCCTCCCGGCTTCCCCGATACTCCAGACGGGAGGAGGTTGGGGCTACCTGCGGCGCTGTCCCAAGGGGACGGGTCTCCCGTGGCGGGCACGATGTGGCTCTGTCCCGAAAGGACAGGGGCTCCCGGAGCGCGCTCGCGACGCCTGGGCGTGAGGGGTAGCGGGGCCGGTCGCCGCCCGACGATTGAGGCGATGTCAGGCGCAGGACCGACTGGCGCTACGCCGGACGCTTCTCTGCGATCTGCTCGAGCTGCTCGCGCAGATCGTCCGCGTCCCCAACCACGTCGTCGAGGCGCGGAAGCGCCGACAGGCTCTCGAGGCCGAAGACGCGCTCGAAGAGCGGTGTCACCCGATAGCGGACCGTTCCGAGGGCGTCGTCTCGGCCTGCCTCGGCGATCAGCCCCCGTTCGAGCAGCCCCGCGACGACGGAATCGGCGGCCACACCCCGCAGCCGCGCGATCTCCGGTCGCGTGCACGGGCCGAGGTAGGCGACCACCGCAAGCGTCTCGAGCGCCGCGGCGGACAGGCCGCGCTCGACCGGGCGCTCGAACAGTCGCCCGCACGCCTCCGCCGCCTCGCGCGAGGCCCGGAATGCCCAGCCACCCGCGACCGCCTCCAGGACGATGCCGCACTTGCCCTCGCGGTAGCGCTCGGCGAGCAGCCGCAGGGCCGTCTCGACGCGCTCGGCGTCGTCCTCCGTCGCGCCCGCGAGCTCCTCGACGGACAGCGGCTGCGATGCGACAACCAGGAGCGCCTCGACGGTTTGCGCCAGCCGGTCAACCGGATTCGAGCTGATCAGGCGGAGCGGGCGATCCACCCCTCCTCCTCCCCACGCTCGGCCCGCCGGACCCGGATGGGCGCGAACGGCGCCGCCTGCTCCAAGGCGACCTCGCCGCCCTTGCGCAGCTCGAGCAGCGCAAGGAACGCAACCGCCTGCTCGGCGCGCGAGAGCCCGCGCACCTCTGTCTCGAAGTCGAGCCGGCGCCGGCGCGCCAGCAGGCCGCGGAAGCGCTCGACGAACTGCGCCACCGGCGGAAAGCGGAGCGCCATGTGCCCGAGCGAGAGTGCGGGCGGCTCGGCGGCCAGCCCACGCATCGCCTCCGCGAGCTGCGCGGGATCCTGCGGCGCGAGCCGGCGTTCTGGACGGGGCGCGAGCGGTGCTGGCCCGAGCCGGAAGTAGCGCCCGCGCTCCTCGGCGAGCCGCTCGGTGAGCCAGGCCGCAGCCTCGCGGATCCGCCGGTACTCGGCAAGCCGGCGCGCCAGCTCCTCGGCGGCCTCGTCGGCATCGAGATCCTCCAGCTCGCCCTCGGCTGCATCGAAGAGCGCGCGCGCCTTCAGCTCAAGCAGTGCGGCAACGAGCACGAGGAACTCCCCGCACGCGTCGAGATCGAGCTCGCCGCGGCCCTGCAAGCGCTCCACGAATTCGACCACGATCGCCGCCACGTCGACCTCTGCCGGCTCGAGCTCCTGCTTCAGCACGAGCGTGAGCAGCAGGTCGAAAGGTCCCTCGAACGCGTCGAGGTCCAACTCGAGCTCGCGCACCTCCACCTGGCGGGACGCTAGCGGGAGGGCCGGACGCGGCGTTTCGGGATGGCCATGGTGGGTCCCTTCGCCGCGGGGCGCGGGCGATCCTCCCGCCGCGGCCGCATGAACTGCCACCAGATGAAGAACGCTGTCGCCGAGACGAAGACGACGAGCGACACCCAGGCGTTCAGCCGCAGCGGGCCGAGCTCGTGGGCCGGGTCGATGCGGAGGAGCTCCTCGAAGAAGCGGCCGAACGTGTAGACGGCGACGTAGAGCGCGAAGAGCGCCGGCGGCCGAATCCGGAACCTCCACCCGATCCACACCAGCACTGCGGCCATGCCAAGCGTGTAGAGCGACTCGTAGAGGAACGTCGGATGAAAGGTCTCCGACTGCACGTAGCGGTCGGGCCGGTTCTCGGGGTCGATCTCCAGTCCCCATGGCCGCCCGGTCGGCTCGCCGAAGAGCTCCTGGTTCCACCAGTTGCCCCAGCGGCCGATGCCGTGCGCGACTAGTAGACCGGGCGCGGCCGCGTCGAGGAAGAGCCGGACGCTATAGCCCGCCCGGCGCACGATCACAGCGCCGACGAGCGTGCCGAACAGGATTCCGCCCCAGACGCCAAGGCCGCCGCGCCACACTTCGAAGACGCCCTGCCACTTGGGCTCGGGGATCTCGCTCCAGCTTGTGACGACGTGATAGAGGCGCGCCCCGACGACGCCGGCGGCGACGCCCCAGACGGCCACCCGCAGAACGAGGTCGAAGTCGTGCGGTGGCTCCTGGCCGATCTCGCTGCGATCCGGCCGCCACGCCCAGAAACGCGTCCAACGCAGGCCGGTCAGCACCACACAGGCCGCGATCGCGAGCAGGAGCATGAGCCCGTACATGTGCAGCGCGAACGGGCCGAGATCGAACGTCCCCTCGGACGGCGACGGGATCGAGAAGAGGACCACGTCGGGGATTCTGCCGCGTCTGAGCCCCAACGGAGGGGCCAGGGGAACCGAAGGTTCCCCGATCGAGCGGTCGACGGTGAGACCGACGCCGGTTGCCGCCGGAGCCGGGCTCAGCCCGGCGAAAGGCTCAAACTACGAACGAGGCAACGGCGGAATCATGCCACGAACCGCCGGCCCGCCCCGGTCGGAACCCAAGCCGGCGCCCGCAAGGAGGGGGCCCACGGGGGAACCAGGGGTTCCCCCGTGATCAAAGGAGGATTGCCAGCGCGAGCTCTTCGTTGCAGCCTCGCTCGAGCAGCTCGACGGCGAGGTGCAGATCGACGTCGTGGCGCGAGGCCAGTCGCCGCGCGGCGCTGGGCTCAAAGCCTCCGCGGACGAGCGCCTCGTAGCGCCAGCGCTCGATGCGCTCCACCTCTGTCTCGAACTGAACGTCTGCCGTAGTCATGCGTCTCTTCGTTCGGTGAAACGACGCGTTCGGATTGCCGGTTAGCCGAACATGAACCGTCTTAACGGAGGCTTTACCTCTCTGCGTCAGCCCATCGCCTCGGCAACCTCCACGGCCTGCTCTTTCGTCAGCGCCCCCTCGAGGCGAAAAGTGAGGCCATCGCGCTCCCAGAGCAGGACCTTGTTTGCCAGACGAGCGGTCTCGACGAAAGTTCCAACCTCATCCTCATACGCGACCAGATGCGCGCCGTCGAGCCAGAGCGCCGGTTCGCCGCCGATCCGGAAGCGGTCGACATCGGTCGTCGTCGAGTCGATGATCTTCGTGATGTAAGGCTCGTAGCTGCCCCGAAACTCGGCGATGAGCAAGCGCATTCGCTGGAGCGTCCCGTAGACGAACGCAACCTGGCCGCCTTCCGGCGGCTCGCGGAAGTAGATGAGTGGCTTGCCGAGCTCCTCCGGCGGCCGGACAAGCTCGTAGCCCGCCCGCCTGCGCGCATCGGCGAGCCTGACCCGCTCGCCGAGCTGGAGATCGTTCGTCACTGCGAGGCCCGGCAACTCGTCGACGAACTCGAGCTCGACGCCCGGGATGCCGAGCCACTCGAGGATCGCGCTCCGCGCGGAGGGTACGGCGAGGACGCCGGCGAGCGCCAGCACGAGGACGGCGAACGCGACCGCAAGCGAGCGCCGGTCGAGACGGAGGCGGATGCGCCGCGGCGGCTCGGCGCCGAGCTGCGCGCGCACCGCCGCGGCGAGGTCTGGCTCCGCCGGCCAGGCGACGGAGCCGGCGAGTGCATGGAGCTCGCGCTCAAGCTCGCTCATGCGGCTGCCTCCAGTCGCTCGCGGAGGCGTTCGAGTGCCCGCGACAGCCGCGACTTGACGGTGCCGCGCGGCCAGCCGAGCGTCGCCGCCGTCTCCTCCTCGGACAGGTCGAGGAAGTAGCGGCAGCCGATCACCTGACGGTCCTCCTCGCGCAACTCGTTGAGAGCCGCCAGCAGCTCCGCGCGGCGCTCGCCCGACAGGAACGTCGCCTCGGGGGACGGGACCGCGCCCCCCGAGGGACCCTCGGCTGCGACTCGCAGCGCAAGCTGCTCGCGCCGCCCGGCCGTACGGCGGCGGTTACGCGCTTCGTTCCCCACGATCTCGAGCAGCCAGGGACGAAACGGCGCTCCCGACCGGAAGCGATCGAGCGACCGATAGGCCTTGACGAAGCCGTCCTGCGCCGCTTCCTCGGCATCGGCAGCCGAGCCCGCGAGGACGTACGCCGTCCGAAATGCGATTCCCCTGTAGCGCTGCACGAGTTCCCCGTAGGCGTCGAGATCGCCACGCTTGGCGCGCTCGACGAGCTCTGCGTCCTCCAGTGGTCGGCCCACCACTGCCGGTTCTACACCGGCGCGCGCGGCGGGGTTCCGAGGGGCCAGGTCCCGGGACCTGGCCGGGACCTGGCCCCCTCCACTCAGCTCATCACGTTTGCGGCGCCGCGCGTCGGCGTCGTCGTGAACGCCCAGTCTGCGGCCGCGTGGTTCGTGTCCTTGCCGTTCGGGTTCCGGATCAGGGAGCCCGCGGCTGTGTTCGAGTCGGCAACGGTGTCCGGCAGCGCCGTGCCCTCGACAAGGTTGTACGTCGTCCCGTCGATCGTCGCCGCCGTGATCGCGCCCTCGTACGAGAGCGCGTCGACGAGCGCGTGCGCCGCCGTATCCACTAGCGCTACGCCGTCGGGAGCCCCGTTTTGGAGATCGACGTCGACGACGAGGTAACCCCCCGCGGCGAGCGTTCCATCGAGCGCCTTGCGGCCGTACTCGGTACTGTCGCCACCGTTGACGTAGACGAGCGCGAGGCCGGTCAGGGTTGCCGCTTCAGTGCCCGGGTTGTGCAGCTCGACGAACCCGTCCCCGTCGGCACCCACCTGGTCGTAGTCAACCTCGTTGATGACCAGCTTGGCCGCCCCTCCGGGCGGTGGCTCCGGCTCGCCCGCGACGCATGTCAGCGTGATTGCGTTTGCATCCGTTACGTCCACGTCCGTCTCCCCGTCCTTCCCGTCGTGCGTCGTGCACGGCAGGCCGTTCAGCTCGCCGATCGCCTCGAGCGGCGGCCCCGGGTCGCCCTTCGGCCCCTGCGGCCCCGCGGGTCCCGGTGCCCCGTCAGCGCCCTTCAGTCCTGCCGGCCCAACCGGCCCAGCGGGTCCGGCCGGTCCAGTAGGGCCGACAGGCCCCGCATCGCCCTTCGGACCCGGATCACCCTTCGGACCCGGCTCGCCCTTCGGCCCGACGGTGTTCCACGAGAGTGGCAGCTCGTGCTTACGGCACTTGCCGGCCACGCTGACCACCCGGAGATAGCCGAGCGTCTTCGTGCGGCACGCGTTGATGGTCGAGGGCGGGTCGCCGGCCGCATACGCGAGGCCAGCCGTCGTGGCCAGGCACGCCAGCAGCGCCCCGAGGAGCGGCGCTGCGCGCCGGTGTCGTTGCTGTCCCATTCGCTTCCTCCTGTTCGTTGGTCGCCCAACGGAGTAGCGGCGGGCGACCGCAAGAACCAGGTGTCCCGGGTGGACGGTGCGCCGTGAAAGCGCAGTCCTCCGTAACCGATGCGCAGAACCGGCACGCTTCTGGCACGGACCCGCGTGGCTTCGAACTGGCGGGGGAGGCGGAGCTGAACGGTCGTGCGGCGCCAACTAGCGACGCGGTCGACCTAGACACATCCGACCGCTTCCGCTCGGCGGGCACGACGAGCAGTCGAGGCTCGGTCGTCGCGGGCTTTTGGCGCGTGCCGTTACAGCACGGCGGTCTCGCCGAGCAGCGCCTTCGCCTCTGCGAAGAAGTCCGGCGCCGGCCGGACGCGATACCCAGCACCGAACGCGAGCGTCTTCGGGCCTTCTGACGTCTCGAGCGCGACCACGACGCGCGCCTCGCCCGGAAAGTCGCGCACGAGGCTCGCCAGCTCGCCGATGATCCCGGCCCGCGCCTGGCGCGCGTCCACGTGGAGCCTCACCTCGCGCCGCTCGGGCGTTTCCTCGAAGGCCGAGACCTCGAGGGCGATCAGCTTCGTCTCACCCTCCTGCTTGTGGTCGACGCGGCCCTTGACGACGATCATGCGGTCGGTCTCGCAGAACTCCCGCGCGGCGGCGTAGACGGAGTTGAAGACGACGACCTCGGCGCTGCCCGTGACGCCGTCCAGCTGGAGGAAGACCATCGGCTCGCCCTTCTTGGTCGTCAGCTGCTTGATCGCGCCGACGATCCCCCCAACCGTGACCACCTCGCCGTCGCGCCGCCGCTCGACCTCGGCGAGGCCGCAGTCCGTCTTGCGCCGCAGCTGATCGGCAACGGCCGTCAGGGGATGCTCCGAGACATAAAGGCCGAGGCTCTCCTTTTCCATGGCGAGCAGCTCGTTCTTCTCGAACTCGCCCGGCGCGACGACCGGGTGGTGCCGCGGCGATTGCTCCTCCTCGTCGTCGAGGTCGAAGATCGAGCTTTGGCCGGCGAGCTGGTCGGCGTGGTGCCGGCCGCCCCACGCCAGCGCGGACTCCAGGCACTCGAGCATGCCCTTGCGCGGCAACCCGGTCGAGTCGAGCGCGCCGCACTTGACGAGCGACTCGAGCGCGCGCTTGTTCACGACCTGCGGGTCGACGCGCTCGGTGAAGTCCCAGAGCGAGGTGAACGGCCCTCCCTCCCCGCGCGCCCGGAGGATCGCCCGCGCAGCGCCGTCGCCCACGTTCTTGACGGCGTTCAGCCCGAAGCGGATCTTGCCTTCTACGACGGCGAAGTCGCACTGCGACTCGTTGACGTCGGGCGGCAGCACGTCGATGCCGATCTCGTGGCAGGCGTTGACGTAGTACGGCACCTTGTCCTTCGTGTTCATCACGGACGAGATCAGCGCCGCCATGTACTCGTGCGGGTGGTTCGCCTTCAGCCACGCGGTGCGGTAGGCGATCAGCGCGTAGCAGGCGGAGTGCGCCTTGTTGAAGGAGTAGTCCTGCGAGGACTCCATGTCCTTCCAGAGCTGCTGTGCGACGCCGGGCGTCGTGCCCGACTCGGCGCACCCCTCGAGGAACTTCTCCTTGAGCGAGGCCATCAGCGAGTGGATCTTCTTGCCGATCGCCTTGCGCAGGGTCTCGGCCTCGGCGGGCGAGAAGCCGGCGATCTGCTTCGCGATCTGCATGTACTGCTCCTGGTAGATGCAGATTCCGTGCGAGTCCCCGGTGATCGGCTTGAGTCGCTCGTCGATGTAGGTGACGGGCGCTTGCCCGTTCTTTCGCTTCGCGTACTCCGGGATGTACTGCATCGGCCCCGGCCGGTAGAGTGCGACGAGCGCGATGAGATCCTCGAACTCGGTGGGCTTCACCGCGCGGAGCGCGTCGCGCATGCCCGAGGACTCGAACTGGAAAACGCCGGTCGAGTCGGCCCGGGCGAGCATCTCGTAGGTCTTCCTGTCGTCGAGGGGGATCGACTCGACGTCGAGACCGCCTCCGATCAGCTCGAGCGTGCGGTCGATCACGTCGAGGTTCCGCAGGCCGAGGAAGTCCATCTTGAGCAGACCGAGCGCCTCGATGTCACCCCCCGCGAACTGCGTCACTACCTCCTGGTCGGCCCCCTTCTGCTGGACCGGGACGAAGTCGATCAGCGGCTGCGCGCCGATGACGACGCCCGCAGCATGGATCGAGTCCTGTCGGACGAGGCCCTCGAGCGGCCTGGCTAGGTCGACGATCTCCTTCGTCAGGCGATCGGTGTCGTACGATTTGCGCAGCTCCGTCCCCGGTTTGAGGCACTCGTCGAGCGTCTGGCCCGGGCCCTCGGGAATGAGCTTCGCGAGCTTGTCGACCGCGCCGTAGGGCACTTCGAGCACGCGGCCGGCGTCGCGGACGGCCGCGCGCGCGGCCATCGTCCCGAAGGTGATGATCTGTGCCACGCGGTCGCGCCCGTACTTCTCCGCGACGTAGTTGATGACGCGGTCGCGGCCCGCGATAGAGAAGTCGATGTCCATGTCGGGCAAGTCCTTGCGGGCCGGGTTGAGGAAGCGCTCGAACAGCAGGTCGTAGCGCATCGGGTCGACGTCGGTGATCTCGAGGCAGTAGGCGGCGAGCGACCCTGCCGTCGAGCCGCGGCCGGGGCCGACGCTGATGCCGTTCGTCTTGGCGAAGTGGACGAAGTCCCAGACGATCAGGAAGTAGTCGGCGAACCCCATCTCGCGGATCGTCTTGAGCTCGAACTGGGCCCGCTCGCGCAGCTCCGGGGTGACGGCGCCGTAGCGGCGCTCTAAACCCCGCTCCACCTGCTCGACGAGGTAGTCGAACGCGTCGCGGCCTGCGGGCACTGGGAACCTGGGTAGGCGGATGGTGCCGAGCTCGATCTCGACGTTGCAGCGTTCCGCCACCTCGAGCGTCCTGCGCAGCGCCGCTTC
Source organism: Gaiellaceae bacterium (assembly GCA_046262315.1). Taxonomy (GTDB): domain Bacteria; phylum Actinomycetota; class Thermoleophilia; order Gaiellales; family Gaiellaceae; genus JACVRM01. The sequence goes on from JBHEMZ010000029.1 coordinate 103,074, forward strand.
GTGGCCTGGAAAGTCGGCGGCCATCTCAGCCGGCGACTTGAAGAAGAACTCGTCCGTGTCGAACTTCCAGTGGTTCGGGTTGCGGAGCGAGTCCCCCGACTGGATGCAGAGCAGCGCCTCGTGCGCGCGAGCGTCCTCCGCGAGCAGGTAGTGGACGTCACCGGTGGCCACGAGCGGCAAGCCGGAGCGCTCGGCGAGCCCCGCGAGCACCGGGTTGATGCGCGCCTGCACGTCGATCCCGGCGTTCTGCATCTCGACGTAGACCTGGTCGCGGCCGAAGACCTGCGTGAGCCGGTCGAGCTCGGCCTCCGCGTCGCGCTCGCGGCCCTCCTCGAGCGCCTTCGCAACGCGTCCCGAGAGGCATCCCGAGAGCGCGACGAGACCCTTGGAGTGCTGCTCGAGCAGCTCCCAGTCGACTCGCGGCTTGTAGTAGTAACCCTCGAGGTAGCCGAGCGAGGAGAGCCTGATCAGGTTGCCGTAGCCCTCGTTCGACTCGGCCAGCAGGGTCAGGTGCGCGTAGCCCTTCGCCTGCGCGCGCCTGCTGTCGGCGACGTACACCTCACAGCCGAGGATCGGCTTGACGCCCTGCTTGCCAGCCTCCCGGTAGAGCTCGACCGCGCCCGCCAGCGAGCCGTGGTCCGTGAGCGCGACAGCGGGCATCTCGAGCTCCGCCGCCCGCGCGGCGAGCGCGGAGATGCGGCACGCCCCGTCGAGGATCGAGTACTCGGAATGGACATGCAGGTGGACGAACGGCGCCTCAGACACGGACGCTCGATTGTAGGAGCGCCGCAGGACGGGCGGTCCCGGCCGCTTCTCTCCGCCGCGCGAAGGAACGCGCCAGCCCGGCCTGACGCGCGCCGCGACGCGCAGGCCGGCAGCGCGGGCTCGGTGGGGAGGCTCGACCTCCTCGACGCTCGGGTTCGGCGGAAAGGATGAGCCATGTCGATCGCGTTCGTGCAGTCGCCGCCCTTCTCGGCGATCTTGGAGGTGTCGCGCAACGCGAATCGGGAAGGGAAGCAGACATGATCCGCACCCAGCTTCCGAACCCGGAGCCGCCGCTGCCCACCCCGGAGCCGATCCCGACGCCGCAGCCGCCCGATCCGGCCCCCACTCCAGACCCGGCTCCGCAGCCGCCGACCGAGCCGCTGAGCTAATGCGGTCCCGCAGGGACAGAGTGCCCTGCGGGACGAGCCGTTAGATCAGTTGCCGGGATTGTCCCCGAAACGGACCGTCCTGCCACGCCCTGGCGGGCGCTATGCCGCGTAGGCGTCTTCGAGGTCGGCCCAGCGCACGCAGCCGAGCGCCGCGTCGAGCAACTCCTCGTCGCCGGCCTCGCGGGCACGCTCCTCCAGCGCCCGGCCGAGCGCGCGCAGGAGCTCCGGGTCGCCGGTCGCGTCCTCGACCATGCGCGCGAGCCGCGCGGCGTCCTCGAACTCGCCCTGGTCGGCCCGGATGACGGCGGCGCAGGCGAAAGACGCAATGCGGGCCTCGTTTGAGGCTTCCACCCGAACGGACGCGCGCAGAACCGCCAGCGCCTCACCGGGAAGGCCGAGCGTGGCGAGCGCCGCCGCGAGCGCGTTCAGCGCCCAGGCCCGCTCCTCGACGTCGCCGACGGGAGCGACGGTGAGCGTCTGCGCGATGCGTGCCAGCTCCTCGTCCTCCGCGGGGCCCGCAGACGGCCGTCCACAGACGGTCTGCCAGAGCTCCTCGAAGGCTGCACGGTTGTCGGGCATGGCGGAGATATCGGCACGGCGGCGCGGTTGTTGAGCGTCGCTTCGCCGTCGCGGCGTGGATGCCTGCGACAATCCGCCGCCCGTGCAGGAGCCCGCGCGCCGCCCGACCCTCGCCCGCGCCGTCGACTCGTAGGCCTTCGGCGCGGCGGTGCTGGCGGTGATCCTTGCGAACGCTGCAGTGCTCGGCGCGCAAACCTACGAGCGTGTCGAGTCGGAGTTCGGCGACGCGCTCGACCTGCTCAACCACGTCTTCCTGGGCGTGTTCGTGGTCGAGCTGGGCCTGCGCATGGCGTCCTACCGGCGCCCGTGGGACTTCTTCCGCAACGCGTGGAACGTCTTCGACTTCGTCGTGATCGGCGCCGCGTTCGTGCCAGGCCTGCGCGAGAAGCCGACCGTCCTGCGGCTCGCGCGGCTCGCCCGCGTGGTGCGCATCTTTCGCGTCCTCCCAGAGCTCCGCATCCTGCTGCTCGCCATCGGCCGCAGCCTGCCACCGCTCGGCTCGATGGCGATGCTCGTGACGGTGATCCTCTTCGTCTACGGGATGATCGGCTGGTCGCTCTTCGGCGAACAGGATCCGAAGCACTGGGGCGACATCGACGAGGCGATGCTCACGCTCTTCGTGATGCTGACGCTAGAGGATTTCCCGCGGTACGTCGAACGCGGCCGCGAGGTCGAGCCCTGGTCGGTCGTCTACTTCATCAGCTTCGTGCTCGTAGCGGCCTTCATCGTGCTGAATGTGCTGATCGGCGTCGTGCTCAACTCGATGCAGGAGGCGCGCGAGATCCACCTGCGCGAGGAGCTGCGCGAGCGCGGCGTCGAGCCGACGGACGAGGAGGTGTCGATCGCGTCGCGCGTCGCGACGCTTCGCGACGCCCTCGACGAGCTCGAGCGAGATCTCCTGCTGCACGAGCGGCGCAGCCGTAGCCCCTGACCGGACAGCGCGGCCGAAACGCTAGGTCGCCGCCTCCGGCAGCGGCAGCGCCGGTGGCGAGCTGACCGCCCGTCCTCGCGCGAGGCCTAGCCGGCCCGCCCGCGCGGCCAGGACTCCTCAGCGGCTGAGATTCGCCGCCTGCGCCTTCCGCGCATCGGTGGCCGGAGCGGATGATCCTCGAGCAGGGGGCGCGGGTGCCTGCTCTCGACCCGCAGCCGCTCGATTAGCTCCGAAGCCTCGTCCACCGTCCGCGGGAACTCCTCGCCGGCCCGCTCGCAAAGCACGGCCGCGAGCGCGTAGATCTGTCGGACGGTTGCGGGCGGATACTGCGTACGTTTGAGCATTCAGCCATTGAGCGCGAAATACCGTCACGTGTTTGTGCCCACTCTGGGCCAAGCTTGTCATCTCACATCAGCTCTATTCAGGCATGACTGCTGGCCGGCGCCTCCGCACCGTCAGCGCGCGCCACGGCCTGACGCAGGCGCAGCTCGCGGCGTGCTCACGCCAACACGCGGCAGCGCCGGCGGCGGTAGGACTGTTTCGGCGGAGGCGCCGGTGGCGCTGGCATGATCGTGCGGTGAGCGAGCCGAAGGCGACTGCGGAGTCTGTCGAGGAGGCGCTGCCTGGTCTCTGGCGGTGGTCGGTGCACGACGAGCGGATCGACTTCCTCGGGTCGGCGTACGCGATTGGCGGCGAGCACGGGACCGTGCTCGTGGACCCGCTGCCGCTCGCTCCGGAGGCGCTCGCCTCGCTCGGGCAGGCAACCGCGATCGTGCTCACGAGCGGCTCGCACCAGCGATCGGCGTGGAGGCTGCGGCGCGAACTGGGCACGCCTGTGTGGGCGCCGGAGCTCGCGCGCGAGATCGAGGAGGAGCCGGACGAGCGCTACGGCGACGGCGACGAGCTGCCGGGCGGCCTGCGAGCCGTCTTTACGCCGGGAGCGGGGACGACCCAGCACACGCTTCTGCGCGGGGGCGAGCCAGGGGTGGCGTTCGTACCCGACCTGCTCCTGCAGCCACCGGGTCAGCCGGTAATGCTCGTGCCCGCCGAATACGTGCAGGACCCTGCGGAGCAGCACCGCAGCGTCGAGAAGCTGCTGGAGCTACCGTTCGAGGTGCTCTGCCTGACGCACGGCGGCGTGCTGCGCGAAGGCGCCAAGGGAGCCGTCCGGGCCGCAGCCGACGCCTGAACTCCCAACCAATCGCCGGGACATGGTCCAGATGGCCAGTGCCAACCTGGGATCCGCGCGGAAGGGCCATGGCCCGAACAACCGGTCACAGCTCCCCACCGACCCCACCCAGGGTGGGGAAGCCTGTCCACCCGCCACCCGGCGGTGACGCTACCGGGGAAAGACGCACGGGTGTGCAACGAGTCTGTGGCGCCTCTGTCGTCATTGGCTGAGCGCCGGCCGACCCCAGGACTCCACTGGGAGACCCACGCGTCTTTCCGCACCGTAGACCGACGCCGCCGGGTCACGGCTTGAAGCGCGGGTACAGCGCGCGCACCTCGTCCACGTAGGCGGCGAGGCGGTCGGCGAGGTCCGCATCGTGGATTTCGAGCACGTCCTCGGCGTTCTGCTCGCCCGAGCGAGAGAGGTTGAAGCTGCCGGTGAAGACGACGTCGTCGGCGATCGTGACCTTGGCGTGCATGAAGTCGTGGGGTGTCCCCTCCGGCTCCCACGGCGTCGACGGCTTTCCGGAGAACGGCGCTTCGAGCGCCTGCTGAAGCAGCGGCAGCTTCCATGCGGCATTGCCGTTCCGACGCCACTGGTGGATGACGCCCCGCACCTGCGGCGCGTCGACGCAGCCCGCAATGTCGAGCTTGCCCTCGGAGACGAGCTGGGCGAGTGTGGCGAGCACGGGCGCTGCCGTCACAACCGGCGAGCAGATCCGCACGCGGCGGCGAGCCCGCGCGATGTGCTTCGCGATACGGGCCGACAGCGCCTCGCCGTAACCGGGTGTGAACCAAACGCGGACGGTGGTGCCGTTCACCGACAGCGGCGCTGGCTCGACGAAGCCGCTGCGTTCGACGTCGCCTGTCCTCCAGAGCTGCTCGAAGTCGGCTTGATAACGGGAGGCGACCTCCTGCGAGCCCACTGTCGCAACGACGTTCTCCTGGATCGAGAACGAGTCGTCGGTCCAGTTCATAGAGCCCGTCCAGACCGCCTCCCCGTCTGAGATCGCGTACTTGTGGTGCATCAGGTCGGGCACGCCGGCGATGGGACGCGCCGGCACGCCGAGGGAGGCGATCAGCGTGGCGTCCGGTTCCGGTGGAGGCGGTACCGGGATCGGATTACGATGTTCGACGTTGTAGACGAACCGCACGGCGACGCCGCGCGCCGCGGCGTCCCGGATGGCCCCGCCGATCACCGAGGCCGTCTCGGGCTTCAGGTGGAAGTCGTAGTGGGCGAGGTCGAGCGAGCGCCGGGTGGCGCCGACGAAGTCCGCGATCCAGCCGGCCACGTCCTCGACCCGCTGGCCACCGTCATGGAGGGTGCGCACCTCAATCACAGGGGCATCATCCTGACAGGCTTCTTCAGCCGCGGAACTTGCGCGGCGACGTCTCCCGCGGACGCGCCGTACGATCGCATCGATGCGGCCGCCGCCCGACCGGCTCGTCCGACTTCCGGAGCAGTACTTCACCGCGCTCCTCGGTCGCGTGCAGGCTGCGGCGGCGCTGGCGGGCGAGCCGCTGGTGGATCTGGGACGCGGAAACCCGGAGGTCGGGCCGCCGGTGCACGTCGTCGAGGCGCTCGTCAGAGCTGCCCGCGACCCGGATCAGCGCGTGCACGGGTACGCGCCCTTCCGCGGCCTGCCCGAGCTCCGCGAGGCCGTCGCCGCGCGCTACCGCGACGTCTACGGCGTCGAGCTCGACCCGGAGCGCGAGGTTGCCGTCGTGCCCGGCTCGAAGACGGCGCTCATCGAGCTCGTCCTCGCGCTGGCCGAGCGCGGCACGAAGGTGCTGCTTCCCGACCCGGGCTACCCGGACTATCCCTCCGGGGTTGCGCTCGCCGGCGCTCAGCTCGTGCCGCTAGCGCTCGAGGAGACCGCCGGCTGGGCGCCCGACTTCGCCGCAGCGCCACGAGAGGATGTGGCCGCCGTCTACCTCAACTATCCGTCCAACCCATGCGCGGCCGCGGCGCCGGCGGGTACGTTCGCCGACGCGGTCGCGTACGCGCGCGAGACCAGCGCAGCGATCGTGCACGACTTCGCCTACGGCGACCTCGTCTTCGACGGGCGCGCACCTGAGAGCTTCCTCGCGGAGCCGGGGGCCCGCGAGGTCGGCGTGGAGATGTTCTCCATGTCGAAGACCTACGGGATGGCAGGCTGGCGACTTGGCTTCGTGGTCGGAAACGCGGAGATCGTCGAGCGCATCAACCTGCTGTCGGATCATGCGCGCGCGGGAATCTTCGCCCCGCTCCAGCGTGCGGCGATCGCCGCGTTCACCGGGCCGCAGGACTCGGTGGAGGAGCGCCGCGCGGCGTACGAGCGGCGGCGCGACCGGGTACTGACCCTGACGGCCGGGCAGTCGGCGGGCACGTTCTTCGTGTGGGTGCGGATACCCAAGGGCCTGTCGGCCGAGCGCCTGCTCGCCGAGCACCGAGTGGCGGTGGCGCCGGGCGAGGGGTTCGGAGCGAACGGAGCCGGATGGGCCCGCATCTCGCTCGCCGTCACGGACGAGACGCTCGATCTGGGTCTCGAGCGCCTGGCGCGCGCCTTTTCGCCCGTGTAGTTCGGCGCTACTGTCCACAGACATGTCTCGGGCAGTCGTGGCCGTTCTCGCCCTGTCTCTGCTGGCCGGTCGGTGCTGCGCGTGCCGAGCCCCAGGCCCGCAGCGTCGCCTGGGTGACCGACGGCGACACGATCTCGCTCGCGGACGGCTCGCGAGTGCGGCTTCTCCAGATCGACGCGCCGGAGGCCCACGGCGAGTGCTATGGGCGCGCGGCGACGCGCGAGCTGCGGCACACCTGCTTCCAGTGGGCTCGCCTGTGACGCTGGAGGCGGACGCCGGGCTCGACCGCGTCGACCGCTACGAACGGCTGCTGCGCTACGTCTGGCGGCGCGGGACGAACCTCAACCTGGAGCTCGTGCGCCGCGGCACCGCCACCGTCTACCTCTACGGCGGTGGAAGGGGCAGGTACGCGGGCCGGCTCCTGGCGGCAGCGCGCGAGGCGCGGGCGGCGAAACGCGGGCTGTGGGGCGCGTGCCGCGTCGTGTGGGATCCCTACGCCCCCGCCACGACGTCGCCCCGGACGCAATCCCGTCGGAGGGGAGCTGCGATCCCTCCTGCCCGTCCTGTTGATTCACCCCCTTCGCCCGATCTCCGTTAAAAGACGTGCGCTACGGACTTCGTCGCTGTCGGCGCCGCCCTACGCCACTTCGACGGCACCGACAACCGGTTGCCCTGCGAGGGGTAAGCGCGCGAGAAGGCACGTGTACTTCGCACTTTTGACACGGTCCGTGACACCCACGGGCGCTCTTTCTCGCTAGCCTCGAAACGGAGGGAGGCGCGCGGCCGGACCCCAGGGAGACATGGCCGCGAAGGACATGTCTGCGGGGGATGCCGCAGTGACGACAGAAACGCGCCCGCGGGCCTTCGGCCGCTCGCCACCGGCTGGACTTACCGAGGAACAACGCGGAGCCTGCGACTCGGAAGCGCACCGCATGGTCGCCGGGTCGGCCGCGCGACCGAAACCTCGCTCACTCCAGCGCTTTTCCTCAAGCGCTCCTAACAACACGGCGATAGGTTCCGCCGTGGAGATGGGAACTCGTGTCGCCACGGCGGTCGTCGCGGTGGCTGCCGCCGTGGCCGCGCTCGCCACGCCGGCGCCGGCGTCGGAGCGCCTGCGCATCGGGATCGCCGACTCGGCCGAGGTGCTCGAGCAGCCCGAGCGCGCCTTCCCCGCAATCGCGCGCCTGCGCGCACAGGTGATCCGCGTGACGCTCTACTGGGGGTCGACGCGCGGCGTGGTGCGGCGGCGGCCGGAGAACGGCGCCGATCCGGGAGACCCCGCGTACGACTGGCGCGTCGTCGACCGCGCGGTGATCGAGGCGGACCGGCGCGGGATTGACGTCGTGTTCGCCGTCTGGGGGACGCCAGGCTGGGCGAACGGCGGCAACCCGCCGAACCGGCCGCCGCGCAACCCCGTGCATCTCCAGGCGTTCGCGTACGCCGCCGCCACCCGGTACAGCGGCAGCTACCGTCGCGACGACGGCCGCATCCTCCCGGCCGTGCGCGACTGGATCGCGTGGAACGAGCCCAACCTGCGCCTCGGTCTCGCGCGCCAGTGGCGCCGCGAGGGGCGCCGGTGGATCCCGCAGTCGGCCTACGACTATGCGGACATCTGCAACGCCGTCTACGCCGGCGTGCACATGACGCTGATCCGGGACGAGACCGTCGCCTGCGGCGCAACCGCCGCGCGCGGCAACAACAACCCGAACGCACGCTGGTCGTCCGTCGGCCCTGTCGGATTCCTGCGCGCGATGCGCCGCGCGGGCGTGCGCCGGATCGACGCCTATGCTCACCATCCCTACGCGGGCGGACCGCGCGAGGCGCCTTGGGCGATCCCGCGAAACACGACCGCCATCACGCTCGGGAACATCGGCCGGCTCGGCCGCGAGGTGACACGTCTCTACGGGCCAAAGCCGCTCTGGATCACCGAATACGGGTACGAGACGTCGCCGCCCGACACGATCTTCGGCGTGCCGTGGGAGCGGCAGGCCCGCTGGCTCACCGCCGCGTTCGAGATCGCTCGCCGTAGCCCGCGCATCGACATGATGATGTGGTTCCTGCTCCGCGACGAGCCTCGCTCGCGCGGGTGGCAGTCTGGCTTGCTGACGGCGCGCGGCGAGGAGAAGCCGTCGTTCTTCGCGTTCCAGCAGGAGGCCCGCCTCGTCGCCCAGGCGCGGGACGAGAACGGCCCCGCCCATAGCCCCGCCCGTTCTGGACCAAAGAAATTCGCCGAGCCGGTTGCGCTTTCGTCCTCGCCGCCCGATTGACTTTCGGCTTGCGCCTACAGCCCTCCGGTCGGGATTCGACCTACTCGCGCTCCGCGCTCGGCGCAATGGACACACTATGGGACACGTACGCCCAGTGCAAGTCCCGTGTGGGCGGTTTCCGTCGCAATTTACGACGAGTTCTTCCGGCTAGTCCAGCAGTTCGTGCTCGTCACCGTCGCCGCCGCCGCGGAAGCGGTGCCACACAAAGAGCGCACCGACGGCGATGAGCAGGGCCGGCAGGACCCGTCGGACCCTCCCGCCCTCGGCATCGCCAATTCCCGGCACGGCACTGCGGGCTTTCCGTTTCGCGACTCGCTTGCCCACCTGCCAGACCGTCCAGCCGAGCATCGCGTTGCGTTTGTTGATCATCCCCATGGCGCTCCTTTCCTCGCCGAGAGGCTACCCGGCGGGTAGCCGAGAGGCTACCGGCGGGCAGGTTGGCGGGCCTAGGGTTTCGCCGTCTTGTCCACGCCGTCGCGTTTGGCGCGACTGGGCGGGATGGTCGGCGGTGCGTGCCCGTCGTCTTTTTTCGCTTGACCGGGCGAGACCGGCCTCTCGGCAGAGCGCTTGGCGTGTTTGGGCGAGAGCGGCCTCCCCGAAGAGCGGTTGGCCTGGCCGAGCCGCCGCTGAAACTTGTTGCGTTCCGAAGCCGCGGGCTTCGCGGACGGCCCCGTCCTCGGTGGCCCAGCAGCGACGCTTTTCGGCGGCTTCGCAGGGGCGCTTTCGCCCGCTTCCCGTCGGCGGTTCTTGAGCTTCTTGGCCGGCCTTGCAGCCCGGTGCGCCCCCGCCTGGAGGGGAGGCGCCGGGCGCGCTGCCGGTAGGACGGTTTCAGGCAACGGGTGGGAGGCCTTCTGGGACGACCCCGGCTGGGCGCCCGCAACCTGCGCAGGACGAGGCGGGCTTGGGTCGCGCCACGGCGCGCGTTCCACACCCTCGTAGCCGACGCCCGCCGCCACCGCTCCAGCGGCCAGGACGGCGGCGGCCTTCGCGCCGAGTCCGGCACTGACCCCGACGCCGGCGGCGCCGCCGGCGCCGAAGAAGCTCGACAGCGAGCCAGGGATCGGCGCGAGCGCGAGCCCCCGCAGCGCGCTCCGCTGGGCGCGCTGGCTCCGCGCGAAGCCCGCGCACTCGGCGCACTCGCGCAGGTGGGCGCGAAGCGGGCCTCGCTCGGCACGAGGGAGTCGGTCGTCGAGCTGCAGCGACACGGCACGCTCGGCCTCGTGGCACGTCATGCTCCCCTCGAGCTGCTCGCGCAGCGCCCGCCGGGCGCGGAAGATGAGCGCCTCCACGGCGGGCAACGACAGCGCGAGGATCTCGGCGATCTCCGCGTACGAGCGGCCCTCGAGCTCCCGCATCACGAGCGCCGAGCGCTGGTTGAAAGAGAGCCGTCCGAGCCCCCGGCGCAGGTCATCCATGGAGGGACCGTCGCGGTCTGCGAAGGTCTCCGTGACCGCGTCGGACTCGTCGAAGGTGACCTCGCGCGGACGGCGCGCGGAAAGGCGGAAGCGCTGTCGACAGACGTTGTGCGCGATAGCGATCAGCCAGTTGTGCGCGCGGTGCGGACGCTCACCCCGCTCCCAGGCGCGGTACGCGTTCAGGAACGTGGTCTGGGTGACGTCCTCGGCGTCCTGCGGGCTCCGGAGCACAGCGAGGGCGTAGCGGTAGACGTCTCCGACGTGGCGGCGATAGAGACGCTCGAAGCCGCGTTCGGAACGCGGCCGCTGGCCCAGTAGTGGCGTCACACTCCAATAGATACCCGTCTCCGCCGAACCCTACGCGGCGGCCGGTGAGAATCTCACGGCAGTAAGAGGCCGTCCTTCACGTCCGAGACAGCGCCTTCGGCGGTCTCGGCTACCTGCGAGGGCTCGACGGGAGCAGGCGGCAGCGGCGGCACAGTGACCGGCGAAGCCGGAACGGAAACCGGCGGCACAGCCGGAACAGAAACCGGCGGCGGAGCCGGAACCGAAACCGGCGGAGCGGGAACCGCCGGCGGAGCCGGAACAGAAACCGGCGGCGGAGCCGGAACCGAGACCGACGGCGGAGCCGGAACCGAGACCGACGGCGGAGCCGGAACCGAGACCGACGGCGGAGCCGGAACCGAGACCGACGGCGGAGCCGGAACCGAGACCGACGGCGGAGCCGGAACC
>JBHEMZ010000030.1:0-24158 GCA_046262315.1 Gaiellaceae bacterium
CCAGCTCGTGGTGGCCGACGTGCCGGGGCTGATTGAGGGCGCGAGCCGGGGCGTCGGGCTCGGCCACGCATTCCTCGCACATCTCGAGCGTGCACGCGTCCTCGTCCATGTCATCGACGCCTCGGGCGACGCCGACGCGGCGTGGCGGGCAATCGACGCAGAGCTGGCGGCCTACGGAGCCGGTCTCGACGGGCGCCCGCAGATCGTGGTGCTCAACAAGGTCGATCTCGCGCCTGCGCCGGAGCTCGGCGTGAACGACGCGCGGATCGTGCGGGTGCTGCGAACCTCGGCGGCGACGGGCGAGGGGATCGACGAGCTCAAGCGTGCGCTCTTCGCGGACATCTCGCCGCCCCCCGCCGAGCCCGTGGGCGACGACGGCGGGATGGTGGATTTCCTCGTGTACCGGCCACGGCCGCGTCGCACGTCGTTCCGTGTGCTGCGGACGGACCGAGGCTTCCGCGTTGTCGGCCGCCCGCCCGCTGACCGCGACGAGCTCGAGCGTGCCCTTCGCGCGGCGGGCGCCCGAGCGGGAGACGAGGTTACGGTCGGGGACGAGACCCTGGAGCTCGCGTGAGTCTCACGGTGCCGGTTTGGAACGCACGCTCGAGTCGTCGACTCACCGCGGGAGGAGCGGGCGCGTGGCGTTGACCGGCCTGTTCGGAGGCACGTTCGATCCGCCTCACGTGGGTCATGTCGGGCTCGCCCGGACGGCGGGGGAGCGGTTCGGTCTCGATCGTCTGCTCGTGGCGCCGACCGGGCGCACCCCTGGCAAACGTGTCGCTACCGACCCGGAGATCCGCCTCGCGCTCGCCGAGGCCGCCTTCGCGGACGTGCCTTGCGCCGAGGTTTCGCGGCTGGACGTCGACCGCCCGCAGCCGGCGTACTCCTACGAGACGGTGCGCTGGGCACGCGAGCGCTTCGGCGACATCCTCTTCCTCGTCGGGGCCGACCGCTTCGTCGACTTCCTCACGTGGGAACGCCCGAACGAGGTGCTGAGGATCGCGCGCCTCGCGGTTGCTACACGACCCGGCTTTGATCGCACGCAGCTCGATTCCGTGCTCGCGGCCGTCGAGCGACCGGACCAGGTCGAGTTCTTCGAGATCGAGCCGGCACCGGTCTCCTCCACCGAGATTCGCCGCCGGGTGGCCGCCGGCCAGGCCATCGCGGGCCTCGTGCCGCCGGCCGTCGGGCGCCTGATCGAGGAGCTGGGTCTCTACCGGGAGCCGCAGGTCACCCCGCTACACTGAGAACGTCCGAAGGGAACCGTTCAGCCTCTGACCGCACTCGAGCAAGCACAGCTGATCGCGAGCCTCGCCCAGGAGAAGCTGGCCGAGGACGTCGTGATCCTCGACATGCGGCCGGTCTGTATCTACACGGACTTCTTCGTCGTCTGCAGCGGCCGCAACCCGCGCCAGACGAAAGCGATCTACGACGAGGTGCGCGAGCGGCTGAAGCGGGACCACAACGCGCTCCCACGCGCCGCCGAAGGCCAGGCCGAGGGCGGCTGGATCATCGCCGACTACCTCGACGTAGTGCTGCACGTCTTCACGCCGGAGACGCGCGACTATTACCGCCTCGAGGACCTCTGGGGCGACGTGCCGTCGCTGTCCGTCGAGGCCGCCGCGGCGGGCTGATCCTGGCTCGACTTGGAGCAACCGCCTCGCGACTAAGCTCGTTGAGGCTGTTGTCCGATAGGACAACTATCATGCTGAGATGCTCACGACCGATCAGAAGGGCGCGGTCGCCGAGACGGCCATCGTCGCGCGGGCAGTTCGACTGGGCATCGACGTCTATCGGCCGGTCGCCGAGGGTGGGCGATACGACCTCATCTTCGAACTAGGCTCACACCTCGTTCGCATTCAGTGCAAATGGGCCGTGCGCCGCGGTGACGTCGTCGCCGTCCGCTGCTATTCGTGCCGCAGAAGCGCCGAGGGAATGCTCCAGAGGACTTACACCGCGGACGAGATCGATGCTTTCGCGGCGTACTGCGCGGAGGTCGATCGTTGCATTTCCTACCGTACGAGCGGTTCCCCCAGACGTCCCAGGTCCATCTCCGCCTCTCTCGCGCGCGCAACAATCAGCGGCTCGGGTGCATTGGGCTGAGAACTCCGAATTCGAGGCTACACTTGGCGACCATGGGGCCATAGCTCAGTTGGGAGAGCGTCTGGCTGGCAGCCAGAAGGTCGCCGGTTCGAGCCCGGCTGGCTCCACCTCAGGGCCGCCGCACGCGGCCCCTCTCGTACCTTCGGCCGGTGCGGATCCGGCCCGCCCGCCCTGACCACGCTGAGACGCTGTTCGCCATCCAGCGCACGACCTCGCTCGGCGCGTTCGCGCACATCTTTCCCCCGGACGCGCATCCGTTCCCGGATGCCGAGATCCGCGCTGTCTGGGTCGCGCGCCTCGCCGATCCCGAGGTGACGACGCTCGTGGCCGAGGAGGAGGGACACGCAGTCGGCTACGTCGCGTTCCGGCGCGAGAGCCTCGACTCGTTGTTCGTGCTCCCGGAGGCCCAAGGAGCCGGCGTCGGCGCGGCGCTCCACGACGAGGTTCTCGAGCGTGAGCGGCAGTCCGGCCGCGGCGTGTGCCGACTCTGGGTGCTGGAGCAGAACGAGCAGGCCCGCCGCTTCTACGAGCGGCGCGGCTGGCGGCCCGACGGCCGCACACGGATCGTCCCGTTCCCGCCGCAGCCGACCGCGCTCGGCTACTCCGTCGAGCTCGGCTAGACGGGCTCGCCGTCGGGAGCGCCTTCGCCGCGCAGCCGGTCGCAGTCCGTCCCCGGGCGGTCGAGCAGTCGGCAGAGCTTGAGCGAGACGTCGACGAGCGAGCGTGGCCGCTCGCACGGCCCGTATCGGTGGCGGACGCCGTCCGACAGTTCGATCGTCAGCACGGCCGGGTAGCAGTCTTCGGAGCGCTCGGGCCGGGGGCGTCGCTCGGGCAGCGGGCTCGGTAGTACCCGGACGAGCTCGCTGAACCGCGGGCCTTTCGTCGCCACGACGCCCTGATCGCCGAATGCCCCGCTGAGGACGAACGACAGCCGTAACACGCGCGGCTCCGCGGGCCCGTCCTCATGCGTGGCCAGGAAGACGACGCTTCCGATGCCGAACACGGCGACGGCGAACACAACCAGCGCGAGACCCCTCATCGGGTCGCCGCGCGGCTAGAAAAGCCGCCAGCGCTCGCGCGCCAGGAGGAAGCCGTGCTTGCTCCGGTTCGCGCACGTGAGGCCGGTGTGCCGCGACCTGCAGCGGAAGCCGGACCGCTCCCAGGTTCTGCCGTAGGCGAGCACCGGCGCGCGGGGGTCGTACACCGTATCGCCTGCGCAGACCGCCCCGGCCCGACCCCGCGGGCGCATCGAGGCGCCGGTCCAGTCTCCATCGCAGCGTCTCGAAGGCTCCGGCCGGAGCCCGCTCAGGACGTCGCAGCGCAGATCCGGGACGCCCTCGATCACATAGACCGCGCAGGCGATGTTCCGTGAGGGCGTGCGGAAGGTCTTGGATCGCAAAGGAGCCGTGCCCGCGGCCGCCGGAAGTGCAAGCAGGAGGGCCGCCAGGACGATCGCCGCACGGAGCGCCACGCTCGAGAGCATACGCCGCGCGTACGGAGCCGCGGTGAGTGGAGCTCGCCTCCCGCTGTGCCCGGTGGTGAGACGGAAGTCGGCCGCTAGGCTGCGACCCGTGTCTGCGAACGGCCAGCCCGCCATCGAGGTCGAGCAGCTCGTCCGCGAGTTCAAGGACGTGCGCGCCGTCGCCGGCATTGATCTCCGGGTCGCGTCCGGCGAGATCTACGGCTTCCTCGGGCCGAACGGCGCGGGCAAGTCGACGACGGTCCACATGCTCACCACGCTGCTCCCGCCGACCTCGGGCCGCGCCCGCGTCGGCGGGCACGACGTCGAGCGTGAGGGGCCGCAGGTCCGCCGGGTGATCGGCGCCGCGCTTCAGGAGGCGGCGCTCGACCCGCTTCTGACGGGACGGGAGCATCTCAAGCTCCAGATGGCCCTCCACAACATCCCGCGCTGCCGCCGGGACAAGCAGGGGAACGAGCTGCTCGGGCGCGTCGGGTTGACCGAGGCGGCCGACCGCAAGGTGAAGGCGTACTCGGGCGGCATGCGCCGCCGGCTCGACCTGGCACTCGCGCTCGTGCACGAGCCGCGCATCCTGTTTCTCGACGAGCCCACCACCGGGCTCGATCCCCAGAGCCGCTCGGCGCTCTGGGAGGAGGTCGCGCGGCTCGCCGCCGCGGAAGGCGTGACGGTCTTCCTGACCACCCAGTACCTCGAGGAGGCGGACGTGCTCGCGAACCGGGTCGGCATCATCGACCACGGCAAGATCGTCGCCGAAGGTACCCCGGCGGAGCTCAAGGCGACGATCGGCCGGCCGAGCGTGGAGGCTGTGCCGGCCGAGCGCGATCAGGACGATCGCGTTGAGCAGGTGCTCGCGCGGTTCGGCGAGCCGGTTGCCGCCCCGCGCGGCGTGGCCGTGCGGCTCTCGGACGGCGGGCTCAGGCTGCCGGAGATCCTCCGCGCCCTGGACGCCGAAGGCCTCGAGGTCGCGGACCTGCGCCTGCACGCGCCGACGCTCGACGACGTCTTCCTGACGAAGACCGGCCGCTCGCTCGAGGGCCACGGGCAGGGCGAAGACGGGGCCGGCGACGGCGAACCCGACCGCGACCGTTGACCGGCACCGTCGCGGCACAGATCGGCCATCTCGCGGGCCGCTCGCTGCGTAGGCAGCTGCGCCAGCCGGCGCACGTCATCCCGCCGCTCTTCTTCCCGCTCGCGCTCCTCGCCGTCAACGCGGGCGGACTCGACGCGGCCACGAGCCTGCCGGGCTTCCCGACCGACTCGTTCCTCGCGTTCGCGATGGCTGTCCCATTCATCCAGGGCGCGCTCTTCGCGACGCTGAACGGAGGTGCCGACCTCGCGCGTGACATCCAGAACGGCTTCCTCAACCGCCTCGCACTGACGCCGATGCGTGGCTCGGCGCTGATCGCCGGCCAGCTGGCCGGGGTGGTCGTGCAGGGCATCTTCCAGGCCGCCTTCTACCTCACCGTTGGCCTCGCCGTCGGCGCCGGACTCGAGGCGGGGCCTCTCGGGGGCGTCGTCCTGATGGTGCTCGCGGCCCTCATCGCGCTCGGCTTCGGCGCGTTCGGCACGTTCGTCGCGCTGCGCACGGGCTCCGGCGAGGCAACGCAGGCGACCTTTCCGCTGTTCTTCGTCTTCCTGTTCATCTCGTCCATGAACATGCCGCGCAACCTCATCGAGCAGGACTGGTTCCGCGTCGCCGCGACGGTCAACCCCGTTTCGTACCTGATCGAAGGCGTGCGCAGCCTGATCATCGAGGGCTGGAATGCACAGGCACTGCTGCTCGCGTTTGGCGTTGCCGTCGGGTTCGCCGTGGTTGCCATCTCGCTGTCCGCGTGGTCGCTCAAGCTGAGGCTGACGCGCACGTGAGCGAGTTTCTCTCCATCGCCTTCGGGCTCGCCTGGCGGGTGCTCTACAAGATCTTCCGCAACCCAGCGCTGCTCGCGCCGCAGCTCATCTTCCCGCTCTTCTTCTTCACCGCGTTCGCCGGAGGCCTCTCGATCGTCGACAACGTCGAGGGTTTCGATTTCCCGCCCGGCTATACGGCCTTCCAGTTCGTCTTCGTGCTGCTCCAGTCGGCGGCCTTCGGAGGCGTTTTCACGGGCTTCGGCATCGCCTCCGACTTCGAGTACGGGTTCACGAAGCGCCTCTTCCTCGCGGCGCCGCGCCGCAGCGCGCTGATCGTGGGCTACGCGATCGCCGCGATCGGGCGTTGGGCCACGACTGCGCTGCTCCTGACTGCGGTCGCGCTCGTCGCAGGCATGAACATCGGCGGCGGCGGGATCGACCTCGTCGCGCTGTACACGCTGGCGCTGATCCTCAACGTGGCGGCACTGCTTTGGGCCTGTGGGGTTGCGATGCGGATCCGGACGCTTCAGTCGGGACCGGTCATGCAGATGCCCGTATTCCTCGTGCTTTTCTTCGCTCCCGTGTACGTCCCGCTTGACCTGCTCGAAGGCTGGCTGCACGGCGTGGCAACCGTGAACCCGGTCACCCGCCTGCTCGAGACCGGCCGCGATTTCGTGGCCGGTCAGCCTACGCACGCGAGTGCGGCGTTCCTCGCTGCGCTCGGGCTCGTCGCCCTTGGCATGCTCTGGTCGCTACTCGGCCTCAGGCGCGCCGAGGCGGCAGGGTAGGTAGTGCCTGAAGGGCACTAGTACGACGCGACGCGACGCGAGAAGCTGCGCTGCACGGCTTTTCCGCGATACAACACCCGCACGGTGCCCGCGATCCTCTTGCCTTCCGCGCCGGCAGGAAGTCTCCACGAGCACTGCGCGCTCCCCGCCGCGAAGCGGACGAGGGTGGCGCGGAGGGGCTTGCCGTCGAGCCGGGCGGCGCAGCGGACGCGCACGCTTGCCGAGTCGCGCACGGACGCGGCTGGCACTCGCAGGCGGGCGGTGAACGTTCTTCCGGCGGCCGCCTGCGGCGCTGCGAAGAACACGACCGAAAGCGGAGTCGTTTGCGGCTCGGTCTTCGCAGGCGCGTTCGTGGTCACGGGGGGCTGCTGCTGCGTCCCCTGGGCGACCGGTGGGGTCGAGCCCGGTGGACCGCCGGGGGCGACGAGCGCCGTCGGAGGCGACAGCACCGTGTATGCCCCGCCGCGCTCGTACGTACGGACGGTCGCGCGCAGCGTCGCGCTGACATCGCCTGCGACCACCTGATACGTCGGCTCGTTCGCGCCGGCGATGCCCTGGCAGGAGAGTCCCTCGGCGTCGCAGCGGAGCCAGCCATAGGGCTGCACCTTCTGGACCGGGACGTCGGCGTTGTGGGCGACGGCGCCGTCGAACTCGACCGCGAGCGTCTCGCCGACCTGCGCGAGACCCTTGATGACGGCGCTGCCGGCGTGGGGCTGGTTGTCGGGAAACGCGTCGTTCGCTCCGCCGCTGTCCGCGGCCAGGCCGGCGCCGGGCAGCGCGGCGAGCGCCGCCACAGCGGCGAGGGCGACGCAGCGCCGCCCCGTCAACACGAGACTTCGGCTCGTTCGAGACACGAGCAATCATTGTCGCGCATAGAGCCTCCCGCGTCCAGCCGTCAGCGCCGGCGGACCAGAAGGTCGAACGCCTTCCGACGGAAGCCGAGTTGGGGTCGCCCGGACCGTTCGACGCAGCCGGAAGCCTGCGACAGAGCGCGGAACCTGCCTGGTGCACCGCGCCACGTAGGCTGAGAAGAGGAAGGATGACGGCCTGACCCGGTCGCGGCGATGATCCGTCTCCCACGCCAGCCGCGCCGCTGCCGCACGCGACCGGGGGAGCGACGTTGGCGCCGAGTTCTCGACCCTCTTTCCAGGGGCCGACCGACCCCATTCTCGGCGTTTCCGAGTCCCAGCCTTCCGTTCCGCCCGGGCGTGCATAGACTCAGAGAAGTGATCGAGTCGGGGGAGATCGCGGCGACGCGCATCGGCGTGGGCGTCTCGCTGACGGAGCACGCTGGACGCGCGGGCGCCGAGGCGGCGCGCCGCGCGGGCGCCGCGCTCGCCGGCAGCCCCGACCTGGCGTTCTTGTTCCTCTCTCCCGCGCATCTGGGCGACGTCGAGGACGCCGTCGCCACCGTGCTCGACCGGCTCCGCCCCCGCCATCTTCTCGGTTGCGTGGCGGAGGGGATCGTCGCCGGCGGCCAGGAGCTCGAGAGCGGCCCAGCGGCGGCCGTCTGGGCCGCCCGCCTCCCCGAGTCTGCAGAGATCGACCTCTTCCACACCTTCGCGCTCGAAACGGAGGGTGGCACGGCGGTGGCGGGCTTCCCGCCGTTGCACGATCCCTCGCTCGTGACCCTGCTCGTCGACCCGTACACCTTTCCGGCGGGGCCGTTCCTCACCAAGCTGAACGAGGACGAGCCGGGCCTGCCACTCGTCGGCGGACTCGCGGCGGGCGGCGGCGAGCCGGAGGCGCAGGCGCTCATCCTGAACGACCGGGTGATCACGGACGGCGCCGTCGGCGCGGCCGTCAGCGGCGTCCCGGTCGTGACCGCCGTCTCTCAGGGCTGCGCCCCGATCGGTCGCGACGCCGTGATCACGAGCGCCGAAGGCAACGTGGTCTACGAGCTCGCCGGGCAGCCCGCTCTCGTCCGCCTCCAGGCCGAGATCGCATCGTTGACGCCGTCGGAGCGGATGCTCGCCGCGCGGGGCGTGCTCGCTGGGCTCGTGATCGACGAGAACCGCGCCGAGTACGGCCGCGGCGACTACCTGATGCGCGCACTGATCGGCGCCGACGAGGACTCCGGCGCGATCGCAGTGGGCGAGCCCGTGCGCGTGGGCCAGACGCTGCGCTTCCACGTCCGCGACCGCGCCACGGCGGACGAGGACCTCCAAGAGGCACTCGGTCGAGCCCTTCACGGCGGTCGCCGGCCGGCGGGGGCGCTGCTCTTCACCTGCAACGGCCGCGGCACGCACATGTTCGGCGAGCCGGACCACGACGCGAGGCTCGTCGCTGAGGCGCTCGGCTCGCCCGCGCTGGCCGGGTTCTTCTGCGGCGGCGAGATCGGACCCGTCGGCGGCCGCGCCTTCCTACACGGCTATACCGCAACGCTCGCCGTCTTCCTCGAGCGCTGATGGCCCTAGCCCGCGCGGTCGGGATCAACCACGTCTCCCTCGAGGTCGGCTCGGTGGACGAAGCCTCGAGTTCTCCGGCCGGCTCGTCCAGGCGACGCCGACGGCGACGCGCGGATCAGCTTCCACGGCCCCGTCCGCGACGACAGAGCACGCGAGTTCGACTACCCACGGCGCGTCCTCCTGCATGCCGTCCGCCGCGGCCTCGCCGGGCAATAGACAGACGCACGCAGCGCAGCTAGCCTCGGCTTTGCACGGCGCCCGCGGGGGCTGCCGATCATCCCGAAAGAGGGGGAGAGTCGACTGTGAAGACGCTTAAGTACGGGCTGCTCGCTGCCATGGCGGCGCTGGCAGTCCTCACCGTTGCGGGCGGTGCCGGTGGCCGCCCGGCCGAACCGGAGCTCGGCATGGCCGGAAAACGCTCGGTCACACCGGACATCGCCGGCTTCGCAAAGCAGCATGGGCCGCACTCGCAGTCGGAGTGCATCGCGCCGCCGCCGCGACCACCGGGGGACCCCAGCGGCGCCAACGTGTTGCTCGACTGTGACGGCCCAACTCCGAACAACGAGCCGGACATTGAGGTGCACACGAACGACGAGCGCCACATGGTGGCCAGCTCGAACGACTACGAGTCCTGCTGCGACGAGTTCTATACGACCACGAACAATGGCTCGTCGTGGTTCACGGGCGATATGTCGCGGAAGAGCCCGCAGGTGACCGGCAGCGATCCGGTCACCTCCTATGACCGGAAGCACGACGTCTGGATCCACTCCTCGTTGAACTACTCGTTCCAGTACTCGACGGGCGAGGCATGCCGCGGAGACCTCGTCGTGTCGCGGTCGTACGACGGTGGATTCACCTGGAGGCCGGCGACGGTCGTCGACAACGGCGTCGGCTGTGATCTGTCCAACGCCCAGCGCTTCAACGACAAGGAGTGGATGGAGACGGACAACAGTCCGTCATCACCGTTCTACGGGCGCACGTACATCACCTGGACGAAGTTCATCTCGCGAAGCGGCGAGTACCTCTCTTCGCCGATCTACGAGTCGCACTCGGACGACGGCGGCATCCACTGGTCGACGCCGAAAGAGATCTCCGGCTCGAACGCGGCGCTCTGCATCGACCAGACTGACGGGGAGGCAGCCGGGCGCTGCGACGAGAACCAGTTTTCCGTGCCGACCATCGGCCGCGACGGCATCGTCTACGTGGCTTTCCAGAACTCCCAGAACACGACACTCTGGGAAGGCGGCGAGGTCTACGACGACCAGTACCTGCTCGTGAAATCGACGAACGGCGGCGGCACCTGGTCCGTGCCTAGCTTCGTCGTCGGGATCGAGGACGGCTCGCGCGACTACCCGCTCAACGTGAACGGCCGCCAGACTCTCACCGGCTACCAGCTGCGGGTGAACTCGGCGGGCAACGTCGTCGTCGATCCGCGCGCCGGGGCGACGAGCAACGACCTGTACCTCGTGTTCTCGGACAACCGGAACGGATTGCACGATTCCGACGAACCCGCGACGAACACCGACGTTTTCCTGATGTCCTCAACGAGTGGCGGGCAGTCGTGGAGCGGACCACGTCAGGTCGACGACCTCGACGAGGCCAAGTCGGACCAGTGGTTCCCGTGGGTCGACGTCAACCCGGTGAACGGGACGGTCGGCGTGCTCTACCACGACCGCGTCGCGGGCGACCCCGTGCACTACGAGACCACCCTGACGGAGTTCCCCAGCGGCGGCGGCCCCGGTGTGAAGACGGACGTCAGCACGGCGCCGTCCGACCCGGTGCACTCACGGTACTTCCGCGCCGGCGTCGCGGGCTGTGGGAACTGTGCCACGTTCCACGGCGACTACATCGGGCTCGAGTACGACCGGGTCGGCCAGGCCAAGATGGTCTGGACCGACATGCGAGACCTGGCTGCTGACAGGCCGGGGCTCCACCTGCAGTTCATCTACTACGCGCGGAAGTAGAACATTCGTTCGAGAGGGCCGGCGGTGCGCCGCCGGCCTTCTCGTCCTGAAACCCCACTATCGCCGGACTAGCGCGTGACGGTCGTGGCGAAAGCACGGCGTGCCTCGCGCCCGCCGGCGACGACTGTAAGCATCCCGTTGACCCGTGCTTCCGCGGCGCTCGCCGGCACCCGCCAGCGGCAACGCGCAAGGCCGTTGGAGAATCCGCGGGCGACCACGACCAGGCGCCTCCCAGCGGCGGTTGCCGTGCACCGTACGGCCGCGCCGAGCAGGATCGTCCCGTCGATCTTGATCACGCGGACGTTCGCCTCGAGAACCCCGCCCGGACGAGGCGTCGCGGTGGTCGTAAACGAGTAGAGCACGAGCTCGTCGCCCGGCTCGCTGGAGTATCCGCCGGGTACGGGATCGCTCGCCCGTGAGAGCACGGTGCGCGTGCCGGCGGCGTTCGTCGCCGTCACCGCCAGGCGCAAGGTGAAGTCGCCGTCCTCGGTGCGTACCGCGTACCGCGCGCCGAACCGCCCCGACTTCGAGCAGCGCACGCCGTCCACGCTGCAGCGGAGCCAGGTGTAGCGAAACGAGATCGGCGCCGTGCCACGCCAGCGCCCGGGGCGCGCGTGAACCGTGCTGCCGTGGGAGATCGCGCCGCGAATCGCCGGCGCCGAGAGGGGCTGGGGAAGGCGCAGCGGCGCGGGCGGATTCGCCACACGGCCGAGCGGCGGGCCGAGGGCGAGGCGTCCCGCCCCGGACTGGTTGTCGCGACCGGCCACGCCCACGTCGGCCGTGCGCTGCACGAGGAACGCGCGAATCTGCGCCGCCGTCCACCACGGGCGAGCCTGCCTCACAAGCGCTGCCGCCCCGGCCACGTGCGGTGCCGAGGCCGACGTGCCGGGAAAACCGATGTGCTCGCCGCAGCCCGCGAAGAGCCCGAAGGTCGCCGACGAGACGGAGTCGGGCCCGGCGAGCTCGGGCTTGCGCCGCCCGTCGATCGTCGGGCCTTGCGAGCTGTAAGGCTCGAGCGCGTTCGTCTGCCAGCAAACCGCCCCGACGGCGAGCGCGGCGGGCGAGGACGCGGGCTCGCCGAGGCTGCCGGCCGCCGTCTGGTACTCGAGCCGCCGGCCGGGGACAACGACATCAAGCCGCGGCGTGCCGAAGCCCGACTGCCGCTGCACCTGCACGGAGAACGCCTCTGGCTCCGTGCCGTCGAAGCTGAAGCAGGTCTGCTCGCGCGGCTCCTGCTCGCCGAACTGCTCCTCAATCGAGGCGGCGATCGGCACGTGGCCCTTGTCGCGGTAGACGAAGAGGTCGAAGTCTTGGGCCGTCACCGGCCAGTCGTCCCACTTCAGGAAGACGCAGGCCTCTGCGCGAGGCTCCAGCGTAAAGCTGTTCCCGACGTCGCCGGGCGCGAACTCGTGCCAGCCGAAGCCAGCCTCGTCGAGCCGCCCCGACCAGTGGGCGCGCGCGTAGTTCCCCGCAGAGTTGACCCAGAGGATGTCGGCCGCCTGCGCCGCCGACGCAACGCCGTCGGGGGTCTCGGGCGGGCCCGTACCGTCGCCGCGCCAGGAGTTGAACCAGGCTGCGGAGTGGTTGACGATGCGGATGCCGTTCTGGCGCGCGAAGAGGAGCGCCTCGCCGAGCGCGACCCCGTCGTCGATGCAGATGAGCGAGATGCGGGCGCCGGGCGCCATCTCGTGGACGATCTCGGCGACCGCCGTACCGTGATCGAGCGCCTCGAAACGGGAGAGCTGGCAGAAGTCCACGAGTTCGACCGACGCGGGCAGGTCACCCGTCGCCTGCCGGGCCCGGTAGCCCGCGAAGCCGCCGTCGATCACGCCGAGCTTGACGCCTGTTCCCGTCCAGCCTGCGGCGTGCCAGCGCGGGGCGCCCGTGGAGGAGACGCCTTCGCCGGGCAGAGCGTCGAGGAACGGGCGCGCGCGATCGCCCACGAAGCGGACGGCGCCGGCCTGGGCGACGGACTCGAGCGCGCCAGGCGGTAACAGGACGGTCGCGCGGCGCCCGTTAGCATGCACGATGCGCCCGCCCGCACGGCGAACGGCCGCAAGTGCGGCCGGCGCACGCGCCACGCCGGTCGCTTCGACCTCCACGGCGACCCGTCCGCCCGCGACGTCTTCCCCCGAGGCACGGGCGGCGGCGAGCGCGCGGGCCAGGCCATGTGTGCGGGCGGTGTGGCTCAGCGCTGCGAGCCGGACCGCGAGCTTCGGCTTCGCCGCGGGTGCCGTGAGAGTGGGTCGCGCGCCGGCAGCGGACGCGGCGACCAACACGGCGCACGCGGCGGCAGCGTGCACGAGCGCGATCCGCCTCATCCGCACATCCTCGCCTCCTCGGCGCCGACTCTCCGATGCTACCGCCGCCGCCTGTGACCCGTCCTACGCCCTGCCGAACTGCCGGTTGGCGGGCGAGCCTTACCGGCGCTCCATGAGAGCGGATCGTGCCGAGCGATCGGCGAGAAGGGCGAACTCGTTAACGGTATTAAGCAGTTTTGTTAACCTGGTGAACGATGTCCATCGTCCAGGAGCTCGATCCCGTGGCCGTGGCCAACCGTCTAAGGCCAGTGCTGCTGCGCCTGAATCGCGAGCTGCGGCGCGAGCTGGCCGCGCTCGGGGTGACCGGCGGCCAGGCGACGCTGCTGTGGTTGATCCGCACGTCGCCGGGGCCCGGTGTGCGCGATCTGGCGCAGCGTGAAGGGATGTCGGCGGCCGGCATGTCCGGTCACGTCGATCGCCTCGAGGCGGCGGGGTTGGTGCGCCGCGTGCCGTCGACGGACGACCGCCGGCGGGTCGGGCTCGAGCTCACCCATGAGGGCGCCCGCGTTCTGCGGGCCGTGCGTCGGCATCGCACGGTCTGGCTCGCGCGCAGGCTCCAGCGCCTGTCGGCGCCAGAGCTCGAGGCCGTCGATCGGGCAGTGGAACCGCTGCTCCGGCTGCTCGAGGAGGACGCATGACGGCGGCGGTACTCGCCGCCGGCGCGCGCACGTTCGCGAGCCTGCGCAAGCACCGCAACTATCGGCTTTTCTTCTCGGGCCAGGTCGTGTCGCTCACGGGCACCTGGATGCAGAACACCGCGCTCGCCTGGTTCGTCGTCGAGCTGACGCACTCGCCCGTCGCCGTGGGTCTGCTCGCCTTCTGCCGCTTTATCCCTTTCACCGTTTTCGGTCTCTTCGCCGGCGTGCTGGCGGACCGCCTCGACAACCGGCGCATGGTCATGGTCACGCAGGTGCTCGCCATGCTCGTCTCGGTCGCGCTCGCGGTGCTCGCCTTCTCGGGGCGGGCGGAGGTCTGGCACGCCTACGCGCTCGCGGCGCTCGGCGGCACCGCGCTCGTGTTCGACGCTCCCGGGAGGCACTCGCTGACGTTCCAGATGGTGGGGCGTGACGAGCTCTCGAACGCTGTTGCGCTCAACGCGAGCCTGTTCAACGCCTCGCGCGTGGTCGGCCCAGCCGTGGCGGGCGTCGTGATCGCGGCGGCGGGTGTCGGCGTCTGTTTCGCGCTCAACGCGCTCAGTTTCCTGGCGGTGCTTGCCGCTTTGCTGCGGATGCGGGCGGCCGACCTCGTCCCGGTCGAGCGCGACGAGCGGCCGAGCGTGTTCGGTGGCATCCGCGACGGTCTCGTCTACGCGCTGCACACGCCCCGGATCCGTGTCGTGCTACTCCTGACGCTCGTGGTGAGCACGGTCGGTTTCAACTTCCACGTGCTCGTGCCCGTGCTCGCGTCGGACACGCTTCACGTGGGTGCACGGACCTTCGGCGCGCTGTCGGCCAGCTTCGGCGGCGGGGCGCTTCTGGGCGCGCTGCTCGCGGCAGGCCTTGCGCGCGCGAGCTTCAAGGCGCTGATCGCGGGGACGGGCGGCTTCAGCCTGACGCTGCTCGCGCTCGCGCCTCAGCAGACCGTCTGGGCGTGTGCGGTGCTGCTCTTCTTCATCGGGGTCTGCTTCACGCTCTGGACGTCCAACAGCCAGGCGATCCTTCAGCTGACGGTGCCGAATCATCTGCGCGGCCGCGTGCTGAGCCTCTGGCTGCTGGCGTTCGGCGGCGCCGCCCCGCTCGGCGGCCTGCTGGCCGGGTGGCTTGCGGACGTGGGGGGTACCGAGCTCGCATTCGTCGTCGCCGGCACGGCCGGTCTTGCGATGACGGTCGTGGGCTTCACGTTGCGCCCGCACATGCGCGCGGCGCCGCCCGCGCTGGCGGCTACGACGGAGCCCACCGGCGCGAGCCGCGCCGGCTGACCTCCGGGCCGCGTCACGCCGGCGGGCGAACGTGCGCAGGCGTCAGTACGAGACGGCTGCCAGCACCGCGTCCCAGGCGAGCTCGGATGCCACGACGGCGAGGCTGATCGGGTCGACGGCGGGGTTGTCCACCTCTGCGGTCGTGACCGCGTAGAGCACGTCGCCGTCCACGAGCGCGTGGAAGGGATGGATGGCGCGGCTCAACGACGCGTGCACCTGGCGGCCGAGCTGTTTCAGCGAGCGCGGGTCGAGGGCCTGGTTCGTCACGACGACCGTGAGGGTCGTGTTGCCGGGGAGCGGTGATGCCGGCTGCGCGCCCGCGAGGCGCTGCTCGACGCCTGCGACCAGCCCCGTGCGCGAACCGGTGGCGCGGTCGAGATGGCCGCGCACCACGTGTCCTTTCCGGTCGACGACGGCGCCGACCGCGTTCACGACGGCGAAGACGGCCACCCTCGTCTCGCCGATGCAGCGGAAGGCGCCGCCCTGGCCGGCAGGCTCGCCCTGCGAGTACTCGAATGTCTTGCCGGCGGTCGCGGACCGTCCAGCGCCGCGCGGCCCTAGCGGGAAGACCCCTTCGCGCGCCGCGCGCACCGCGGCACGGCCGAGCTCCTTGTCCGGGTAGATGCTCGTTTCCCGTGGGCCGAAGTCGTAGATGATCGCTCCCGAGACGGCTGGGATCATCGTCCAGCCCACCTCGTAATCACGCTGCGCGAAGAGCTCGGCGGCGACGCCCGTCGCCGCCTCGAGCCCGTATAGCGATCCGCCCGCGAGGCAGATCGCGTGCACCCACTCGTAGCCGCCGATCTGGCCGGGAGAGCCGCCGCGGACGTCCGTTGCGGTCGCCGCTCCGCCCGGCAGGAACTGGAAGACGGTGCAGCCCGTCGGCCCCTCGTCGTACTCGGCGACCCCAATCAACAGGCCCGGGAAGTCGAAGCGGAGCGCCGGCCCGTCGACGTCGGTTCGCGGAGCGGGACGAGCCGTGTCGTTCGAGAGCGGGCTCACCGCGGCGACTCTAACGCGAGGCCTTGCAGCGGCTCGTGCCGCGAGAGAGGATGGGCCGACCCCGGACAAAGGAGGTGCGATGGCGCAGGTCATGAAGATGCGCTGGGAGGGCTTCACGCCGGACAAGTACGACGCGCTCCGACCGATCGTACGCTGGGAGACGGAGCCCCCGGAGGGCCTCGTCTTCCACGTCGCCTGGTTCCGTGACGGCGGCATCGTCGTCGTGGACGTGTGGGAGTCGCAGGAACAGTTCGACCGCTTCTTCCAGGATCGCCTCATGCCGGGTATCCAGCAGGTCGGCATGGAGGGGCAGCCGACGACGAACTGGTACGAGGCGCACGCCTACTTCAACTCGCGCGTGCCGGCGACGGCCGCCGTCTGAGCGGCGGCACGGGGTTGCGGAGACGCCTCGAAGGAGGCGGCTCCGCCCTCGTGCTGGCCTGCTGCGCCGGCTAGCGTTTGGGAACGCGGACGACCGTGTACGGCGTCTGCGGCGTGGGCGGCGTCGTGAAGCGCGCGTTACCGCGTACAACCACTTCCCGAACTCGTCGACCGTCGTCGGGACGTCGAAGCCCGGGCTCATGATGTGGCCGAGGATCGTGCCCGCGCTCAGGTCGTGGGTGACCCGGATCACGCGATCTGGTTGTTGCGGTTCTGGACGACGTAGAGGCGCTTGCCGTCGAGCAGGATGCCGTCGCCGTTTCGGACGTCCCCGCCCGTCAGCACGCTCCGTCGGGTGACGCCCGTCTTCGGGTTGACCTTGAACAGCAGCCCCTCGTTGCTCTGCACGATCACGAGCACCTTGCCGTTCGGGGTCGCGTCGATGCCGTTCGCGTTGAAGCCGTCCGTGTAGCGGATGTCGTTCGTGAGCGGAACCTGCTGGACGTCACCCGGCGCCGGCAGACGGTGGCCAGTGGCGCAGCGGGAGGCGGTAGAGCACCTGCTGGCGCGAGTCCGTGAAGTACGCGGCCTTGCGCGTCACGACCACGTCGTTGATGAACGTGGGAGTCGTCGTCGCGAGCTGGTACGTCGCGAGCGGGGCACCCGTACGGGCGTCATAGACGAACGCCTTGCCCGTACCTGCGCCGGAGACGAACAGGAGGCGCCCGTCCACCTCGAGCCCCGTGGCTGCGCGGCCCGGGCCGCCCCGTGCCCGGCAGGATCGAGCCCGTGCCGGTGACCAGCGAGCCGCGGTAGATCGCGCCCGTCGGGATCGAGCCGACGTAGAACGTCGTGCCGCGGATCGCGATGCCCTCGGGCTGGAGCCGGGCGGGAGCTGAATCACGTCGGGGAGAGCCGGCTTCTTCGCGGCGCCCGCGAGCGCCCCCGACCGCTAGGCCCGCGGCCAGGAGGGTGACGAGCGTGAAGACGAGCGAGCGGCGCATGGACGTCATGCCACCCCACTTACGCGCGAATCGAACCTTCGGTGTGCTCGACCTGCTCGGTCTCGAGCAGCCACAACGCGCCCTCGCCGCAGGCAACGAGCAGCTCGTCGCCCTTACGGCGCAGCACCGTGCCCGGCGCGCCCGACGCGTCCGGCTCGACGTGCGAGCGGATCAGCCGCAGGGTGCGGCCCTCGACGGTCGCCAGCGGGCCCGCATCCTCCGCGAACGCGAACTGCCAGGCGCGCACCTGCCGGTGCAGGGCGGGCGCAGGCTCGCCCCAGTCGACGTGCCGGTAGTCCTCGCCGAAGTGCCCGGCGTACGTCGCAGCCTGCTCGCTCTGAGGATCGCCCGGATCGCCGGCTGCGAGCCGCTCGAATACCACGGGCAGGAGGCGCTGCGACAGTTCGCCGAGCCGCGGGGCGAGGTCGGGGAAGCCGTCATCCTCGCCGAGCGGCACCGTGCCCTGCGCCAGGATCGCGCCGGTATCGAAGTGCTCGTCCATGCGGTGGAAGGTGAGGCCGAGCTCGGTGTCGCCCTCGCGCACGGCCCACGCGAACGGGACGGGGCCTCGGTGGCGCGGGAGCAGCGACGGGTGCGAATTGACGGCGCCGACGCGCGGGATGGCGAGCACCTCGGGGGGCAGCCGCCAGAAGAACCCGG
Source organism: Gaiellaceae bacterium (assembly GCA_046262315.1). Taxonomy (GTDB): domain Bacteria; phylum Actinomycetota; class Thermoleophilia; order Gaiellales; family Gaiellaceae; genus JACVRM01. The sequence continues at coordinate 17,875 of JBHEMZ010000030.1, forward strand.
CCACCATCAGCAGGTCGGGATCGAGCGCGAGGATCAGCGGCTCGAGGCGGGCTTTTTCGCTGACGACGATCACGTCCAGCTCGGGCGGTGCTCCCTCGACGAGCTGCCGGAAGAAGTCCAGGTTGCGCGGCGACAGATGGCGGCCCTGCGCGCTCGGGGTGGTCAGGACGGCTACCGGGCGGTGGCCGGCGGCCGTCGCGTACGCGTGGAAGCCCTGGACAGCCGGGAGGATCTGGGCGATGAAGACGATGCGCCACGGAGGCAGCGGAACGGGGGTCACGCCTCCGATCATCGCGGACGGCGCGTGCGAGGGGTTGGCGGAGGCGTCCTCGACGCTGTAGAACTGCCCCACGAGCGCCACGCTGTCAATCGGAAGCGAGATCGCCGGGTACCGAGTGGAGTCGCTGCTTGGCCGCGGCGGCATGGGGGTCGTGTACCGCGCCGACGAGCCCCATCTCGGGCGCAAGGTGGCCGTCAAGATCCTCGCCCCCGAGTACGAGGCGGACGAGGGCTTCCGGGCGCGCTTCCTCTCGGAGTCGCGGCTGGCGGCGTCGCTCGACCACCCGCACGTCATCCCCATCTACGGTGCGGGCGAGGCCGACGGGCTGCTCTACTTGGCTATGCGCCTCGTGGAGGGCGAGGACCTGCGCGCGCTCGTCGAGCGGGTGGGGCAGCTCGAGCCGCACCGTGCCGCGGGGCTCGTCGCGCAGGTCGCGGGGGCGCTGGACGCAGCCCACGCCCTCGGGCTCGTGCACCGAGACGTCAAGCCTGGCAACGTGCTCGTGACGCCGGACGGCCATGCCTACCTGACTGACTTCGGACTCGCCAAGACGCACGCGGTGGGCGGCGACCTGACGGCGGCCGGCCAGCTCGTCGGCACGTTCGCGTACGCCGCCCCGGAACAGATCGAAGGGCGGGCACTCGACGGGCGCGCCGACCAGTACGCCCTCGCGTGCCTGGCGTGGGAGTGCATCGGGGGCGAGCCCCCGTTCGTGCGGGAGAACGAGGCGGCGATGCTCTACGCCCACCTTCGCGAGCAGCCGCCGCAACTGGCCGGCCGTGCGAATGTTCCCCCTGCCGCCGACACCGTGCTGGCACGGGCCCTGGCGAAGCGACCCGACGAGCGGTACGCCACGTGCGCCGCGTTCGCCGAGGCACTCGATGCGGCCCTTTCGGCGCCGGCCTCCGCGCCGCCGGAGCTCGCGCCTCAGCCAACCGGGTTCGTGGGGCGAGAGCAGGAACTCGCCGAGGCCGAGCGCCTGCTCGGCCGAACCCGTCTGCTGACCGTCAGTGGCCCGGGTGGGGCGGGCAAGACGCGCTTCGCCCTGGCGCTCTCGGAGCGGGTGGCCGGAGTGTTTCCCGACGGCGTGCATTTCGTGCCGCTCGCGGCCGCCGTGGATCCTGCGCTGGTGCCGTCGGCGATCGCGCAGGCGGTCGAGGTCCCCGAGCAGCCGGGGTCGGCCATCGAGGAGACGCTCGCAGCGGCGCTTGGTGACCGCCGAGTGCTGCTCTGCGTGGACAACTTCGAGCAGCTGCTCGACGCAGCGCCTGCACTGGGGCGGCTGCTCGACGCCGCATCCGGACCAACGCTGCTCGTGACGAGCCGGGCGCCTTTGCGCCTGAGCGCCGAGCACGAGTACGAGCTGCCGCCTCTCGCCGACGACGAAGCGCTCGAGCTGCTGGTCGCGAGGGCCCGCGCCGCCCGCGCGGACTTCGAGCGCACGGAGGCGAACGAGGCGGCGCTGCGCGCCATCTGTGCCAGGCTCGACGGCCTGCCGCTGGCGCTCGAGCTCGCCGCTGCCCGGCTCGTCTCCTGTCGCCGGCAGGCCTGCTCTCACGCCTGGACGACCGGCTAAGGCTGCTGACGGGCGGCGCGCGCGACCTCCCGGAACGCCAGCAGACGCTCCGCGCCACGATCGACTGGAGCTACGGACTGCTCGATCCTGCAGAGCAGCGCCTGTTCGCACGCCTCGCGGTCTTTGCGGGCGGCTTCACGATAGAGGCAGCCGAAGTGGTCTGCGCGCCCGGTCTCGACCTGGACGTCCTCGACGGGGTGACGGAGCTCGTCGACCAGCATCTGATCCGCCGGCGAGCCGGCACCGGCGGCGAGGTGCGCTTCGACGTGCTCGAGACGATTCGCGAGTACGCCCACGAGCGTCTGCGGGAGTCCGGCGAGGCCGACGCGACTCGCACGCGCCACTCCGACCACTTCGCGGCGCTTGCCGAGCGGGGTGCGGAAGAGCTTTCGGGACCGGATCAGGCGGCATGGCTCCGCCGCCTCGAGGAAGAGCACTCGAACGTGCGCGCGGCGCTCGACCGGCTCATCGAAGCCGGCGCTGCCGATCGGGCGCTCGGCCTGGCCGATTCGATGTGGCGGTTCTGGGCCGGCCACGGCCACATGACGGAAGGCCGCGCGCGGCTTGCTGCAGCGCTCGCGCTGGGCGGCTCCCCCGGGCCGCGCGGCATGGCGCTGCGCGCGGCGGGAGCGATCGCGAGGCTCCAGGGCGACCTGCGCGATGCCGAGCGTTTCCTTGCCCAGGCCATCGACTGCGCCGAAGAGGCGCACGACGAGCTAGCCGGAGCGAGGGCGAAGCAGACCCTTGGCAACGTGGCCGTCGGGCTCGAGGAATTCGACCGCGCGGAGGAGCTGTTCGACGAGGCGCTCGAGACATTCCGGGGGATCGGGCACGCGGCGGGAGCGGCGGCGACTCTAAGCAGCCAGGGGGTGCTCGCACGGCGGCGCGGCGACCTCGCAAACGCCGAGCGCATCGCCGCCGAGGTGCTCGAACTCGACCGGGAGGCGGGCGACGAGCGCTCAGTGATCGTCTCGCTGATCAACCTCTCGTACGCAAAGCTCCAGCTCGGGCGCACGGGCGAGGCCGGCCGCCTGCTGGAAGAAGGGCTCGAGCTCTCACGCGGGCTGGGCGACTCGATCACGACGCTTCACTGTCTTGAGGATCTGGCCCGCGTCGCGGCGGCGGAGCAGGACGACCTCCGCGCCGCGCGGCTATGGGGTGCCGTCGATCGCCTCCTGGGAGAGCTCGACATCCATCCGTCCGAGGGTGATCTAGCCGAGAGGGACGCACTGATCGCCGACTCTCGGCGGCGTCTGGGCGCATCCGCCTTCGACGCCGCGCGTGCGGCCGGTTCTGCCCTGGCGGCCGACGAGGCGGCGGACTCGGCTCTCGGCGACCGCGGCGCTTCGCAGTAAGCGCGGTCCGAGGCGCTACAGTCGAGCGCATGTCCGCCGTTGAGAGCCTTCGCGAGCTGCTGGGCGACGCGTTCCCCCGCGCCGCGGAGTTGTCCGTCGAGGACCGCACCGGCGGCGGCGACCATTTCCAGGTGACCGTGTCGGACGAGCGCTTCCGCGGGCTCTCGCTCGTCGAGCAGCACCGGCTCGTCTACGACGCGCTGGCGGCGCCGCTCGCCGACGGCACCATCCATGAGCTGCGCATCAAGACGAAGGGAGACTGATGGAGCTGCGCGACCAGATCCGCGAGGTGATCGAGAACGAGCCGGTAGCGCTCTTCATGAAGGGCACGCCGGCGTTCTGCATGTGCGGCAACTCGGGGCGCGCTCTGGAGGCGCTGCGAGCGGCGGGCGCGCCCGTTACCGCGGTGGACGTTTTGCCCGACCCGCACTTCCGCCAGGAGCTCTCGAGCCAGTCCGGCTGGCCGACGATCCCGCAGGTGTTCGTGGGCGGCGAGCTGGTCGGCGGCGCCGACATCGTCGAGGAGCTCGCCGAGACGGGCGAGCTCGAGCGCAAGCTCGCGGAAGCCCTGGGCGAGAACTACCGCGAGTCGCGCGAGGAGCGAGTCGTCACCCTCGCCGTCGCCTGACCCAACCCTCGCGCCACCTCCACTGCTCCACGCTACAGAGCGGAGGCGGGCTTGCCCCGCCGCAGCCACGCCGCGCGAAGTCGCGTCTGACTCCCCGACAACCCGTCGCAAGTCGTCATGGCGCGCGTCAGCGCGCCGGACTTGCGGCGGCAGGGAGGCGGGCTTGCCCCGCCGCAGCCACAACGCGCGAAGTCGCGTCTGACTTCACGGCAACCCGCCGCAAGTCGTCATGGCCTGCGCAGCAGGCCGGACTTGCGGCGGCTGCTACTCGTCGCGGGCGTTCGCAGCGATCAGCTCGCGGAGCTGCTCGTCGCTCATGTTCATGTCGGGGTGAACCTCCGCAACGTGTCGCTTGCCCTGCTCGACGAGCTGGTCGTCGTTCTCCGCACGAAGCGTGTGCCCGCAGTCGCACTGCATGACCCGCATAGAGATCTCCTGTTGTTCGTCGTGACCGCGCGACCCTACCCGTTCCGCGATAGGTTCGGCCCGATGAGACTGCCCGCGCTCGGCGCGCTCTCGGAGCGTCAGTTCAGCGGTACTTCGCCGGGCGGGCCACCTCGAAGCTCGCCGACGGCCTGCGCCGGCGGCGATCAGTTCGCCGTGCTCGATCTGACCGGCTCCGCCTCCGACCTCGGCTTCGTCCTGGCCGCGCGCATGGTGCCGGTGGTCGTGCTCCTTGCTCGTGGGGGGTGTGGAGCCGGCAGCCGCGCGTCGGTAAAGTCGCAAGGAGCGGCTGAAGTTTGGTAAACACGCGGCCCCGAGGAAAGGGTCCCATGGCCGGAGTCTTCTTCGAACAGGTGAGCAAGGTCTACGCGGATGGCACGCGCGCCGTGGACCGCATCGATCTCGACGTCAAGGATGGCGAGTTCATGGTGCTCGTCGGACCGTCCGGGTGCGGCAAGACGACCGCCCTGCGGATGCTCGCGGGCCTCGAGGAGATCTCCGAGGGCGCCATCAAGATCGGTGAGCGCGTCGTCAACAACGTGCCGGCGCGCGACCGCGACATCGCCATGGTCTTCCAGAGCTACGCGCTTTATCCGCACCTATCCGTCTACGACAACATCGCCTTCAGCCTCAAGCTCCAGAAGGTGCCGAAGGTGGAGATCCAAAAACGAGTCGAGGACGCGGCGCGCATCCTCGACTTGGAGCCATTTCTCAAGCGCAAGCCACGCGCCCTCTCCGGCGGCCAGCGTCAGCGGGTGGCGATGGGTCGCGCGATCGTCCGCCAGCCGCAGGCGTTCCTTATGGACGAGCCCCTCTCGAACCTCGACGCGAAGCTGCGCGTGCAGATGCGCGCCGAGATCAGCGGACTTCAGCGCGACCTCGGCGTGACGACCCTCTACGTCACGCACGACCAGGTCGAGGCGATGACGATGGGCGACCGGGTGGCCGTTATGCGCAAGGGCGAAATCCAGCAGGTGGACTCGCCGCAGGAGCTGTACGACCGCCCAGTGAACCTCTTCGTGGGGGGTTTCATCGGCAGCCCGGCGATGAATATGGTCGAGGCAACCCTGGCCCGGCGAAACGGGGGCCTCGAGATCGTCGCGGGCTCGCAGCGGCTGCCACTCGGCGAGGAGACGCTTGCCACGCGGCCGGGGCTTCTCAACTACGAGGGCCGTTCGATCGTGCTCGGAATCCGACCCGAGGACCTCGAGGACGCCGCGATCGCGCCCGAGCGAGGCGAGGGAGCGAAGGTGCGGGGGACCGTGCAGCTACGCGAGGCGCTCGGCTCGGAGATCATGGTGCACTTCGTCGTGGACGCCGAGCCCGCGCTCACCGAGGATGTCCGCGAGCTCGCCGAGGACGTGGGGGACGACCGCATCGTGGAGGAGCGCGCCGCCGCAGGAAAGACAACGATGGTCGGCCGCTTCGGTGCCCGCTCCCGCGTCCGTGAGGGCGAGGAGACCGATGTGGCCGTTGACACGCGGGCACTGCACTTCTTCGATGTCGAGAACGGCCTGGAACGACTCGCCTTCGCCGCCCGTCCAGAGGCCGGCGATCGTGATCTCTCCCGAGACCTTCTCGCCCCCTTCCTCGCCGGTCGTCTCTTCTGCAGCTTCCCCGCCTCCGTCGTCGCCTCCACACCCCGGCACGAAGGCCGCGAGCATGAGGACGAGAAGGAGCAACAGGAAGTGGAATCTGTGCTTCCGCATCGAGCGTCCTTTCGTTAGTCGGTCTGGTCGTAGATCCCGAGACCCGTCTCGGGGTCGAAGAAATGGAGGGAGCGGGTATCGACGGCCACCGTCGCGGTCTCCCCTTCTTTCACGCGCGACCGGGAGCCGAAGCGCCCGATCAGCGTCGTTCCGCCGTCCTGCGCGGTTTGCTCTTCGGCGACCCGTTCGTCGCCGACGTCCTTCGCGAGCTCACGTACGTCTTCGGTCACTGCGCGCTTCGCATCGACGCTGAAGTGCACCATGATCTCGGAGCCGAGCGCCTCGCGGAGCT
>JBHEMZ010000031.1:0-8125 GCA_046262315.1 Gaiellaceae bacterium
CTCTCCCGAGTCGTCACCATATGGATGACCTCCTGGGCGCAGGACCCGCGGCTGCGCACACAGCCCGTCTTGCCTGCTCAGGAGGTCACTTTGCACGGCACCACGGACGGCACCCGGCAAAGAAACGGTGGATCGAGGCTAAGGGCGAGCCGGAGAAGAAGGAGGGGCGTCCGGCGCCCGCCGCGGGACAAGGGCGCCTGCGACGCGAGCCTTCGACCGGGGGACGCCGAACGTGCGCGCGGAATCGATTAAGGTCGCCCGCGTCAACGGAGGGAGGGGCAGTGAAGAGGTTCTTGGTGATCGTGCCTGTGGCGGTCGCGGCTCTGGTAGCGCTCGCCGGCACGGGCACGGCAGCAGATCCGACTTGCCTCGGCGAGACGGCGACCGTCTCGGGCACGGGCAGCATCATCGGCACGACAGGCCCTGACGTGATCGTCGGCAGCGCGGGCACAGACACGATCTTCGGTCTCGGCGGCGGCGATCTGATCTGCGGCGGGCTCGGCGGCGACTACATTTACGCGGGTTCCGGCAGCGACTTCGTGGCCGGGGACAACGGCTTCGCGCCGCCCACGGCGGGCGGTCCCGACTACGTCGACGGGGGCTCGGGGGACGACGAGGTCTTCGGCGAGGGCGGCGACGACACGCTCAGGGGCGGCTCGGGCAACGACGCCCCGGTCGCAGGCATGTTTGGCGACGACCTGGTCTACGGCGACGCGGGCAGCGACTTCGCCGTCGGTGGCTTCGGCCATGACGTGGTGTCCGGAGGCGATGGCAACGACGGCGTCTTCGGCGGCTACGACAGCGACAGCGTCTCGGGCGACCGTGGCGACGACTACGTTGACGGTGACCTGCCGGGCGTCCCGTTCGTCGACGCGACACCGCATCAGGACACATGCAGCGGCGGTTCCGGCGGGGACTTCCTCGCGAACTGCGAGCTCGTGCGCGGCGCTTCGGAGTAGAGGAGTCGGAGCGAGGCCCGCTTCGGCGGGCTCCCCGCTCAGCTGTCGCCCGGCGAGGTGCCGGTGAGCACCTCGAGGAGCGTACGGTCGCGCGCGAAGAAGCGCCGGTAGGCGAGCCACGCGCCGACCGCGGCAACGCCGACCGGAAGCAGTGCCAGCAGCCCGAAGCGCTCGACGACCTCGATCGCCGCCTCGCCCGCGTAGTAGCCGGTGAGGCCGAAGAGAACCGCGAAGGCAATGCCCGCTGCGGCGTGCCAGGGCAGGAAGCGCGCGAACGGCATGGCGCAGATCCCCGCCGCCGGCGCGGCGATCACCTTGAGCCCCGGCAGGAAACGCGCGACAAAGACCGCCTTGCCGCCGTGCCGGTCGAAGAACCCCTCCGCGAGCGCCAGCGGCCGCTCGCAACGGCGCTTGAGCCAGGGCCGCTCGACGAGCCGTCGTCCGGCAAAGCGCCCGATCGCATAACCGACCAGTCCGCCCAGGAGCACGGCAGCTGCGGCGACGCCGATGACGGCCCAGATGGCGAAACGTTCGTCAGCCGCGAGCACGGACGCGACGACGAGCGCCGTCTTACCCGGCAATCCCGGCACGCCCGCCGCCTGAATGGCCACGACGGCGAAGAGCACGATCAGCCCATAGTCCTCGACCAAGCCGCTCACGCACGTCGATCTTCCCCCGAGCGGCGCGCGTGCAACACCGGCAAGCAACACTGCCGCTGTGCGGGTCGTCACCGTCGTTCACGGCGAGAACGTCGGACCGTCCCTCTTCGGCGACGTCGTGCGCGAGCACGGCCACTCGCTTGATACCTGGACGCCGTTCTCAGGCGAGCCGTTTCAGGACGGAGCGGACGCGGTGCTCATCTTCGGCGGGCGCATGCACGTCTCGCAGCGCGATGAGTATCCGTGGCTACTGGACGAGCATGCGGTCATGCGGCGCCTGGTCGGCGGCGAGGTGCCGGTCCTCGGTATCTGCTTGGGCGCCCAGCTGCTCGCGCACGCCGCGGGCGCCTGGGTCGGCGAGGCTGTCTACCCCGAGCAGGGCTGGGCGCCCGTCGAGCTGACTCCCGCTGCTACGGAGGACCCGGTGTTCGCCGGGCTGCCGAAGCGGTTCGTGTCCTTCCAGTCGCACTATCAAGCGTTTGCCGTCCCGGAGGGAGCAGTCGAGCTCGCCCGCAACGACTGCTGCCCGCAGGCGTTCCGGCTGGGCGGGCACGTCTGGGCCGTGCAGTTTCATCCCGAGGTGACCCAGGCGCAGGTGGAGGGCTGGGTGGCCCAGCGTGACGGGCTAGCCGATCCCGAGGCGGTGGTCGGCGAAACGCGAGAGCGCATAGGAGAGTGGAACCGCATTGGCCGGACACTCTGCGAAGCGTTCCTGGACGTAGCCAGCTGAGGATCTGTCCGCGTTCAGCCTGCCGCCGAGCTCGCCCGTGTCCCAGCGGTGAGCGCGTGCCTCCACACCCCCGCGAGCGTCAGCACTGCAAGTCCGGCCGCAGCCGCGTAGGCGCTCTCGTCTCCCGCGACACTTGCGAGGGCACCGCCCCCGGCCGGGCCGACGAGGTTGCCGACCGCCCACGCCGCATTCGTGGCTCCGAAGGCGAGCGCCTGCGCCACGCCAGCCCGCTCGGCTGCGTCGGACAGCAGCGCCATCCCCGGGGTGAACATCGCGCCAAAGGCGACGCCCGAGGCGACCACGAGCGCGGCGTAGAGCGGCTCCGAGCCGGCCCACGCAAGGCCGAGCAGCACCGCGGGAGAGGCAACGAGCGCACCCTGCACGGGCAGCAACCGCCCGCGCCGGTCGACAAGCCGGCCGAGGAACGGGTTCATCGCCGATTCGATGCCGGCTGTGACGAGCCACAGGGCGCCGATCGCCACCGCGCTCCAGCCGAGCGCTGAAAGCTCGAGCGGGGCCAGTACGGCGAGTAGCCCAAAGAGGAGCGCGGGTAGCGTCACGAGCCAGAAGCCCGCGAGCAAGCGCCGTCCTGTCAGGGCCCGGCCGAGCGCCCGCACGTCGGCACGCTCGGGCGGAGTGCCCGGCACACGCAGGGCGATGCCCGCGAGGAGAGTGGCGGCGAGCGCGACGCCGCCGAACGCCATTGCCTCGCCGCTGACCTCGGCGACAGCGCCGAGTACCGGTCCGAGCATCGCGCCCGCGATAGCCACCCCGAGGGCGGTGCCGATCATCTCCGCGCGCCGCTCTCGCGGCGCCGCGGTGACGAGCCACGTAAGCGCTCCAGACCACGAGAGCGCGCTGCCGAGCCCCTGCACGAACCGCGCCGCGCCGAGCAGCCACGGGTCGCCCGCGACGCCGAAGACGACGCTCGCCGCCGCAACTGTCATTAGCCCAGCAACCGCCGCGGTGCGCGCGCCGAGCCGCGCGGCGGCGAGCCCGCCCGGTAAACCGCCGACGAGCGCCCCGGCTGCGTAGGCGCCGACAAGCAGCCCGGCGCCGCCCTTCGTCAGGTCGTACTCGTCCACGTAGCGCGGTAGGAGCGGCGTCAGCGCCGCATACAGGATCGAGTCGACGAGCACCACCGCGGACGCGACGACGAGCAGGCGGCGCACCCCGCCACGCTAGCCGCCGGGCTGCTTCGTGGCGAAGAACCGGTACGACGTGCGCGCTCGCGACCCTGCGGCGGTAACGGTGAGCGCGCCGCTGACGAAACCGGCCACTCTCGGGATACGCCAGCGGCAGCTTGCGACACCGCCGGCGAAACGTTGCTCGAGCGGGACGATGGGCAGACGCCGCGGATTCGCGTACTCGAGGAAGCACGATGTGCGACCCGTCCGCGGCGCGCGCCTGCGCCGATCGTGAACCCGGACGCTCACGCTCAGAACCCCTCCAGGGCGGAGGACGACAGGGGCAGCGCGGAAGTGAGTGAGCCTCAGCGGCCCGCAGACGGCGAGGTAGTACCTCTCGATCGGCCCGGGATCCTCGCCGCGGCGGTGACGAAGATGGTCAGCCCCCTGTCGGTGGCCGCCGCCACGTCGGGGCGGTGGTCGCCGTTCAGCTCGCCGATTCCGATCAAGTCCGGGCTGTCGCCCGCATTGCCCGTGAAGTCGTAAAAAAAATTGCCGAAGTTGCCGGCTGAGAGGCGGCGGTAATTCGTGAAGCCGTAGGTCGACGCGTTGACAAGGTCGGGACGGCCGTCGCAGTTGAGATCGCCGTGCGCGACCGAGCTGCCACGGAGGGGCAAGGGTCGAGCCGCTGTGAACCGGCCGCCGGCGCGCTGCGCGACGACGATGGCCCCGCTACCGGCTGCCAATACGTCCACCAGACCGTCGCCCGTCACGTCTCCGGTCGTTACGGACCGGAGCTCGTACTCACAGCGTAACGGGGTCGGAAAGGTTCGCCGCGTGAACGGACCGCTTCTTCTGCCGAGCAGCAGGATGATGTCCCCGGCTCGCTCTTGACCGAGGTCGGTCAAGCCGACCACGTCCAGACGTCCATCGCCATTGACGTCTTCGATCGCGATGTCGTGCATGAGCCGTGAGTCGACGCGGCGGGTGCGAAAGCCCTTCGCCGTGTGGCTCACGACGAACAGGCCCCAGCTCCCGGGGTCGCCTCGCACGGCCACGACGACTTCCGCCCTCGAGTCGCCCAAGACGTCGCCGACGGACGCGAGGAAAGCCCCGGCCAAGGGGACGAGCGTCGGCTTCCCAAAGCCGATTCGGCGCCCGAGGAGGACTTCCACGCCCTGCATGACGGCCACCGCCGCGTCGACCTTGCCGTCCCCGTCGACGTCTCCCGTTCCGACGCCGAGCTCCAGCGAGTTGGCGTTGATGCCGTGCAGGCGGTGGACGGCTCGTTGCACGAGTCCGCCGCGGGGTCGCTGGATGTACACGTGCAACTCGGATGCGGGTGCACCGGAGCTTCCCGCCTGCGACGTCACGAGCACATCGTCCCGGCCGTCACCGTTGACATCCGTCACGGTGAGCGAACCCGCGCGCTCGAGAGGATGGACGATAGGCGGAGAGAGGTCGAACAGACCCTCGCCGCGCGCGGCCGCCGCCAGCGCTACCGCGAGAAGGGCTGCGAGCGCAGTCGTGGTAAGGCGCCCAGAGCGCGCCGAACTTCTCACGGCTACTCGGCCCGTTCCTTCTCCTCGCCGCCGGGCGTGACCGCGCGGCGCGCCGGCTCGTCCAACAGGTTCAGGACGCGCATGCCGTGCACGAAGACGATGCTGCCGCCGAGCCAGCCACCTACCGTCAGGACGATCCAGCCGACGAGCGTCAGCACCAGGCCGCTGCCGTTCACGTCCCCGTCGGAGTACCCGCCGTGGCCGGTACCGGCGGCGAGCAGGAAGAAGGCGGTTGCGGTCAGCATGGCGAGCATGTGCGCCGTGGCTGTCCGCCAGAGCGGCGTCTCGCGCGAGATGTCCATCCAGTCGGCGAACCCGGCCAGCGCAGTCGGGACAGTGACGGCGAGCCCCACGATGAGTGCCAGCCACCACGCCGTGGCCATATTGTGCTCGGAGATGCCGAGCTTTCCGAGCACGGCGAAGGCGGCTGCCGCCGTGTAGGCGCCGATCGTCGCGTCGGTCAGCGGCGGATGCAGCGGATGTCCGGGAAAGCCCTTCAGGAGGAAGCTCAGCTTCATGGTGCTCCTCTCGCGTTCGACCAGAGTCCATCTTCCACGCTGTCCGCTTTCTAGTCGCGATCAACTCGAGCGGGGGGCTTCCCTCACTCGAACGAGGGTGGGACGGACCGGGTGAGCGGTCGATCCACTGGCGACATGCGCCCCGTTGTCCTTTCTGCGCTGCTCGCCCTCTCGCTCGCGCTGGCCCCGGCCGCCCTCGGACGCGACCCCAACGTGGCCGCTCTCCAGGTGGCGCTTCGCGCCCGCGGTACCTACGCAGGATCCGTGGACGGCGAGCGCGGTCCCGCCACGACGCAGGCCCTGCGTGCTCTACAGCGCCGAGCGGGTCTTGCCGCGGACGGTGTGATCGGTTCCGGCACTCGAGCCGCACTGGGTCGCTACGGGCTCCACCCGCTCGGCAGCCGGCCCGTCGCGGCCGGCGTATCCGGCTGGGATGCGGCGGCGACGCAGTTCATGCTGGCCTGGCACGGCTTTCCCTCAGGTCCGATCGACGGTCGGTTCGGCGAGCGGAGCGCCGCAGCGCTGCGGCGTTACCAGCGCTGGGCCGGCATGCCCGTTGACGGGGTCGCCGGTCCGGCAGTGATCGCCGCCCTGCGCCGCCAGCCCCCGTCCTCGCCGTTGCGTCTCCAGGCGCCCGTGCCCGTCGCTCCGACCGATCGCTTCGGCCCTCGCGGCGACCGCTTCCACGCCGGGCTCGATTTCCCCGCCTCCTCCGGCACGCCGGTCGTGGCGGGCGCTCCCGGCCGCGTGGTCTACGCGGGGTGGCAAAACGGCGGTTGGGGCAACGTAGTGACCGTGGACTACGGCTCCGGCGTCCGCGCCATGCACGCCCACCTCTCGGCTGTCGCCGTTCGTGTCGGCCAGCGCGTGGCTGTTGGCACCACGCTCGGCCTCGTTGGTGCCACCGGCAACGTGACCGGCCCGCATCTGCACCTCGAGCTGCGCCTGCGCGGCGCGGCGATCGACCCGCGCACGGCTCTCGGCTAGAACGGGGAGGGGCTCCTTGCGGAGCCCCTCCCAGGAACAGCGATTCGCCTGCGCGGTTAGCGCGTAGCGTCGAGGCGCTTCTGGTTTGCGCGAACGTCTCGGTCGAACGCGTACAGCTTCTTCGCCTTCTTGGCCTTCGCCGAAGGAGGCAGCACGTACCAGCCGTTGGCGCTGGCCGGCACCGGGACGCCCGCTTCAGCGGCACCGTCGAACACGTACAGGTACGCGATGCGCGCCGACTCGAAGGCGTCCTTGTACTTGTGCATCCGGAAGTGACGCTCGGCTGCGCTGATGGCCGAATCCGCCTGCGACAGCTCGTCCGACCCGACCAGGCCGTTCGGTGAGTTCTGGACGTCCTCCGCGATCGCGTTGGCATTCAGGATGTACGCCGCCGCCGCGAAGCGGTTGTAGTTGTCGCGGTCGAACTGGCTGAAGTCCCAGTTCACGTCGATGTAGCTCATCATCGTGTTCGACTCGTCGCCCGACCAGGCGAAGTAGAACGGGCCGCCGGGGCCGTAATCCGTCTCGGTCTCCCAGTCCCAGCCGTCATGCGGGTGGCTCATACCCCAGTGGTGACCGCCCTCGTGGATCTGCGTGGTCGTGAGGCCGTAACCCGCCTGGACGATGCCCGGGTCGACGAAGTTGAACACGAAGCTCTGCGTGCCGTCGATCCAGTTGTCGTCGGCGAAGCCGAGCGGTGTTGCCTCCGTGCCCTCCGAGGCGTAGTTCTGGAACAGCGCCTCGTACTCGCCGCCGCCGTCCACGAACGTCGAGCGGTTGAGCGCGGCGTAGAGGAACAGGTTGGCGAAGCCGGGGTACGGGTACTGCGGGAAGCACGGCTCGTTGTCGTCCCACTTGAAGAAGCATTCCGCCGCCTTGCCCGTGAGAGGGTAGTCCTGGTTGTCGTACGAGACGCGTGTGTTCAGCAGCTCGGTTGTCTCCTTGGTCAGGAGCTCCGGCTTGATGAACTCGGCCGACGCGTCGTGCCCGGACCAGCCCTCGAACGTATTCGAGTCGATGTTGATCGACTGCGGCTGGCGGGGGGGAGTCAGGTACGGCGGGTAGAGCGGCGAGGACGTCGCGAGCAGGTTCAAGAAGACGTAGCGGCCGACGAGGCCGAGGTCATTGTCGAGCTGGGCCGCGGGCCGGTCGCCCCCGGGCGTCAGGTACTCCCAGATGGGCGGCATGCGGTAGTCGGGCACGCCGTCCCCGTCCACGTCTTCGTCGTCCACGTTCCAGTTGTCCGTCCACGACTCGGGGCCGGCGGACAGGTCGTAGAACCACACGCGGCGCGGGTAGTAGCCGCCAAGCCCGGTCTCCTCGTCGTCCGGCGTAGTGCCGCCCCACGCGATGATCTTGCGTGTCGAGCGGTTGGCGCCGAAGTCGTAGCCGGTGTCGGGATCCGGTTCGCCGATCTTCGTGTAGACGTGGAACTTGAAGCTCGGCTGCCCGTACCAGGGGCTGCTCGGGAGCATCAGGCCGGTCGCCGGCTTGGCGTTGCCGCCGAGCAGCTTGACAAGGCCCTCGCGGTCGATCGCGAGATTGATGGCCTGGCGCACGCGCAGATCGGTGAAGGGCGTCGC
>JBHEMZ010000032.1:0-13101 GCA_046262315.1 Gaiellaceae bacterium
GTGTGGCACCCGCCGAGCCGGCCGCCACGGCGCAGGCGGAGGCGGCTGCGGCGAGCTGAGCGAAGGAGGATGTGACGCGGCGCATCGGTTCGCGCGCAAGCGGCTGCAGGCCCGCTCGGCGGGCGCGGCTCGCACACGAGCCGAGGGGACGGTGGCAGTCTCTCGCGACACCCAGGCGCCGTCAAGCAGGAGGCGCCGCGGTCAGCCGCCGCCGCCGGCTAGGACGCCGTGGCGCTGGGCCCACCGGCTGGCCTCCGTGCGGTTCGCCACGCCGAGCTTGCGGTAGACGTTCGTGAGGTGGAACTTCACCGTCGGCTCGCTGACGGCGAGCAGTTCTGCGAGCCGCCGATTCGAGTACCCCTCGGCGACGAGCTGCAGGATCTCGGTCTCGCGCGCGGTCAGCGGCACGAAGCCCGCCGGGGCGCCCGGTGGCATGACCGGCGTGGCGAGGTAGACCGACTGGGCGAAGGACTGCCGGACGGCGGTCGCGAGATCCTCTGGGTGCGCCGCCTTCAGCACATAGGCGTCCGCGCCGGCGGCCAGCGCGGCGCTCACGCGCGCGGGCTCCTCGTCGAGCGTGAGCACGATGATTCGCAGGGCTGGCCGGCGACGACGCGCGAGCCCGACCAGCGTGAGCCCGTCGAGGTGGCCCTCGGTGTCGAGATCGGCGACGAGCAGGTCCGGCGCCCGTTTGTCGATCGCCTTGAGGACCGCATCGGAGGAGGTGTAGCGCCCGAGCACCTCCATCTCGAGACGCCCGAGCACGAGCTCGACGGCCTCGTGCCAGAGTGGGTACTGGTCGAGGAGCAGCGCGCGCCGCCCCCGCACCGGCGATTCGTGCGCCACGCCCTCCGTCCGCGTCGTCGCGCGTGCAGCGGCCGCAAGGCGCGCGGCGAGACTCTCCGCGACGTCGCCCACCCCGCGATTCTGCGCGAACGAGCGTCGCGCCACAACTCACAAGCGTCGCGCGGCGCCCGGGCACCCCAGACGGCGGGGCCCGTGTTGTGGGCCCCGCCGGTTCTCTCCCCTCGGTTGTCGTGGCCGCCGCGCCCCCAAGCCTCGTGAGGCTACGGGCCTGGCCGCCTACGGCTGCGGAGTACCTCCCCCCTCGAATAGGTAGACCTCCACGAACTCTGTGGATCGCGGGGGGTTCATACCACCCTGACCGGTGCGTTGCAAGCGAGAGCCGAAACGCCGAGGGGCCCCCGCAGGAGCCCCTTGAGCAGCCAGTCTGAAGAGTCTGTCTAGCCCTTGCCGCGCACGCAGGGGCTCACGGGACGGCCGTTGACGATGCAGACCCGCTTCTTCTTGCCCTTGACCTTCTTCTTGATGGTCAAACACTTGCCGCCCTTCTTGATCTTCCCGGGCGGCATCTTCCCCTGCTTGCCGGGGATGTTCGGGCAGAGGTCCTTCTTTACCGAGGTCGTCGGCGGCTTGGTGGTGGTCGGCGTCGTCGAGGTCGTCGGCGTCGTCGAGGTCGTCGGCGTCGTCGAGGTCGTCGGCGTCGTCGTAGTGGTCGGCGTCGTCGAGGTCGTCGGCGTCGTCGTAGTGGTCGGCGTCGTCGAGGTGGTCGGCGTCGTCGACGTGGTGGGCGTCGTCGTCGGCGGCGTGGTCGTGGTCGTGGTCGTCGTGGGCGGCGGCCCGCACTGGAAGGTGTCGAACCGGATGATCCCCTCGTCCACGAACTCGGCGATCACGTTGCCGGTCTGGAACTTGCAGAAGACCTCGACGCGCGCACGCCCTGTGCTGTCCGTGAAGACGCACAGTCGGTGCGTGCCCTCGGCCACCCCCGGCGTACCGAACGGGTACGTGCGCATGCCCTCGCCGTTCGTCATGAAGCAGACCTTCTCGTTGACGAACGGGCTGCCGTCGATGTCGTGCGCAAGCGCGGTGCAGATGAAGGCGATCGAATTCTCGATCGGAGGCACCGGGCCCTTCGGGACGCAGTCGACCTCCTTGCGGAAGAAGTTGTGCACGCGCTTGGTGATCACGTTCGAGGCCTTGTCCGGGTCGGTCACCTTCTGGTACGGGTAGCGCGCGATCGCCTGGATCTGCGCGGTGCCGAGGATGTCGACGTCGTCGAGGTCGCACGCGTTGTTCAGGTTCGTGCCGACGCCGAGGTTGTCGAAGAAGAAGCCCATGCCCGGGAAGAAGTTGATCTGCGCCTCGCCGTGCTCGTCCGAGAAGACCCAGACCGACTGCGGGCCCGAGGGCAACGGCCGGAACGGCGGCAGCGCGTCGTTACGGCGGCGCAGGCAGTTGGTGAAGCCGCCCGGCCCCTCGCGCAGGACCTCGTTGACGAACCAGTAGTCGTAGAGCCCCGCGACGCGATAGCCCGGGAAGTTGTTGCCGACAGCGGGCCCGTCGTTCCCCGACGCCTCAGTCGCGAGCGGTCCACCGCCGCTCTGTGCCGACGTGGCCGGAATCCAGCGGCTGTAGTAGGGCGCATAGTGGTTGTGCCGGCCGGCGGACGTGTTCCCCGCAGTGCAGAGGTGATCGCGCGTGTACGGGACGCACTTCAGCACGCTGTTGAGCCGGCCGACGCCGCTGATGTCATTCGGTGCGCCCGAGTTCGACGCGATCGAGATGTCAACACGCGCGGAGGGCAGCGGCACGTCGCCCGCGTCGAGCTTGCCGTCTGAGAGCAGCGTCTCGTCCGGGCGGAGCGGATCGAACGGACCGAAGGTCGGGAAGCGAGAAAGGCTGCCGAAGCCCGTATTCGGGTCGGCGATGATCCGCGAGTAGCGGCCGTCGCCGATGAAGACCGCCGCGCCGAGGCACGCGTCGACGGCGTCGATCACCGCGGTGCCGGGACCGCAGGCGCCGGGCACATGGCCCTCGCGCGTCGTGCGGTCATCGTGGATGTCCCACATGCGCCACGGGTTGTCGCGGTAGAACGGCCGCGCATCCGACGTCGTCGCCAGCTGGCGCGCGAGATCGTCCCAGTAGGTCGAGCCGTCGTTCTCCGCCGGAAGCTGGATCGAGGGTGGCAGCCCGAGCTCGGTGAAGTTGTTGCCGAGCGGCAGGTCGCCGGTCAGCTCGACCTGGACGCGACCGGGCTTACCACCCGCGAAGAGGTCGCCGCTGCCGTCGGGATCGCCGAGGTCGCCGCCGCCGCCGGGCTGCGTGTTCGCCGCCAGTTCGCGAACAGTCGGCGCGTTGAGGTTCAGCCAGCCGGCGAGGAATTGGTGCTTGAGCACCGGGTTACCGGTCGCCGTGTTGACGACCACGAGCTTGATCTGCGCCAGGCCGGCCTTGAGCGAGACGAAGTCGGCCTTGACGCAACCTTCACCCGCGTGCTCGCGGGTGGCGACGAAGAACTTGACGGTTCCGGCTTCGAGGGACGGCGGCTGGAACGGATAGCCGGACCAGTCTTCGACGATCCAGTCGGAGGCCTGGCCACCGCCCGCGCCGATCGGCTCCCCCTGCGCGTTGCGCTGTACGGTGATTTCGTCGGCGCACTTGACGAGGCGAAGCTCCTCGCCGCGCCAGGCAAGGTAGGGCACGTTCGACGTCTGCGGGTCGAACGCAGGATGCACACCATGATCTGCAGCAGCCGGCGCCGCCACGACAGCAGCGGCAAGCACGGCCAAACAGCACGCGAGGCCGGTCCGAAACCTCATTTGGCACTCCCCCAAGTTCTGATCGCTTCCCCCTCCAAACTCCTCGTCGGCACCCAGCCGTAGGGCTGCGTGAGCCGACATACGGTTCATAGCACTCGCGGACGCCTCTTTCAAGGCGCGCGGAAGGCGGAATTTTGTAAGCGTTTTGCTCGTCTAGACGCAGTCGAAGAGACTCCGGGCCTCCGGCAGCGTCTCGAGCTTCTTGAGGGTGTTGTTCTCAATCTGCCGGATGCGCTCGCGCGTGACGTTGAACGCGCGACCGACCTCCTCGAGCGTCCGCGGCCGGTCGCCGCTCAGCCCGTAGCGCATCTCGATCACCTTCCGCTCGCGCTCGGGCAGCGAGTCGAGAACGCGCCGGATGTCCTGTTGGCGAAGCGAGAGCGATGCCGAGTCGAAGGGCGATTCCGCCTGCTCGTCCTGGACGAAGTCGCCGAGCTCGGACTCCTCCTCCTCGCCGATCGGCTTCTCGAGCGAGACGGGCAGCTGCGCCATGCGGAGGATCTCGCGCACCTCCTCGGTCGTGATCTCGAGCTCCTCGGCGATCTCGTCCGGGCGCGGCTCGCGACCGAGACGCTGAACGAGCTGCCGCTCGATGTGCACGACCTTGTTCAGCTTTTCGACCATGTGCACGGGTATCCGGATCGTGCGCGCCTTGTCGGCGATCGCGCGCGTCACGGCCTGGCGGATCCACCAGGTCGCGTAGGTCGAGAACTTGTAGCCCTTGCGGTAGTCGAACTTCTCCACGGCGCGGATGAGGCCGAGCGAGCCCTCTTGGATCAGGTCGAGGAAGGAGAGTCCTCGGCCGAGGTAGCCCTTGGCGATCGAGACGACCAGGCGCAGGTTGGCCTCGATCATGTGCGTCTTCGCCCCCATGTCGCCGCGCTCGATGCGCTTGGCGAGATAGACCTCCTGGTCCGCAGTCAGAAGCGGGACTCTTCCGATCTCGCGCAGGTAAAGCCGCAGCGAGTCCAGCGACGGCTCCACGGTGAGGTCGAGCTTCGGAGTCTTCTCCTCCTCGGCGAGGGCGGGCTGTTCGTGGGGCGGGTGTTTGTGCTGCTCGCCCTCCATCAGCTCGATGCCGTGGTCGATGAGGTACGTGTAGAAGTCCTCGACCTGCTCCTTCGTCAGCTCGACCTCCTCGAGGCCGGCGACGATCTCGTCGTAGGTCAGGAACCCTCTGTCCTGGCCGTCCTGGACAAGCTTGTTCAGTTCTTCGACGTCGGGCAGAGAGATGTCGACGGTCAGCATGGGGCCTCGGCTTTCCTCGCGCTGGTGGACTGGGGCAGGTCTACTGAGCACGAAGAGAGCCGGCGCTTCCCTGCCACGCGGCTCCCGCTCGCAACGAGCGATGGTACTACGGCATCCACATAATGTGAACAGTTTGTTTGGGTCGTTATGGAGAGATTTACCGCCTACGGTGCCGTGCGCACCTCGCCGACGATCTCCCCACGGCTGTTCTCCACCTGTGTGGCATCGGCCTGTGGAAAAGCATGACCGAGTCGGCCGAGGAAGGCCGCGGCCGCCGGGCCGACAGCGCGGGAGGCACCATCCTCGACCTTGAGCGCGATGCCAAGTCCTTCGGGGGCGGCGGCGCAGAAAAGGCCTTCGGCGCCGACCTTGGCGGTCCAGTCGCCGAGCGCCCGCATCAGGTCCGTGTCCGGCGCGCCTGGACCGCGCACGAGCTCCGGGTGCTCGCGCATTGCGGCGGCGACGCGCTCTCCGGCCTCGCTCTCGGACAGGGCGGCGAAGACGGCCGCGATCCGATCGAGCGGGAGGGCAAAGGTGACGACGCCGCAGCCGTCCACTCCGATCGGGACCTGGTCTGCGGGCATGGCCGCAGCAGCCGAGATCTCGTTCAGCATGGCCCGTTGCACAGGGTGGTCGGGGAGTCGGTAGTCGCGCCCGTCCCAGCCCTGCGTCCGCGCGAGCAACAGCATGCCTGCGTGCTTGCCCGAGCAGTTGTGCTTCAGGCGCCGCGGCGGGTGGCCCGCGAGCCCGCACTCGAGGTCGTCCTCGGTCGCCTCGGCAGCGACGAGCAGCGAGCTCACCGCGGAGAGCTGCTCCGGCCGCGCGAGGTGTGACGCGGAGGCAATCGCAAGCTCGGTGCTCGCGAGGTCTGCCCTCGCGCGCGCAAGCGGAACCGCCTGAAGCGGCTTCGCCGCGGAGCGCATGAACGTCACGAACTGCGGGTCGCCGGCCGATTCGACGACGCGGCCGCCCTGCACAGCCACGGCGTGCACGTGGTGGCGAGACTCCACCGTGCCGCCGCGGAGGACGGCTACCGTGAGCGGCGGAGTGGCCATGCCAGGGAGCCTAAGGAACTAATGCCTGAGCTACCCGAGATGGAGGCCTGGCGCCGTCAGCTCGACGACCCGGTGCGCGCGTTCCCGGTCGAGCGCGCCGGGCCAGCCCACATCGCCACGCTCAAGACCTACGACCCGCCGCTCTCGGCGCTCGAGGGGCGCCGGCTCGTGGGGGCCGAGCGGCGTGGTAAGCGGCTCTTCTTTCCAACAGCCGACGGAGAGCTCGTGCTGGTCGTGCACCTCATGACGGCAGGCCGGCTGCGCTGGCTGCGCGCAGGGGAAGCGGGCCCGAAGACGCCAGCCTTCGGGCTCGCGTTCCAGGGTGGCGCGCAGCTCGTCCTCACCGAAGCCGGCGCGAAGAAACGCGCGGGAGCCTGGCTGCTGACGCCCGAGGGAGCAGAGGAGGAGGTCGCCCATTTGGGACCCGACGCGCTCGAGGTCGACGCGACCCGGCTGGCGGAGATCCTCGCCGCCGACGCGCGCCGCCTGCACCCGCTGTTGCGCCGACAGGGCGCAATCGCGGGCATCGGCCGCGCCTGGTCGAACGAGATCCTGCACGCGGCCCGGCTGTCGCCTTTCGCTCTCTCGACCCACCTCGACGACGAGGAGGTCCAGCGGCTGTACGTGGCGATGCAGTCCGAGCTGCGACGCGGCCTCGAGCTACGGGAGCGCGGCGCCTCGGACCAGCGCACCTACCGTGTCCACAGGCGCCTAGGCGGGCCGTGCCATGTCTGCGGCGCTCCGATCGCGCGCGTCGACTTCGAGGAGCACACGATCTTCTACTGCCCCGCCTGCCAGACGGGCGGTCGCGTCCTGAAGGACCGCCGGCTCTCGAGACTGCTGCGCTAGCTGTCTCCGAGAGTCCGGCGCTTGCCGCCCTCCGCCGCAAGTCCGGCCTGCTGCGCAGGCCATGACGACTTGCGGCGGGTTGCCGGAACCGGGTTTGCCGGAACCGGGTTTGCCGGAACCGGGTTTGCCGGAAGAGTCAGACGCGACTTCGCGCGTCGTGGCTACGGCGCGGAAACCCCGCCTCCGCCGATGATGCGCCTAACTAAGCTAGTAACAGTCTGTTACTTGCGCGCTTAGGCGACGAGCGGGGGCGACCAGCCCTCCTTTTGCACCCGCGCGTTTCTGACGAGCGAACGCCCTGAGAGGAACGTCAGGCCGGTCAGCTGTCCGGGGGCAGGCGGACGACGAGTGCCTCGCCTGCCTGTTCGATCGAGCCGCCCAGTGCCTCGATGACCGCGCGCCCGGTCGCGGCGCCCAGATCGCGCAGCTCGTCGCCCACGACGACGCGGGCGGCGCCCTCGACTAGCGGTGCGGCGGTGATCGCAGGACCGTCGACGCGCAGCTCGATCGTCTTGAGCCCGCCGTGGCGCAAGGCCGCGCGCAGGAGACCGGCGAGCGCGCTCGTCGCGGCCGTGCGGTCGACGTGCACCGGCGCGCCTTCGCCGTGAGCGGAAGCCTGGCCGCCGCCGAGCCGCTCGACTGCCGCCCGGGCCAGCTCGAGCGAGTCGACGCGCTCGAGCGAGGGCTCGAAGAGGCCACCCGCCACCCGGGCGGCGAGGCCGAGCTGGTCGGTGATGTCTGCGAGCTGTCCCGTTGCCGCCTCGATCAGCCTGATGTAACGCTCGCCCTGCGCGTCGAGCGTTCCCAGGCGCAGGAGCGTGCTCGCGAAGCCGGCCACGGTCGCAAGCGGCGTGCGTAGGTCGTGGCAGGCGAGCGAGACGAGCTCGGAGAAGCGGCGGTCTGCGTTCATCGTCCTCGGTGCTACGGTCCCTGCGAGTATCACAGTGCGCGAGATAACACGACACGAGCTACCGGCCGCCGACCTCCAGGCGTCGGCGCCGGACGTCCGGCTCGGCCTGTCGCGCGCAGGCGTGCACGGCGTTTCGAAGGCGATTCGCATCCGCCACGGCGACGTCGAGAAACTGATCGCGGCCGAGCTCGACTGCACCGTCGATCTGGAGGCAGCCCGCAAGGGCGTGCACATGTCGCGCTTCCCCGAGGTCTTCGAGGAGGCCATCGAGGACGTCGTGATCGGCGAGGCGTTCCTCGTCGAGACCCTGGCCGAGCACATCGCCACACGCATCGTCGAGCGGCAGGGAGCTGTGCGAGCCGAGGTGCGCATCGCGGCGCGCTATCCCGTCGAGAAGCTGACGCCGGTGACCGGGCTGCCGACGCAGGAGATGGTCGAGCTGGTGGGGCTCGCAGCCGCCTCGGAGCGAGGCGTGCGACGAGTCGTCGGGGTGGTCGCGAACGGCATCAACGCGTGCCCGTGCGCCCAGGGCCTCGTGCGCAGCCGGGCGAGCGAGCGGCTGCTCGAGGCCGGTTTCGCGGATGGCGACGTCGAGCGAATCCTCCAACTCGTGCCGATCGCGACACACAACCAGCGCGGCCGCGGCACGCTCTACGTCGGAACTAATCGCGCGGTGAACGCGGAGCAGCTCGTCGCGGTCGTGGAGGCGTCGATGAGCTCACCCGTGTACGAGCTCCTGAAACGCCCGGACGAGCTGTTCGTCGTCGAGCACGCGCACCTCCAGCCGCGCTTCGTCGAGGACTCCGTACGTGAATCGCTGCGCGGCGTTCTCGAGGCCTACCCGGCGCTCGACGACGGCGACTTCCTGCTCGCGCGCCAGCTGAACTTCGAAACTATCCACTCGCATGACGTGGTCGCGGAGCGGTACGGCACGGTCGGCGAGGTTCGAGGCGAGCTCGAGCGGGGTGAGGAGCCTGAACGGCACACCGCGCTCTCCGACTGGCTCGCGACTCCCACCTAGGCAGACGCGCCGGGGCCGCGTGGTGGCTGTGACAGGCAAACCCCGCCTCGTCGCCGCCGACAGCCCGCCGCCTGCGGCGGCATGACGACAAGGTCACGCCGGAGGAACGAGACGGTGATCGTCGAGTCCTTCGAGTGCAGCGCGAAACCGCCGTTCCGTGCGAGGCGCCACCCGTGTACTCCGCGGATCCGCAGATTGGCGTATGAGCGGTCGCACGCCGTCGTAGACGTTGAGCTGGAGTGGCGGCCCGCAACCCTGCCCCGCGGTGCGGGCGACGCACGTCCCGTAAGTGCGCATCTACACGGCCGATACCCGCAAGGCCGCGGGCGCACACGCCCGTCGCACTCTCGGCGGAGGCGGGCTCCGCCCGCCGCAGCCACACCGCGCGCAGTCGCGTCTGACTTCCGAACACCCGCCGCAAGTCGTCATGGCGCGCGCAGCGGGCCGGACTTGCGGCGGGAAAAGTCGTCATGGCCGCGGAGCGGGCCGGACTTTCAGCGGAGAGGGATCTGGTACCTGGAGACCCAGTCGTTCACGACGGCCCAGTCGAGGTTGTTGAAGAAGGCGTCGATGTAGGAGCCGCGATCCGTCTGATAGTCGAGAAAGTAGGCGTGCTCGTAGACATCGAGTGCCACGAGCGGCGTCGCGTTCCAGATCGGGTACGTGTTCTGCGTGTCGCCGATGTAGTTGAAGAGGCGGCCCTCGTCCCAGTCGTACGCCGTCCATGCCCACCCGCGGCCGCCCATGCCTGTCGCCTTCAAGTCGCTCCGCCATGCGTCCACGGAGCCGAAGTCACGCTTGATGAGTTGCGCGACGCCGCCGTCCGGGTCGCCGCCCTCGCCGCCGAGGTGCTCGAAGTAGATCTCGTGGTTCTTGATGCCCCCGAGTGCGAACGAGAGCTCGACCTTGAGTACGCGAACCTCGGAGTACACCTGGTTCGCAGCGGCGAGGTCGATGCCGTCGAGCTCGCGCAGGATCTCATTGCGCTTGTTGACGTACCCCTCGTAGAGCTTGTAGTGAGCCTCCACGGCGGCTCGTGAGATGCCGTCCAGCTGGAGCAGGTCGGGCTTCAGCTCACGCGCGGTTATCTCTTCGGCACTAAACGCGAGGGTCGCCACCGAGACACTCCTTCCGGGCGGGTTGCGGGCCGGGGGAGCATAGCCTTCCCCCGGCCCGCGCTTCCCTACCTTTGCCGGAAGAGGAAGGTGTTGCTCTGGGAGGCGAGGTAGCCGACGCCCGCCTGGTTAACGGTCATGAAGACGCGCAGGCGCGAAAGGCCGACCGGAACCTTCAGCTTGAAGCGCTGCGCCGTGGCCGTTCCGATCACGACTTTTCTAAGGTTGACCCACTGGCCAAGCGCGGAGCGGCGCTGGATGTAGACCCAGCGGTTCTTGAACGAGCGCGCGGCGTCCACGCGCACGACGAACCAGCTGCCGATCCGCTTGAGCGTGAGCTTCGGTGAAACCGCGACCGAGATCTCGACGCTCGAGAGGTTCTTCCACTTGGCCTGAATGTACGTGAGCAAGGCGGGCTGGACGGTGTAGCTCCAGTAGCCGTCCGTCGCCGTCAGCACCTTCGCCAGCTCGGCGTAAGACACCTGGCCGTACGGCTTCTGGTACACGATGACCTCCTCGCCCGCCTTGCCGCTCGAGACGCGGCCGCTGACGACGACGGTCTGGCCGTAGGTGATGATCGGCTGTGCGGCCGCGAGCGAGATCGACGGCGGCGGGCCCTTCACGACCACCGTGCCCCTCTGATCCGTCTTGAAGACGTCGCGATAGGCGTACGTGCCCGCCGTGTTGAAGACGCGGGTGTACGTCTGGTTGGGCCTGAGCACTGGCGAGGCAAACTGACCGCCCGTGGCGACGATCTGGCGGTTCACAGTGTCGTTGTTCGTCCATTTGACGCTGTCGCCGGCGTTAATCGTGACCTTGGTCGGCGCGAAGCCGGTCTTTGTGATCTTGACCGCCACCGTCGTCGCGGCCTGGGCGGGCGCGGCGACCATGAGTGCGGCGACGGCGACGAGCAGGTACTTGAGCATTCGCATTTCGTGACCCCCTGGTGCGAATCGGTTGGGTACGGTCGTTGTCACCCCTTTAGACGAGCGTGGAACGTCCTCGGTCGAGGGATTTTCAGAACCTTTACCGCCTGCAAATGCAAGCAAAACGAGGTGGAGCGCGTTCTGCCCGCGCCAATCACACGCGCCGGGCACCGTCCCGATTGAGGCTGTGGGCGAATCTTCACGCTTTTGTGACGATTCGCCGTGTCCCCGGCAGACCCCTTTTCCGAGGACAGTCGCTGCAAGTGGCGGTTGCGGACAGGTCGAGACTGGATTTCGGCCTGGGGCGGCCGTTGCCGCCGACCGCACAGACCTAGACTCTCGGCGTGCACGCACTCGTCACGGGCGGAACCGGTCGCATCGGAGCAGCCATCGCACGGCGGCTTGCGGACGAACGGTGGAACGTGTTCGCCGCAGGGCGTCAAGACGGGGACCTGTCGACGGCCGACGGTGCGCGGACGCTCGTTGCGACGGCCTTGGAGCGGCTTGAAGGCCTCGACCTGCTCGTCAACGCCGCCGCAGACGGGTTCGAGCCTCGCCGCATCGAAGACGTCTCCGAGGCGGACTGGGAGCGCGCGCTCGGCGCGACGGCGAAGGGCAGCTTCTTCGTCACGCAGGCCGCCGCGCCGCACCTGCGCGCGACACGAGGGCTCGTCGTCATGATCGAGGACGTGGCCGCCTACCAGGCGTGGCCGTCGTTCACGCCGCACTGCGCCGCCAAGGCCGCGCAGTCGATGCTGACGCGCGCGCTCGCCCGCGCGCTCGCTCCCGAAGTCCGCGTGTGCGGCGTCGCGCCGGGTCCCGTCGCGGTCGACCCCGGCCAGAAGCGGCGGCGCGCGGCCGAGACGCTCCTCGGTCGGGTCGGCTCGCCCGACGATGTCGCCGACGCTGTCCTCTTCCTGACGACCGCCCAGTACGTGACGGGCGCCTCGCTGGTCGTCGACGGCGGCCGGCTTCTGCAAACCGCGGGTGCGAGTGCCCCGTAGTGACGTGAGATGGCGATCACGCTCGTTGTCGAGGCTCCACTCGGCGGGTCGGTGAACGCCGAGCCCGACGACGGCAGGCTGCTCGAGCGGACGGCAGCGGGAGATCGCGATGCGTTCGAGGCGCTCTACCGGCGGTATGCGCGTGCGATCTTCGGGCTCGCGCTGCGCCGTCTGGGAGACCGGGAGCGCGCCGAGGAGGCGGTACAGGAAACGTTCGCGGCCATCTGGCGCTCCGCGCGCACCTACGACGCCAGCCGCGGGGCCGGAGTGAGCTGGCTGTACGCGGTAGCGCGGAACGCGATCTCAGACCGCGGCCGCGGCCGGTGGGAGCCTCCTGCAGACCCGCCCGAGACGGCGTCGCCTGAGGCGGGCCCCGACGAGCGGGCCGAGGCTGACTGGGTATCGATGCGGGTACACGGAGCACTCGCGGAGCTGCCCGACCACGAGCAGATATTGCTCGAGCTCGCCTACTGGGGGGAGATGTCTCAGAGCGAGATCGCCGACTTTCTCGGCATCCCGCTCGGGACAGTCAAGACACGGACGCGCACAGCCCTCGGCCGCCTCGCTGATGTGCTGGGAGAAGAGCTATGAGGGACGGACCCGACTTCGAGTCCCTGGCCGAGGGCGCGGACCCTGCGAAGCGGGAACGGCTGCTCCGCACGCACGAGCTGCTCCTCGCGGCCGGCCCACCACCTGAGCTTCCCCCCTCTCTCGCCGAGCCGCCCCCGGAGTCTGCGTCGCGTGAGCGTCGCCCACTGTTCACGACGCTGCCGCGCCGGCGCCTGGCCGCCGCGCTTACCGTCGCGCTCGGCGTCGCGCTCACCGCCTTCGCCATCGGGTATCTCGTCGGCGCAGACGAAGGCCCCGGCCCGGCCGAGCGCGGCGTGGTGACGATCTTTACGCTCGAGATGAAGCCGACGAAGGCCGCACCCGACGCCGTCGGCGTGCTCCGCATCGGTCGCAAGGAGGAAGGCGGAAACACCCCGCTCGTCCTCGCCGTCAGCGGGCTGGACGACCTCGGTGACGACGGCTACTACGAGCTCTGGCTCACACGCAAGGGCAAACGCGTGCTCACCTGCGGCACGTTCGTCGCGACCGACGGCGACCTCGTCGTCCGACTCAACGCGCCTTACACGCTGGAGCGCTTCGCCGGCTGGGTGATCACCAAGCACATCCGCGGCACCAAAGACCAACCTGTCGTGCTGACCACTTAGTGACTATCTCAAAAGGCCTGCACCTCCTTGAGCCGGTGTAGGCGCCGGTACCACAGGAGTGCACAGGCGAGCTGGAGCAGCCCGCGGTAGTTGCGCGCCTTCTTGTCGTAGCGGACGAGGATCGCGCGGCACTTCT
>JBHEMZ010000033.1:0-43509 GCA_046262315.1 Gaiellaceae bacterium
AGAAGTGCCGCGCGATCCTCGTCCGCTACGACAAGAAGGCGCGCAACTACCGCGGGCTGCTCCAGCTCGCCTGTGCACTCCTGTGGTACCGGCGCCTACACCGGCTCAAGGAGGTGCAGGCCTTTTGAGATAGTCACTAAGCCAGCAGGGAGTAGCCGCCGTCGACGACGAGAGTCTGGCCGCGCACCATCTCGGCGCCCGGCGAACACAGGAAGGCGACTGCGTCGGCGATGTCTTCCGGCTCGACCATACGGCCGGCGGGCGTGCGGCGCTTCGCCGCCCCGACCATGTCCTCGCGGTTCGGGAAGTGCTGGAGCGCATCCGTCTCGACGACGCCTCCGGAGACGGCGTTCACGCGGATCCCGCGCGGGGCGAGCTCCACGGCGAGGTAGCGCACGAGCGACTCTAGTGCCGCCTTCGAGGTGCCGACGAGCACGTAATTGTCGAGCACCCGCGTCGAGCCGAGGCTGGAGATGCCGACGATCGAGCTTCCCACGGGCATGCGCGGCACAGCGGCTTGCGCGAGCGACAGCAGTGCGCGCGCGTTTGCGGACAGCGTCCAGTCCCAGTGCTTGTCCTCGACCTCGAGCGCAGGGCGGATCACGCCGGTCGCCGCGTTGTGCACCAGAGCGTCGAGAGGAGGCAGCTCGGCGACCTCGCGCAGCACCCGCTTGGAGGTGATGTTGCCGCGCACGAGGGTCGGCTCGGCACCACGCTCCCGCAGCTCCTCGGCGGTCTGATCGGCGGCCCGGTCGTTGCGCAGGTAGCCGATGGCGACCCGGTCGGCGCCGAGTTCGGCGAAGCGCAACGCGATTGCCCGGCCGATGCCGCGCGAGCCCCCCGTCACGAAGACGGAGGCGCCGTCGAACCTCATCGCCGCGGCGGGAGGGGCTCCCACTCGGGGGCCGAGCTCGGGATCGTCTCCCAGCCGATGCGCGAGCGGGGCTCCCTCGACGCGTCGCGGGCGGTGGACGACGCGTGGCCGAGCCGCTCGAGCATCACCATCTGCTCCTCGCCGTAGCGGCGGACCTCGTCGTCGCCGTCGAGTCTCTCGATCAACTCGTGCACCCGGGCGCGGAGCTGGAACGCGAAGTGCGGGGTGGCGGGCCCGACGAGCACGTCGATGTCATCCTTCGTCGGCGGCACGGGGGGAGGCTAACCGGTCCGGGCCGCGCCAGCGGTCTCCTGCCGAGCCGACTCCGCAGCGCGGGCGCCTGGCCCGGAGCCCAGCCCCCACCAGGGTGGGGGGACCCGCGGACCCCTATGGAGGGGTAGCAGGAAAAGCGTCACGCGTCTGTCACAGAGCTGTACCGGAAGTGTGAAACCTGCGAGGGGCGGTCCGGCGCAATCGGGACGCGCGGTTAAACCCGGCGCATCTTCAAGGAGCGCCGCGTCGCGAAGGCTTACTCTCGCGCGCCATGCGTCGGCCGACCACCGTCGAGGTGATGCTGCTCACGACCGTCGTCCTGTGGGCGCTGAACCTCACGGTCAGCCGGTACCTGCTGACGCACGGCTTCGCACCGCTCGCGTACTCGACCCTCCGCTACGGGATTGCGGCCGCGCTCTTCGTCGTGCTCACGATCGCTCTCGAGCGCACGCTGCGAATCGCGCGCCGTGACCTCCTGCTTGTAGGCGCGGCGGCGGCGCTGCTCTTCCTCAACCAGCTCGGCTTCGTGTTCGCGCTCGAGCGCACAACCGCCTCGACGGTCGGCCTGATACTCGGCGCCACACCCGTGTTCGCCGCGCTGATCGGCCTGACCGCCGGGCTCGAACGCGTGGGCGGCCGTTTCTGGCTCGCCACGGGCGTCTCGTTCGCCGGCGTGGCCCTCGTCGCGACGGGAGCGGGCGAGCTCTCCGGAGACGTGGCGGGAAACTTGCTGGCCGTCGTCACGGCCGTGACGTGGGCCGGTTACTCCGTGCTCATCACTCCGCTGATGCAGCGGTACTCGCCCTACCGGGTCAGCGCGCTCGTGCTCGTCACGACGGAGGCGGCGCTCTCCGTCGCCGGAGGCCCTCAGACGGCGGACCAGGAGCTCGCGCTCGGCTGGTGGGTCTGGCTGCTCTTCGCCTTCGCCGTGCTCGGCCCGCTCGTACTGACGAATGTGCTCTGGTTCCGCTCACTGCACCGCATCGGGGCCGCCCGCGCGACGCTCGCCGCCAACCTCCAGCCGTTCGTGGCGGTCGTCTTCGCCGTCGTGCTGCTCGCGGAGACGATCACGCTGATGCAGCTCGCGGGCGGCTCGCTGATCGCGGCCGGGATTGCACTGGCGCGCCGGCGGCCCGCCCGCGTCGCCGCGGCGCCCGAGTCGCGGCGATAAGATTCGCAGCATGTCCGGCGATTTCATGCCACTCGACGGCTGGGACCACCTCGAGCTGTGGGTGGGCAACGCGAAGCAGGCGGCCTACTACTACGAGCACGCCTTCGGGTTCCGGCGCACCGCCTATGCGGGCCCGGAGACGGGCGTTCGCGACCGCGCCTCGTACGTGCTCGAGCAGGGCGACGTCCGTCTCGTCGTCACGAGCGGTCTGCGGCGCGATTCCGCGGTGTGCGAGTTCGCGTATCTCCACGGCGACGGCGTCAAGGACATCGCGCTGCAGGTGCCGGACGCGCGCGAGGCCTACCGCGAGGCAGTCCAGCGCGGCGCCCGCGGCATCGCGGAGCCGCACTGGGTGGACGACGAGTCGGGCCGGGTCGAGCTCGCGTCTATCGGGACATACGGCGACGTCGTGCACACCTTCGTGAACCGCTCGGAGTACGAGGGCACGTACCTGCCCGGCTACCTGGCTCAGGCGTCCAACGGCGCCGACACGGGCGTCGGCCTCAAGGCGATCGACCACGTCGTCGGCAACGTCGAACTCGGCCGCATGAACCACTGGGTCGAGTTCTACGAGCGCGTCTTCGGCATGACTGAGATGAAGCACTTCTCGGACGAGGACATCGCCACCGAGTACTCGGCCCTGATGTCGAAGGTGATGACGGACGGCGAGGGCAAGATCAAGTTCCCGATCAACGAGCCCGCCGAGGGCAAGCGCAAGAGCCAGATCGAGGAGTACCTCGAGTTCAATCACGGCCCCGGCTCGCAGCACATCGCCATGTCGACGACGAACATCGTCGAGACCGTGGAGGCCCTGCAGCGGCGCGGCGTCCCGTTCTTGAACACGCCGGAGGCGTACTACGACGAGACGCCCGATCGCGTGGGCGAGATCGATGAGTCGTGGGCGGATCTCAAGCGGCTGCGCATCCTCGCCGACCGCGACGACGACGGCTACCTGCTGCAGATCTTCACGAAGACGGCGCAGGACCGGCCTACGCTCTTCTTCGAGGTGATCGAGCGCCACGGCGCGCGCGGCTTCGGCGACGGCAACTTCAAGGCGCTGTTCGAGGCCATTGAGCGCGAGCAGGCACTGCGCGGCAACCTCTGATCGTCGTTTAACCACCTCTGTAGCGCGGAATGCAGTTGCGCACGAACGGGGGTGAGGATGACGACCACTGAAACAGAGACCCGCCAGGCCGCACAGTTCCTGCTCGTGGTTGCGTTGTCGAGCGGTGAGACGATGCATGCGCGGGCCGGCTCCGATGCGGAATCGGCTCGGAGCGAGCTCGTCGCGATGCAACGGCGCCTCGAGAGCGAGACGTTCGTCCGCATCGGCGACGACACCATCGTGCGCAGCCAGGAGGTTCGCTCAGTGCAGCTGCACGAGGACGAACCGGGATTCATCGACACGATCAAGGATCGGATCGGAGGAAAGCACATGAGCTCGTACGACACAGAGCACGACGATCGGCAGACCGCGACGTACGCTGCGCCCGCGCCTGCGGGGGCGCGCCGGCACAACCGCGAGGAGCCTGGCGTGGTGGACCAGTACTTCGGCTACGGGCGCCGGCCCTGGACCGAGACCAAGCCGTTCTTCCTGACGAGCGAGTTCCTCGCCTTCGTCCTGGGCGTGGCCGGCGTTCTGATCGCAGCGGGCCTGGCCGACAACTTCGACGCGCCCCGCGCGTGGGTCGTAGTCGGCGTGATCACAGCGGCCTACATCCTCAGCCGTGGCATCGCCAAGGCGGGGACGCGCGAGCCGAATCCGCAGCATTTCGCCGGCCCTCGCGGCTGAGGCGCCGAGGGAGGCACCGGCGCCCGGATGAGCCCGGGCGACTCATTCGGGCGTCGGTCGTTCAGGCCATCGAGAACGCAGTCACGCGAGCGTGAAGCGGCGGTGGGTGGGGAATGCCCGCGGCCGATCGATATTCTGACTCGGGGGTCCGGCGATCCGCCGCGGCTGGCATAGCAAAGGGCTGTTGCTCATTGGCTTGAGCGTTGCGACGACCGCGCTCCTCACCGGCGGCGCCACCACCCCGGCACCCGCACGCGCGGCCGGGCCTGCATTTGCGCCGGGCGACCTCCTCGTGATCCGGCAGCAGGTTCCGCCCCGCTTCCTGTACGTGGCTTCGGGCGGACGGGACCCTCGTTCGCACTCTCGAGGGGGCGTACACGTATCCGGCCGCAGTCGCATTCGCGCCGACCGGCACGCCGTATGTCGCCTGGCAGGGCGGCACCGTCCGACGATATGACCAGGAGGGTAACCGTGCGGGGAGTCTTGGATCGCTGCCCGAACCGTTCGTCATCCGGTCGCTGGCCACCCATAGCGGCGGAGACATTTTTCTCGCCGCTTCACAGGGGGCGGCCACCGGGATCTACCGTCTCGAGCCGAACGGCGTACTCAAGAACCCGTTCACTCTCCGCGGCGACGTCGTCGACGTCGACATTGCCGCCGATGGATGTTCCCTGTTCTACGTGCTCGACACCGGGACCGTGCGCTGGGTGGATGCCTGCGTCCCAGGCGGCGGAACGCCACGGCACGCGCCGGGTACGCCCGCGGCGGGGGTGCGCCTGCTGCCGGACGGCACCATGCTCGTCGTCAGCAGGATCGACTCGATCGTCCGGCGTGTCGCCGGCGACGGCCGGGTCCTGCGGCGCTACGCGGCATCGCTCGGCCGCCGGTGGACGGCGATTGACCTCGCACCGGACGCCGGGAGCTTCTGGCTCGCGGACGGTGGCGACATCTACAGGCTGGATCTCGCCTCGGGCACGGTTCTCCAGGGGCCGCTTCGAATCCCGCTGACAGACTCGATCCGGGACCTCGCGGTACGCGACGCTCCGAACGGCACAGCGCCCGTCGTCACGGAGAGGCCGGCGCCCGACGCGCTCGACATCGACGGGGTTCACCCGCTCACGGACGAGGTGCTCTTCGGATTGCGAAACGCGCCCGAGCAGCCGGCCAACCCCTGCGAGAGCGGTGCGGCCGGAACGGGCCGCTACAGCGCGTCAGGCCGGGCCGTTGGGCCGTACGCAGGTTCGTTCGACGCGAGTGGGATGGTTCGTTTCGGCCCGGCAGCCGCGGCTTCGCTCGGCCTGCTCGGGCTGGATGCAGGGCCGGTCGACTTCCCGGGCGGAACGTTCGAGATCACTACCGGTGCGGCGAGAGTGCGCGGCCGTCTTACGTTGCCGAAGCGCCTCGGGGCGCACAATCGCGCCGCGTGCGCAGTCTTCCGCGGCAGGACGTTCCCCTTCTCGCCCGTGTATCCGCCGGATTACGCGCTGAGCGGATAGTTCTTCGGCGTCGACGCTCGAGGGCTTCGCTACGAGGCGGCCATCGAAAAAGGGAAGCGGCTGTACGCCGACCGCGGAATCGCCCAGCTTTTCACCGACGAGTACCGCCTCGTGGACCGAAACGGCGCGCCTGCGGGAGCGTCTGCCCGGTACACCCACGCCTGGACGTCCGAACTCTTCGGTGTGACCGATCGGTTCGCGCGGCCCGCGCAGCGCCGGGCTCACACGGCAGGCTTCACCCGTACGACGAATGCAGTGGAGCTCGTCGTCCGCTGGAAGGACGCGCGCGACCGGTTCGATGTCAGCGGGATCCGGCCGGTCGACACCGTGCGGTCGGCGCGCTGGTTCCAGGCCGCGCGGAAGTTGAAGCCGCGCCTGCGTGTGCAGATCACCAGGGGACGGCGGATGGTGAAGGTGCGCATCACGAAGCTCAAGCCGCGGCGCATTGCCTTCACGGTGAGGGCGACGCGACTACACGGAGGCGGCGAGGCGTGCACAGATGTCCGTCGTGTTCGAGGATAGGCCGATGACCATGCGATCACGGCGGCCGGCTCGCTGATCGGGGCCGAGCTGATCCGCGCGCCCGCGCGCCAGGCCGCGTCGCTCGGCGAGGTCGGCCACCGCCCCTGGCCGCTTCCGCCTGGACGCTGGGTTTTGGGCCAGACCTGGGAAGACCTGCTTTTCGCGCACTGGCGTCTTCCGGAATCGGCACTGCGCGCCCTGGTTCCGGCGGAGCTCGAGCTCGACCGCTTCGGTGGCGAGACCTGGGTCGGCATCACGCCGTTTCGCATGACCGGCGTGCGACTGCGCGGCACGCTCCCGGTGCCCGGGCTCTCGGCGTTCCCCGAGCTGAACGTGCGTACGTACGTGACGGACGGACGCAGGCCCGGCATCTTCTTCTTCAGCCTTGACGCCGGCAGTACAGCGGCGGTCGCGGCAGCCCGGCGCTTCTACCGGCTGCCGTACTTTCGGGCCCGTATGTCGGCGCGGAAGCGCGGTTCAAGCATCGTCTACGCCAGCCGCCGAACCGAGCCGGGCGCGCACCTGCGGGCGTTCGGGGCCAGCTATCGCCCCGTCGGCGAGGTGTTCCACGCGGAGCCGGGCACGATCGAGCACTTCCTGACGGAGCGCTATTGCCTCTACACCTTCGAGGGCCGGCTGCTGCTGCGGGCGGAGATCCACCACGCGCTTTGGCCGCTTCAGCCGGCTGAGGCGGAGATCGAGGAGAACACGATGCCGCCGCGGCCGATCGAGCTCGACGGCGAGCCGCTCCTGCACTTCGCGCGCCGCCAGGACGTGGTCGTCTGGCCGCTCGAGTCGGCGGACGGGAAGTCTTTGACGGCCGCGGCCGCTCCGGTTCAGGCCGTGGCGGAGCAGTGACTAGACCGCTGCGAGGCGCTCGTCGACCGCCCGCACGGCCGCATCGTTGCCCTTGCGAACGAAGCGGGTCCGCGCCTCCTGCAGAGCGCTCTTCGCGTCGGCTTCGCGTCCGGCCGCTCGGAGCGCGTCGGCGAGCGCGACCAGCGCATCGCCTTGCATGGCCAGAAAGTCGGTCTCGTCCGCGCGCTCGACCGCCTCGCGGGCCAGCGCCTCTGCTGCGACCGGATCGCGCCTCGCGACGATCTTCGCCCGCGCGGCGCGCCAGGCAATCTGTGCGGCCGCGTCGTCCGCCGCGGCGCTGGCCTGGCCGCGCTCCGTGAACCGTTCAGCCTCGTCCTCCTGACCCTGTGCGTGGAGGGCCTCGGCGAGCAGGGCCGCGAGCGAGGAGAGGATGCCCGCCTCGCCCATCTCCTCCATGAGGTCGAAGCCCCGGCGGAACTCGGCCTCCGCCGAGGCGGCCTCTCCCGCGAGGAGCTCGACGCTTCCCGAGAGCAGGGTCTGCGCCGCCAGACCGCTCGTGTAGCCGATGTCTTCGAGCGAGCTGCGCGCCTCGGCGATGATCGCCCGCGCCTGCGAGTAGCGGCCGAGCATCGCCTCGAAACCGGCCAGGTAGCTGCGCACGAACGCCTCGGCAACGACGTGGCCGCGCGCCTCCTTGAGGAGCTGCTGACACCGCTCGACGCCGGTCGCCGCGGGGGTCGGGCCCCAGAAGAGCGCGTTCGCGAGGTAGGAGAGCACCGGGCCCAGCTGTCGCGCTCCCCCGGCCCGACGGGCGTGGCCCAGGGCGCGCTCCAGCGCCTCCGTCGCCGACTCCCAGCGGCAGCGCGTCGTGTGCACCTCGGCGACGGCGAGCCAGGCGCGGGCGAAGCCCCGCTCGTCGCCGTCTCGCTCGAAGACGGGAAACGCGGTCTCGACGACGCGGCGCAGATCGTCGATGTCGATCGAGGGGTCCATGTCGACGTCGATCGAGAGCCGCTGGATCGCCGCGTGCGCGGCGAGACCGTCTGCGCCCGCCGCCTCGGCGCCCTCGCGTGCCGCGTCGAGCACCTCGCGCGCGGCGTCCGCGCCGCCGAGCGCCCACAACGCGTCGGCGAGATCCAGCTCGCATTCAACGCGCCGAATTTCGGGCGGAAGCAGCGCTCGCGCCCGCCCGAGCAGGTTCACCGCTGCGGGCGCGTCCCCGCGCTCGGCGGCGCGATGGCCGGCCGCCGCGAGCTTCCCTCCGGCCAGCTCACCGAGGCGCGAGCCGTCCTCGGCGTCCGAGCCCAGCTCCCAGCGGTAAAGGAACGCCTGCTCGAGGTGGTAGCCGATGATTTCCTCGTACTCCGTGACCCGCTCTCCGGCGGCGCGCTCGAGCCACCCTGCGAGCGCCTCGTGCAGCTCCGCGCGAAGCTGTTTCGGCAAGGCGCCGTACGCGGCGTCCCGGATGAGGATGTGCTTGAAGCGGAAGGCGTCGTCTCCGGGAAACGAGGCGAGATCCGGCCTGACGAGCTCCTTGCGGACGAGGGCGAGGAGTTGCGCTCCGAGCGTCTCGCGCACGTCGGGCGGCGACAGCACGGCAACGGCCCCGCGATGAAAGACCTGGCCCTCCACGGAGGCGCGCGACACGATCGCCTTGTGCGACGGCTGGAGACGGTCGAGCCGCGCGGCGAGCAGCGCCTGGATGGACGGCGGCACGGACGCGTCGGCCAGGCCTGCTGCAGCCACCCAGCGGCCGTCCTCGCGGCTGAGCAGTCCCTCGTCGAGGAGCATCGCGACCATCTCTTCGACGAAGAGCGGGTTGCCCTCGGCGGCTGCGGCAACGTGACGGCTCACCTCCGGAGCAAGCTCTCCGCCCAGCAGCTCGCGTACGAGCTCCTCGGCGTCCGCTGCGGCGAGCGGCTCGAGCAGCACCGACGTCGCGTTCAGCTTCCCGCCCGCCCAGCTCGTGCGGGTCTCGAGCAGCTCCGGGCGGGCGAGGCAGAGGAGCAGGATCGGCGCGCCGCGCGACCAGTCCGCGACGTGCTCGATGAGGTCGAGCAGCGTCGGCTCGGCCCAGTGCACGTCCTCGAGGACGACGACCACAGGCTCGGCCGTCGCCAGATGCTCGAGCAGCCGGCGAACGGCCCAGAACCCTTCGTCGGTTGTCACGGCGTGATCGCCCAGCCCGACGAGGCCCGCGATGCGTCTCGCCACTTCGGCCGCGTCCGGCTCGACTCCCAGCAGCTCGGCGAGCTTCTCCGTCGCGGCCCCCGGCGGTTCGTCGCCGCCGATGCCCGCCGCCGCGCGCACGAGCTCCGCGATCGGCCAGAACGTGATGCCGTCGCCGTATGGCAGTGCGCGGCCGCGCAGGATGCGGGCGCGCCCCTCGAGGCGGCGCGACAGCTCGTCGACGATTCGTGTCTTGCCCACGCCGGCGGGGCCTAGCAGGCTGAAGAGGTGGCAGGCACGCTCGGCGGCGACGCGCTCGAAGGATTGCTCGAGCAGAGCGAGCTCCCGCGAGCGGCCGACGAGCGGTGAGTCGGAGCGCGCTGACCGGTCCTCGGCCGCGGTAAGCAGCTCCAGGCGCACGGCGTCGTCGTCGCGCTCCTCGACCTGGGCCCGGTCGCGCACGAGCCGGTGCGTCGAGCGTGCCAGCAGGATCTCCCCCGGGCCCGCGCGCTCCACGAGCCGCTCGGCGAGCCGTACCGGCGCGCCGCTGACAGTCGCTCCCCGTTTCCCCTCGCCCACGATGACCTCGCCGGAGCTGATGGCGAAGCGGGGTTCGGGTCGAACCCTCCAGACGCTCTGCACCTCGGACGAGAAGTCCACGAGCGAGTCGCGCAGGGCCACGGTTGCCTGGACCGCTCGCAGGGCGTCGTCCTCGAGCACGTGCGGCACGCCGAAGACGGCGGTCACCGAGCCGGCGTCCTCGCGCTCGAGGAGCCCGCCGTGCCGCTCGAGCACCTCGCGAGCGGTCGCGAGCGCCCGGGGCGCCAGCCGCTCGAGCGCCTCGGGATCGAGCTCGTCCAGGTCGAGGTCGGCGGCAACGACCGTGACGGGCTTGCGCTCCCGCTCGGCTGCGGGCGCCGGCGGCTCGGCCGGGCGCGCGGGCGCGGGCGCGAGTGCCGAGGCGAGGCCGGCGACGAACGCCGTGGCAGACACCGGTCGCTGCTCGGCGGACTTGGCGAGCGCGCTTGCGAGCACGGCGTCGGCAGCCGCGAGCTCGCTGCGGAGCGCCGACAGCATCGGTGGATCCTCCGCCAGGTGCGCGTAGATGACGGCGACGTCCTGCTCGTGCTCGTAGGGCAGTCGTCCGGTGAGGAGGCGGTAGGCCATGCACGCGAGCGCGTAGACGTCGGCGCGGCCGTCGAGCGCCTTCCCCTCGATCTGCTCGGGCGCGACGTAGTCGACGCTGCCCATGAACTGTCCGGTCGACGTCAGCCGGGTCTCGTCTGCGACCGTCTTCGTGAGCCCGAAGTCGGTCAGGTAGACGATTTCTCCGGAGATCAGTACGTTGGCCGGCTTCACGTCGCGGTGGACGAGGCCCCGAGTATGTGCCGCGTCGAGCGCTCGAGCGACCGCCTCGAGCACCGAGAGCGACCGCTCGTCATCCAGCCGCCCTTCCCGGACGAGGGCGCTCTCGAGGTCCTCACCCTCGACGTAGCGCATGGCCAAATAGAGCTGGCCCTCCGCCTCGCCTGCGTCGTAGATGGGGATGACGTTCGGATGGTCGAGCGACGCCGCGAGGCGCGACTCGCGCAGGAACCGGTCGCGGAAGCTCGCGTCCGCAGCGAGCTCGGGCGCGAGCAGCTTGAGCGCCACTTGCCGGCCGAGGCTCACCTGCTCGGCGCGGTACACGACGCCCATCCCTCCTCTGCCGATCAGCTCCTGGATCCGGTAGCCGGCCAGCTCGGCCCCGACGTGTGGGCCGGAGGTCATGCGGCCCTGAGGCGCCTCGCTGTCACGGTCGGGACTCACGCCGTCGATTCTGCAGGCTTCGGGCCCGCAGCGGCCCGCCGCGCGGCGACGATCACTAGCGCGTGACGCGCACGCGGTAGGCCTCGGGAGTGGCCGCGAGTACCTCGACCTTCACACCGGCCTGCTTGTCCTCGTACGTGGCAACCTCGATCGGCCCCGTGTCGAGAGGAGCATCGAGACGCGGACCGCAGCGCGCGATCTCCAGCGGCTCGGGCGGCGCGTTGCCGCCGCGCAGGCGGATCGGCCCCGCGCCCGAGGAGATAGTCGCGTCCACGAAGTAGACGAGCACGCCGTTGTCGCAGAGGCCCGCGTCTTTGCCAAGCGGCTCGCGGGCCTCGACGACGTAGGCGGTAGACGGGCCCGTCTTCAGCACCAGCGCCTTCACACCACCCGGTACGGCCAGCGGCGTGAGCGTCTCCGCGAGCGTCCCGGTGGCGTCGAGACAGCGGATCGCGCCGGCCCCGAGCCAGCCGAGCTTCCACTTGTGCCAGGCAAGGGGATGCGCGCCCGGGGCTACCCAGCTCATCGGATCCCAGCCGCCCACGAAACGCAGGAAGTCGGGAAAGGTCGGCACCCCAACCTCGTAGAGGTCAGGCAGGTCGAACATGTGCAGCGTCTCGTGCTCGAGCACATGCGCGCCGTAGCCGGCGATCGGCGTGCGGATGTCCGCGCCGAAGGTGGCGGCGTGCCGCAGCTCGTTGCCGTCGGCCGTCACGCCCGAGCCGGGCTGTGCGTGGAACGCGGGCGAAACCGGGATGGCAGCGCCCTTCGACGAGACGACGTAGAGGATCTGGTAGCCCGCGAAGTCGACCTCGGCGGCCGCCGCCAGCGCGTCCACGATGTAGGCGCGGTGCTCATCGAAGGTGAGCCCGTCGGAGAAGCCGTAGGCGCTCGAGGGCTTCGGCATGCGGTACCACTGGTGACGCGGCGCGACCGAGAGCGACATGGCTCCGGACGACACGTTCGCGAACCAAACCTGCGCCTCCGGCACGAGCAGGGCGTGGAGGTCCGTGGTCGCTTCGGCCTGCTCGGCGTCCGGGAAGTCGACAAAGATCATCACCGCGCGCAGCTCGCCCGACGGCCGCAGCCACATGCCGTAGTCGGTCGGGCCCTCGCTGTGGAACGTGCCGGCTCCGGGCGTGAGCGACGGCGAGCACCCGGGGCCTGACACGGCGGCCGGTACGGCGGGCGCATCCGCGACAGAGGTGACGACGTTCGTGAGGTTGTCGGCTGCGCTCGGGTCGGGGGTCGGCGAGGACACGTACGCGGACATGCGTGCGTCGCCGGCGCGTTGCAGGCGCAGCACGAGCGTGATCGTCGCGGACTCGCCGACGCCGAGGTTGCCCAGCGCGCACGCCGGCTCCGTGCTGCGGGTGCACGTGCCTCGCGACGGCACGATCGAAATGACGGTGGCGGACGGAACGGCCGTCGGTCCGGCGATCTCCGCGGGGAGCACGTGCGTCAGTGTCACGCCGGCGGCGACGCTCGGCCCCTTGTTCGTGACCACCGCCGTGTAACGCTGCTTGTTCCACTGCGTCAACGCGGGGTACGCGGCGCTGAGCGTGACGCCGAGGTCGGCCTGGGCGCCCGCGGGCGGCGGCGGCACGGCTTCGATCTCCGCGATCGCGGTGGCGTAGTCGTTTCGGGGGTTCCGGTCCAGGTTCGTGGTCGTCACGCCCGCGGTGTTGGAGAACGCGCCGGTGCGGAGCGGGCGGGTGACGATGGTGACGACCGCGCTCGCGCCGACTTCCAGAAGCCCGTCGTAGGTGCAGTCGACCGTCGCGGTGCCCGAGCAGCTCCAGCGCGAGCCTCCCGCCGAGACCAGTTCGAGCCCGGCTGGCAGCGGGTCGGTGAGGCGTGCCCCGGCGGGCGAAGGCCCGGCGTTTCGTACCGTGAGCGTGTAGCGGAGCAGGCCGTCGTTCACGACCGTCTTCGTCACCGAGAGGTCCGACACGGGACGGGCCGGCGTCGGTTGGGTCGACTTCTTCGAGCAGGCCGCGAGCGCCTTCTGGAGCGCCTTCAGCCGCGCCTTCTGCTTCCGCACGAAGGCGGCCCGCTGTTTCTTCGATCGGTGCTTGCGGAAGTACGCGGCCCGCTGCTTCGGCATCGCCTTGCGGTACGACGCGAGTGCCTTCGTGCGCTGCAGCTTCTGCTTCGCTGCGCAGGCCGTCTCGCGCGAGGGCTCTGCCGGGCGCGCCGATGCTGCACTCACCGCTGCGAGCCCGACGGCCATAGCCAGAGCAACCACTGCGATGCGAACGATCACGACCCCCTCCCTCGCATGCATCTTGGCAGCCATTCGCATGAACTGGCAAAACGGATTCGAGCGTCTTGGCAAGGCCGAGGCCGGTCAGGTAGACGAGAGTCGCTCGCGACCAGCACGCCCGGCGCCCCACGGCTGGGCGCTCCTGCGTGTTGACCGGGGCGCACGGGTTACGCCGTGACCGTGACCGTGGCGCTCAGCGAGTTGTTGCCAGCGTTCGGATCGCCGGTTGAAGCCGAGACGGACGGCGCGTTCGTCAGCTGTCCTGTCGCGGTCGGCTTGACCGTGATCGAGACGTTCGTGACCTGGCCGCTCGACAGCGTGGCAAGCGTGCAGGTGACGGTCTGGCCCCCGGAACAGCCCCAGACTCCGGCGTTGACGGAGACGAACTCAGCGTTTGCCGGAAGGGCGTCGGTCAGCACGAGATCCTGCGCCGTGTCCGGCCCGTTGTTTCTGATCTGAACGGTGTAGGTCAGGTTCTGGTTCAGCTTTGCGGGATTCGGCGTGAACGACAGGCCGCTCATCGCCACGTCGGCCGACGGAAGAGGCGGCGGTGGCGGCGGTGGTGGCGTGACCTTCGACGTGACGCGCACGCGGTAGGCGGTGCCGCTTGCCCCGAGCACCTCGACGCGCACGTTCTCGTCCTCGAAGACCGCCTGCTCCCCGGGGCCAAGGTCGAGCGGCGCGTTGTAGAGCGGGCCGCACGAGCCAAGCAGGAGGGTGTCGGGCGCGTTCGGGGTCTTGACGCGCACGGGACCCGATCCTGTGGCGACGGACGCGTCGACGGCGTACACGAGCACGCCGTTGTCGCAGCGGCCGGCGTCGGGGCCGACCGGCTCGCGCGCCTCGACGACATACGCCAGCGACGGCCCGACCTTCGCGACGACCGCCTTCACACCGCCGACGGCGTCGAGCGGCGTTACGGTCTCGTCGAGCGTTCCCGCGGCTTGGAGACAGCGAAGCGCGGATGGGTCGAGCCAGCCGAGCTTCCAGCGGTGCCAGGCCAGGAAGCCCGGGGCGCCGACTCCGGCGCCCATCGGGTCCCAGTTGCCCACTAACGCGTTCAGGACGTAGTAGTCCCCGTTGCCGAGCATGGTGAGGTTGTAGAGGTCGGGCAAGCCGAAGAGGTGACCGGTCTCGTGCACGACGTTCGCGGGGTCCTTCTGGGATGGCTCGTACGTGACGGCGTGCCGAAGCTCGCGGCCGTCCGCGACGATGCCGCTACCCTTGCCCGCGACGAAGGCGAAGTTGCTCCGCGCGAACGTTGCGCCCTTCGCCGGGACGACGTAGACGGCGTCGTACGTGGAGAAGTCCACGCTCGCATCCGCTGCGGCCACAGCCTCGGCGATGTACGCGCGATGGGTCGCGAAGCTCAGGCCGAGCTGCATCCCGTAGTCGGCCGAGGGCTTCGACATCCGGAACCACGCCTCGACGGGCGTGATCTCCAGGTGGAGCCGACCGTACGAGGCCGAGTCGTACCACCCCGTGGCGGTGGCCATCTTCTCGTAGAGCGCGTGTGCGCTCGGTGTGCGGCGCGTCCTGGAAGTCGACGAAGACCATCACGGCTCTGATAGTCCCGGTGGCGCGCAGGAACGTGCCGTAGTCGGTGGCTCCCTCGTTGAGCCCGCCCGCCAGCGACGGCGGCACTGCGAGAGACGGGGCGCACTGGCCATCGGCTGCGGCGGGAAGCGGCGGCGACTCGCTCACGGGCGTCGAGGCCGACGCCGAGTTGTCGGCGGCGTTCGCGTCGGCGCTCGTCGTCGTCG
The DNA here is from genome assembly GCA_046262315.1 of Gaiellaceae bacterium. Lineage (GTDB taxonomy): Bacteria > Actinomycetota > Thermoleophilia > Gaiellales > Gaiellaceae > JACVRM01. The sequence goes on from JBHEMZ010000033.1 coordinate 14,955, forward strand.
CCGTGACCGTGTTGACGAGCAAGCCCGCCTCTCGGGCGCGCGCGACGAGCGTCAGCGTGTAGAAGGCGCCGGGGCTGAGCGTGCCGAGCGCGCACGTCCAGCTCTGACCGCTCGAGCACGTCACTCCGGCAGGCTTCGCGAGCGATACGCCCGAGAGAGGCGGAAAGGGCGTCCGTGACCGACACCTCGGCCGCGGGCGCGCTGCCGACGTTGCGCACGACGATCGTGTAGGTCTGCTTGTTCCAGCGCGTCAGCCCTACCTGGGCGGTCGAGAGCGACACGCTGACGTCCGCCTTCGCGCCGGGCGGCGGCGGTGGTGGTGGGATGTCCTTGGGAGGCACAGAAGCGATTTCGGCGCTCGCCGACGACATGTTGTTCGAGCCCACTGGATCGTTGCTCGTGGTCGACACCCGGGCGCTGTTCACGATCGCGCCGGTTCGTGTCGGGCGGGCCACGAGCGTCAACGTCGCGTCCACGCCAAGGCCGACGAAGCCGTCGTAGTCGCAGACGACTGTCGTTGTGCCCGTGCAGCTCCAACGCGAGCCGCCGACCGAAACGAGCTCGAGCCCCTCGGGAAGGGCATCGGTGACGCGGGCGCCGCCGGGTGCCGGGCCGGCGTTCCGCACGGTCAGCGTGTAGACGAGGTTGCCCTGGTTGACCACCGTCTTCGTCAGAGACAGGTCGGAGACCGGCGCGGCCGGAGGGCTGCCGCCCGAGGGCTTCGAGCACGCCGCCAGCGCCTTCTGAAGCGCCTTCAGCTTCGCCCGCTCGCGCTTGACGAAAACGATGCGCCGCTTCTTCGACTTGTGCTTCTTGAAATAGGCGGCGCGCTGCTTGCGCATGGCCTTCTTGAACGCGGCCACCGCCTTCGTCCGCTGTGCCTCCACCCTGGCGCTGCACGACTCGGTGCGCGCGGGCGAGCCGACGAAAGCAGGAGCGGAGGCCGCGTTGGCATGGGCCGACGCGCCGGCAGCCACGACGGCAGTCGCGATCAACGCACATAGCGCGCCACCAATGCAGATCTGGGACAAACCCCTGCTCGCGAGCATGTTCTCACACGACGGGCGCGAGGCCTAGGGGCTGCCCGGCCCATTCCCTCGACGATGTTCAGCGACTCTGCGTGACGCGGGTGACGACGCTGGTCTTCTTCTTGACCCGCGTAGCCTTCACCTTGAACTGCAGCGTTCCGCGGGGCTTCAGCTTGTCGACGCGGACGAGCAGCCCCCTGGCCGTGCGGCGCTTGCTGACCTTCAGTCGCGGCTTCAATTTCACGTACCCGGCGAAACCACGCGCGATCACCTTGCCGCCGGCAACCAGGCGGATGTCCACCACGTCGAACGAGGCGCCCGTCGTTGGCCACTTCAGGTTGATCGTTGCCTTCGTGGTGGTCGCGCCGAGCTTCACCGAATGGGGGGCGGTCTGCCCGGGCTGCGAGAAAGTGTCGGTGAACGAGCTGACCGGTCCGGCGCCTTTGACCGTCTGCTGAACGACGAACGCGGCCTCCGCTGAGTTGTTGGCCTCGTTGGCGTCCGCGGTCGCCGACGACACCCTTCCGAGGGCTTGTCCGCTGCCGGCCTGCGTCCCTTTCACGGTCACCGTGACCGTGGCCGACTCACCGGGGGCCAGCGGGTCGATGGCACAGCTGAGCGCCTCTGCGACGTCGCAGTTCCCGGGGCGGTCCGTCGAAATCAGGTCGATGAAGGCCGGCACTCGGTCGGTGAGCCGGACCTCAGAGGCGGAACCGAGCCCGGCGTTGGAGACTGTGAGCGTGTAGGTGCGCTCTTCGCCGACCTTGAACGTCAGGTTCGGCGGCGTACGCGCAAGCGCCAGGTCGGCCGGCGGCGGTGGCGGTGGCGGCGGCGGCGGCGGTGGAGGCGCGGGATCAGGTGACTCGGTGGTGTCTGCGGCGCCCTCGCAGCCGGGGTCGGCAGGATGGTCGATCTTGCCGTCTGCGTCGTTGTCGACGCCGTCCATGCACTGCGGGAGCGGCGGGTTGGAGTACGGCGCAGCGCGGCAGGGATCCACGACCGTGAACGTCCCTCCGACGACCGGGCTGCTGAACGACAACGGCCCCTTGCCACAGGCGCCCGGCGCGGTGATGGCGACGACGACTCGCGCTGCCCCGGTTTCCACGATCCAGCCCTGGTACGTGCGGTTCGCGAGGGCCGGCGGGCTTCCGCAGGTGTCCCCCGACTCCGTCACCTGGCCCGCGGTGTCGTAGGTCGTGAAGACGACGCACGCCCCGGCGCTGGCTCCCGCGACCGGCCTTCCAGCCGCGTCTCGGACGTAGGCCCAGAAGGCGTGCTGCGTGGCAGCAACGCCCGGCGTCGAATCGCAGGCGCTTCCGACGCCGTCGCCGTCGTGCTCGCGCTGGTCGGGGTTGTAGAGGCCGGCGCAGTTGTCCGTGGCATCGTCGACGCCGTCGCCGTCGGCGTCCACCTGCGTGATGACGTACGTCTTGCTCGGCTGGTTCGAGAGCACGTATCCGATGCAGACGTCGGTCGCGTCGAGTACGACCCACGGGTGACCGATGAACGTCCCTTGCGTGTAGCGGGCTCCGGCGGCGAGCTCTCTGTAGAAGACTCGCTCGCCCTTGAAGTTGAGCCAGTACACCTTGACCGGGCCGGAGGTCGAGTTCACGAACTCGAGCGTCGAAGCCGCGCCTCCGGTCGTAGAGCGATCCTGCGTGATGACGCAGTCTTGCGGGGCGGCGCTCGCCGGCTCGGTGGCCGGCCCTGGGCCGATCGATGGGGAGAATGCGACGGCAAGGGTCCCGGCGACGGCGAGCGGCACCATCCGGCGCCCCCAGCGGCGCAGAGCTCCGTTCGCACGCGTATGACTGATCGCCAACCCCAGATCCAACCCCCTCATGAGTTCGAGACAACTAACACTTTGGCTGGCAGAAGTCCAGCCGGGCAGCAGTCGCTGAGCTGGTTTTTGCCCGAGCGCAGGCGCATCATTGCGGAGGCTATCCTCTACGCGATGCCGACCTACCAGGTCCGTGGCGACGTCCCGCGCAAGCGCCACATCCAGTTTCGCGACAACGGCACGCTGCTGACCGAGGAGGTCATGGGACTCGAGGGCTTCTCGGGCAACCAGTCGATCCTCTACCACCTGCATTCCCCCTGCCGCGTGCGCGAGCTGGGCGGATTCGAGCCCATCGTGCGTGAGGAGTGGGTGCCGCCGGCGCACGCGCACAGGCACATGCGCACGATGGACGTGCCCGAGGATGGCGACGCGCTCTCCGGGCGCAAGCTCCTGATGTGGAACTCCGACGTGGAGATCTCGCTCTGCCGCCCAGCGGAGGAGATGGACTGCTTCTACCGCAACGGCGAGGGCGACGAGGTCATCTTCGTCCACGAGGGCTCCGGGATGCTCGAGACGATCTTCGGTGACCTGCCGTACCGTGCCGGCGACTACATCGTCGTGCCCCGCGGCACGACGTACCGGTTTGCGTTCGACGAGCCGCAGCGGCACCTCGTCTTCGAGTCGCCCGGCCTGATCGAGATCCCTCGGCGCTACCGCAACGAGTACGGGCAGCTGCTCGAGCACGCGCCCTTCTACCACCGCGACCTGCACCCGCCGACGGAGCTGCGCATGCATCGCGACCGCGGCCGCTTCGAGGTGAAGGTGCGCGTGAAGGACGCGTATCAGACATACGTCCTCGACTACCACCCATTCGACGTCGTGGGCTGGGACGGCTACGTCTACCCGTGGACGTTCAACATCAACGACTTCGAGCCGATCACAGGGCGCATCCACATGCCGCCACCGTCGCACCAGACGTTCCAGGGGCGCAACTTCGTGATCTGTTCCTTCTGTCCGCGCAAGCTCGACTTCGATCCGCTGGCGATCCCCATTCCGTACCACCACTCGAACCTGAACTCCGAGGAGATGCTCTATTACGTGGACGGGAGCTTCTCGTCGCGGAAGGGGATCGACGTCGCCTCGGTGACCCTGCATCCCTCAGGGATTCCGCACGGCCCGCACCCGGGACTTGCGGAGCGGTCGATCGGCATGACGGAGACGCACGAGCTCGCCGTCATGTGCGACACCTTTCATCCGCTACGGCTGACGACGTTGGCCAAGGAGCTCGACGATCCCGAGTACGCGTACTCGTGGTACGACGAGCCGCTTCCGGGGCGCACGCTCGAGGAAGACCCGGCGGGCGTGACGAGTCACCTGTAACACCCACCCGGGACAGGTCTCTGCTGGACAACCTGTCCACGCGGGACCGGTCCGCGCAGGAACCCGTGACCTTCTCCCCGAGTCGAGCCTATCGGTGAAATGCGCACACGTGTGGCTCGGATTCGTGCCGGGTCGATGAACAGCACGCCGCGGGCGGGCGGCCGCGAGGTTGCGCGCACCCTCCTGCTCGACTTCGACGGCACTGTCACCGAGGAGGACATGCTCGACCGGATCGCGCGCGAGTTCGGCGATCCCGTTGTCTTCGAGGAGGTCGAGCACGGATTCGAGCGCGGCGAGGTCACGCTCCGCTACGAGATCGAGCGCAAGCTCGGCAGCGTGTGCAGGCCGGTGGCGGCGGTCGCCCTCTGGCAAATCGAGCACGCGCGGTTGCGGCCCGGGCTGCGCGAGCTGGCGGAGCTCGCGCGGCGGCGCGGCTGGCGGCTTGAGATCGTCTCCAGCAGCTTCCATGAGCTGATCGAGCCGCTCCTCGCGCATCACGGGCTCGAGGTCGCGGTGCATGCGAACCGCGTGGAGGACGGTCGCGACGGGTGGCTCGTCCACTGGGCGTTCGGTGAGGACTGTGAGACGTGCGGCGAGGCGTGCAAGCGCGTGGCCCTCGAGCGTTTCGAGGGCAGCGAGATCGTCTACGTCGGCGACGGCTATTCCGACCGCTGCGCCGCCCGCGCAGCGGACCGGGTGTTCGCCACTTCGGAGCTGGCCGGCTACCTCGAGCGAGAAGGCGTGGCGCACGAGCATTTCGACGACTTCCATTCCGTCGTCGCCGCGCTGGAGCGAGCGTGAGCGCGCTCGAGCCCGGCGACGAGGGGATGGGGGCATGACGCTCCTCCCGGTCCCGGAGCCGTATGACTTCGAGCGCTCGACCGCCCGCTACCGGGCGTTCGGGCTCGATCGCGCGAACGTCTGGCACGGTGGTGCGCTCTACCGCGTGGTCGGAGCGCGCGAAATGCGGATCGCCGCCGCGCCGGGCGGTGTGGAGGTCGAGCCTCTCGACGCTGAGACGGAGCAGGTGGTACGGCGGCTGCTGGGCCTCGCGTTCGATCTCGAGTCCTTCTATGCGTTCGCCGCCGGCGAGCCGACGCTCGCTCGGCTGACCGAGCGGCTGCGCGGGCTGCGCCCCCCGCTCGCCCCGGACCCCTTCGAGAGCCTGGTCACCTCGATCACGGCGCAACAGGTCTCGCTGCGCTCGGCCTTCGCCGTGCGCGGCCGCCTGATCGAGCGGTACGGCGAGGCACGTGGCGCGCATGCGGTCGCCTTTCCCTCGCGCGCGACGCTCGCGGCCGCGAGCGAGGAGGACCTGTTCGGACTCGGGTTCTCGCGCCGCAAGGCGCTCTACGTCCTCACGCTCGCGCGCAGCGAGCTCGATCTGCACGACCTCGCAGAGCTGCCCGACGACGAGGTGAAGGCTCGCCTCGTGGCGCTTCCCGGCATCGGCGAGTGGACGGCCGACTGGTTCCTCGCCCGGTACCTCGCACGCCCGACCGCGTGGCCGGCCGGCGATCTGGCGGTGCGCAAGGCAGTCTCGCGGTTCTATGGTGGCGGCCGCGATCTGTCCATCGAGGAGGTGCGAGCGCTGGGCGCCCGCTTCGACCCCTTCCAGAACCTGACCGCGCACTACCTGCTGGCCGGACTGCTCGAGGACGCATGAGGATTCGCGCCGTCACCGCGGCGGACGAGGCGGTCGTACGTGAGCTGTGGGAGGAGTTCGAGGCCGAGCGGCCCGGGCCGGACGGATTCGCGCCGGAGGCGTGGGAGGATGCCTGGCGCGACCTGCGGCGGCATGGCGCAAAGGGGGTCGCGCTGCTCGCCGAGGACGACGCGGGGCCCGCCGGCTACGCGTTTGCGCGCGCGCCGGAGCACGGCCGCGCGCACGTCACGGACGTGTACGTGCGACCGCGCGCGCGGCGGCACGGTCTCGCGACCGCGTTGCTCGCCGACCTCGCGGCTGGCCTCGGCAGGCTCGGCGCCGAGTGGGTCAGTCTCGACGTGCTCGTGTCGAACTCGGCCGCGCGTGAGCTGTACGGGCGCCTCGGGTTCGAGGACGTCCAGATCGTCATGGCGGCGCGACTGGAGACGCTGGCCGAGCGGTCGGCCACGGCCAGGGTCCCCGACGGCGAGTCGCAGGGTGCCGTCTACGTCCAGACCGACGACCAGGGAACCGTCGAGGCGGCGGTGCGGCGGTTCGTGCTGCGCCTCTTCCGGTCGTCGAGGACGGCGGTGGCGGTGCCGCGCAACGGGTGGACGGCCGTGCACGACGACATGGCCGTGCGCGACCCACAGCTCTTGCGTCGCCTCGCCGAGGAGCTCTCGCACGTGACCGGCCTGGTCGTGCTCTCGCTCGGCGTCGAGGCGGGCGCCGTGGTGCGGCTGGCGGCGTTCGAGCGCGGCTCGCTGCTCGACGAGTACCTGTCCGTGCCGGAGCACTACGGCGCGCTCCCGCCCGGGGACGCCGTGGCGCTGCGCGCAAACGCAACCGTGCTTGCGCGGCTGACGGGCGCTGAGCCGGGGCGGATCCGAGAGGTTGCGCGGACGGCGGCGTCGGCGACGGAGCTGCGGCCCCCCACCGAGCTGGCGGGGGCGCTCGCCGGCGTGCTCGGCCTCGATCCGCCGCGGCGGTTCGCCGACGCGGCGGCCGAGCAGGGTGCGCTGATTGTCGAGCACTAAAGGGCTAGCTCGCCAGACCGCTGCAGTCTCGTGACAAAGGAGGTCCCTTCGCGCACTCCGTACGGGAGTCGACGAGGCGGAATGTGAACATTCCGTGACGCTTCCGTCCCAGGGACTGTTCCTGCTCGTTGTTACCGGGCTGTCCCTGCAAGGATGATGCTATGACGGTCGTCCTTCTGCACGCCTTCCCCCTGGACGAGCGGATGTGGGAGCCGCAGCTCGACCCGCTCGCAGGCTACGACGTGACGGCTCCGCGGCTGTACGGGCGTGGAGGCGGGGTCGACGACTGGGCGCGGTCGGTGCTCGGCGAGCTGGAGGGCGAGGTCACCGCCGTCGGCGCGTCGATGGGCGGCTACGTGGCTCTGGCCATGGCGCGCCTTGCTCCCGCGCGCGTGCGGGCTCTGCTTCTGGCCGGCTCGCGTGCCGGTACCGACTCCCCCAAGCGCCGAGCCTATCGAAACGACCTGATCGAGACGCTGCGGGCGCAGGGACCGCCGCCCAACGCCGACACCACAGCCACCTCCGACGAGCTCGTCGCCGCAACAGAGCTTCTGCGCGACCGGCCGGACGCGACGGGCGTCGTCCGCTCGTTCGCCGGGCCTCTCGCGGTCGTCGTCGGCGACCAGGACGAGCTGCTTCCCGTAGAGGATGCCCGCGAGACCGTGTCGCTCGCCCGCGACGGCCGCCTCGAGGTGGTCGCGGGCGCCGGCCACCTCGTCTCGGTCGAGCAGCCGGAGGAGTTCAACGGCATCCTGCTCGATTTCCTCGCCCGTGCGGGCGAGGAACCCGCCGCCTGACCCGGCGCGTCGACGATGGGGCCACGCGGCCTGATCGCTGCCGGGGGGGGCGGGTCAGACCCCCTATATCTGTCGGGGAGTCATGCGGGTGCGCCGGATGTGTGACGAAAAGGCGCTACGCGACGGGCTGCTCAGCCAGTAACCGCCTCAGCATGTCCGCGTTCCACGCCGCTTGCGCCAGCGGGCGGCCGTCCGGACCCGGGCTCGTGTTGTTGTTGTTGAAGAGGGCGAACGCCTGCTTCGCCTGGCCGGCCAGCTCCCGCAGCGGCTCTACCCACTCCTCGAGCTCCTCATCGGAGTACAGGTAGTCGAACCGTTGCGCCGCGCTGCCGCCGCGGACGTTCCAGGTCGACGCGTTGCGCCCGTGGAAGCGGACGTAGGCGGTCGGGCCCGTGACGGCGAGGACGGTCGGCGGCACGTTCTTCGCCTCCACCTTCGGTGCGTCAACGACGACGTGCGAGGCGCCCAGCCGCTCCAGCAGCGCGAGCGTCTCGGCGACCTGGTCGTCCTCGTACCACGAGCGGTGCCGGAACTCGACGAGCGGCTCGTCGCCTTCGAGCTGCCCGACCGCCCATTCGAGATACTCGTAGGACGAATCGCGCGGCACGACGTAGGGCGGGAACTGGAAGAGGATGCCACCGAGCTTGCCTGCCGTGCGCAGCGGCTCGAGCGCCTCGCGGAAGCGGCGAAACACTTCGCCGCGGAACTCGCGCGACGGGCGCTCCACGCGTCCTCGCTCGTCGAGCGGCGCATCCTCGCGCAGATCCGGCGGCAGCTGGTCTCCCTTCACCGGGTGGCGTGTCATCACGCCGAAGGCTTTGACGTGCATGACGAACCCCTGCGGTGTCCGCTCGGCCCACCGCTCGACCATGCTCGGCACGGGGAGCCGGTAGTACGTCGAGTCCACCTCAACCGTGTCGTAGTGCTGCGCGTAGTAGGAGAGACGCTCGCCGGGGGGTGTGCCCGGCGGGTACCAGAACTTGGAGAGCGACTCGTCGGCCCAGGAGCACGTGCCGATGCGGACGGGTGCCGCCACAGGCCCAGGATACGAGGCGCGAGCCCGTCTGGAGCCCGCCACTCGCATCCCGCGCACGAAGCCGGCACCGTGATCGACCACTAACGGGGCGGGGCCAGACCGGCGACCGCTCTAGAATCGCCCCGTGGACACGCGGCCCGTGGGTGTCTTCGACTCGGGGATGGGGGGGCTGACCGTCCTCCACGAGTGCCTCGTCACGCTGCCGCACGAGGACTTCGTCTACGTCGGCGATGCGGCGCGGCTGCCCTACGGCCCGCGCCCGCTCGAGGAGATCCGACGGTTCGCCCACGAGATCGCCGCCTATCTCCAGGACGAAGGCGTGAAGCTGATGCTCGTCGCCTGCAACGCCGCCACGTCGGCGGCCCTCCCGGAGCTTCAGGAGTCGCTGGCCGTGCCCGTTGTCGGCGTGATCACGCCGGAGGCGCACGCGGCTGTGCAGGCGACGCGTAACCGGCGCATCGGTCTGCTTGCCACACAGGCGACGGTCGAGGCTGGCCGCTACGCCGAGCTCGTGCGGACGCTCGACGCGGGCGCGCGGCTGCACCCGGTCGTGTGTCCGAAGCTCGTTCCGCTGATCGAGAGCGACGACCCCTTCGGCGCCGCCACGACCGAAGCCGTGCGCGAGTATGCGACGCCGGTCCGCGAGGCCGGCTGCGACACCGTCATCCTCGGCTGTACGCACTATCCGCTCATCAGGCCCATCTTCCAGCGCGTTTTCGGTCGCGAAGTGACGCTCGTCTTCTCGGCCGAGGAGACGGCGCGCGAGGTGGCGGAGACGCTGGCCCGCAAGGGGATCGAGAACGACCCGGCGCGTGAGGGGACGTTCCGCTTCGTCACCACCGGCGACCCGGAAACGTTTCGCACACTCGGCCAGCGCTTCCTGCAATTCCCGCTCGGCGAGGTGGAGCAAGTGACGCTGGCGCAGCTCGAGGCCGCCGCCGCATGACGCGGCACGACGCGCGCAGGCCGGATCAGCTCCGTGCGCTTCGCATCGAGCCGGACTACCTGGAGCAGGCGCACGGCTCGGCGCTGATCGCCTGCGGCAAGACCATCGTGCTGTGCACCGCGTCCGTGGAGGAGAGCGTGCCACGCTGGATGTCGGGGCGCGGCAAGGGCTGGATGACCGCCGAGTACGGCTTGCTGCCGGCGTCCACGGGCCAGCGCACGCAACGGGAGGCCTCGGGCGGCAAGCAGAAGGGCCGCACCGTCGAGATCCAGCGGCTGATCGGACGCGCGCTGCGGGCGATCACGGACGTCGAGGCGCTCGGCGAGCGGACGGTCTGGCTCGACTGCGACGTCCTCCAGGCGGACGGCGGCACGCGCTCGGCTGCCATCTCGGGCGCCTGGGTGGCCGCCTCGCGCGCGCTCGAGCGCTTCGGGCTCGGCCGCGCGCTCGTGGACTCGATAGCCGCAGTCTCGCTCGGCATCGTGGACGGCGAGCTCCTGCTCGACCTCGACTATGTGGAGGACTCCTCCGCCGACGTCGACCTGAACGTGGCCATGACCGGTTCGGGCCGTCTCGTCGAGGTTCAGGCGACCGCCGAGCGCGCGGCCTTCGGCCGCGACCAGCTCGACGAGCTCCTGACCCTCGCCGCGGCTGGAATCGAGACCATCACAGAGGCCCAGCGAGCGGCGCTCCAGCTAGCCATTCCGACCGAAGGGCGGAATGGCCGTGCGTGACCTCGGCTGGCTCGAGCTCGTGCTGCGGGTCTCCCTGGCCGGGGCGTGCGGGGGAGCGATCGGCTTCGAGCGCGAGCTCAAGCGCGTGCTATGGCCGAGCTGACCGCCCGGCTCGCCTCGGGGAACGCGCACAAGCTGGAGGAGCTCTGCGCAGCGCTACCGGGCTGGCGGATCGAGCTCCTCGGCGGGGCCACCCTTCCGGCCGAGGACGGTGAGACCTACCTCGACAACGCGCGGGGCAAGGCGCGTTACGGCCGCACGGTCTTCCCGGATGCCTGGGTGCTCGGTGAGGACTCGGGCATCGAAGTCGAGGCTCTGGGAGGCCGGCCCGGGATCGAGTCCGCGCGCTGGGCGGAAGACGGGGTCGCGCGCGTGCTGGAGGAGTTACGCGGAGTCGCCGGCGAGCCTCGCCGGGCGCGGTACGTCTGCGAGCTCGTCGCGCTCTCCCCGGACGGCGACGAGTTGCGCGGCCGCGGCACGCTCGAGGGCCGGATCGCCGACGAGCCGCGCGGCTCCGAGGGCTTCGGCTACGACCCGATTTTCGTCCCCGGCGGCGAGGAGCGGACGGTCGCGGAGCTCGGCGACGCCTGGAAGCGCGCGCACTCGCACCGGGCACGTGCCGCGTGCGCTCTCGACGAGGCCGTCCGCGCGCGCGGATAGCGAGCTCTGAAACGCCGGCGGGCCGAGCGCGGCGGCGACGCGTCTCACGCCAGTCCCGGCGCTTCCTCGGCCCCCTCGCTCGTTCCCTCGTGACGCCCGTAGGTGAGCCACCAGTTGACCTCGGCGCCGAAGACGATCACGTTCGCCATCACGTACAGCCAGACAAGCAGGATCGGCAACCCGCCGAAGGCCTGGAGCGCGACGAGGTCGCTCGTCGCGCGCAGGTAGAGCGGCAGCACCTGGAAGCTCGCCTGCAGCACCACCGTCGCGAGCAGCGCGCCGGGCAGCACCTCGCGCACGGTCAGGTTCACGTTCGTGAGCAGGTAGTAGATCGCCACCACGAAGACGAGCACCGCGACCGAGGACACGACGACGGACAGGACGTACGCGACGTAGTCGTTGGCCACGACGCCCCCGGCGTAGCGGGTCAGGAGCTCGAAGCCGAACGTGCCCACGACGAGACCGACGAACAGCACAACGAGCGACGCGATCAGCAGCAGGATCGCCACCAGCTTGCCGTGCAGGAACGAGCGGTTCGGCCGCCCGTAGACGATGTTGAAGGCCGACTCGAGCACGCTGAAGAGAGACAGCGACGACCAGGCGAGCAGCGGGCCGCCGACCAGCCCGAGCGCCGTGGCGTTGTCCTGGATGCCGTTGACGACTGTGACGATCTGCTCGAAGGAGCGTGTGGGGAACATGGACTGCAGCTCGGTCACGAGGTAGCTGGACTCGTCCACGCGCCCGGCGAGCCCGAACAGCGCGAGCGCGAGGAAGACGAGCGGCACGAGCGAGAGCAGCGCGAAGTAGGCGATCATGGCCGCGACGTGCGGGCCGCGGTCGCGGAAGAACTTGGCGACCGTATCTGTCATGAACGCGAGTATTCCCTTCTCGCGGCCCATGAGACTCGTCTGGTTCCCCTCGAGGCAGTAGAGGAGGGCTTGACGAAACGCAGCGCTGTGCCGTCGGGCCGCGCTGCTCGCCCCGAAGCCGCGTCCTCAGTCGCACCGATAGTGACAACTATCGGCACTCACGTGAGCCGCAAGGCGGCGAGCGCCATTGCCTCGGAACGACCATCGCACCCCGGCGACGAGCGACGTTCCGCCAAACCCTCCTAGCGGTAGCGTTCGCGCTGTGAATGTGGTCGACGTGCTCGCCGGGCTTCAGGAGATCGCCCCCCGCGTTCGCGCCGTCGCGGTGCTCGACGGGGAGGGTACGGTGACGGCCGCGACGCTCCCTGATCCCGAGCCGTTCGCCCGCGCGGTCGGAGAGCTGCTCGGCTCGGCAGACGCGCTGCGGCGGACGCAGGGACGCTCGCTCACCCGTGTGCGCGTGACCACGCGCGACGGCGATGTCTACGCGGTGCGCGACGGCGGCCGCACGCTCGTCGCCGCGGCAGAGAAGGGGGCGCTGCCCGCGTTGGTGTTCCACGACCTCGAGGCATGTCTGCAACGCCTCGGGCGGGAGACGGCCGGTGCGGCCGGCTAGCGCTGCTCTCCTGCTCGGGGCCGGCGCGGCCGGCGTCCTGGCCGCCCGGCGGGTGCGCACCGCGCGGCGCGAGGCGGCCGAGCTCCACTACGACGACGGCTCCACGGTCGTGCTACCGGGCGCCGCGGTCGGAGGCGAGCGGCTCGTGTCCATCGCTCGCGAAGCTCTCCGGGCCACGAAGTGAGCAGCCTCGCGTCAGAGCTCGCGGAGCACGCGTACCTCGAGGGCGACTTCGTGCTGCGTTCCGGCCGCCGCTCGCGCTACTACCTGGACAAGTACCGTTTCGAGACGCGCCCCGACCTGCTCGGTACGCTCGGCGAGCGCCTCGCGGAGGCGGTCGCCCGCTGGGAGCCCGCCGCCGTGAGACTCGCCGGCCCGGAGCTCGGCGCCGTGGCTCTCGCCGCCGCCGCGTCGCTCTCCTCGGGGCTGCCGTTCCTCATCGTCCGCGCTTCTGCGAAGGCGTACGGGACCGCGAACCGCCTCGAGGGTGCCTGGGAGCCGGGCGAACGGGTCTGCCTGATCGAGGACGTCGTCACGTCGGGAGGGGCCGCGCTCGAGGCCGTGCAGGCGGTCAGGGAGGCGGGGCTCGAGTGCGAGACGGTGGTCTGCGTGGTCGATCGCGAGGAGGGCGGAGCGGCTGCTCTCGCGGCCCAGTCGGTGCAGATTCGGCCGCTCTTTCGAGCCACCGAACTGCTGGAAGCGCGAAAAAGTGCCGCAAACCCGCACCGTTGAGCGGAAACCGCGTCCCTGTTAGGGTTCCGCGACGTGATTGTGAGTCGATCTGGGGAGGAGAGCTCGTGACGAAGCAGGAGTTCGTTGACGAGGTCGCGCGGAAGAGCGACCTCAGCAAGCGCGACGCGGCGAAGGCCGTCGACGCGTTCCTGGCGTGCGTGACCGACGCGCTGAAGGGCGGCGACACGGTCGCGTTCACCGGGTTCGGCAAGTTCTCGACCGCCCAGCGCGCCGCGCGTGAGGGCGTCAACCCGCGCAACCCGGGCCAGAAGGTCCACATTCCGGCAGCGACGGTGCCCAGGTTCCAGGCAGGCAGCAGCCTCAAGCAGGCGCTCAAGGGCGGCTAGGAGACCAGCCCAAAGGGGTTTTGAGGGGGTCGCTTGCGCGGCCCCCTCTCGTTATCACGGGGGTACCCCCTGGTTCCCTCGTGTGCCCCCTCCTCGCGGGCGGCACCGCTAGCCCCTCCCCTCCGCAGGCGGGTCTAAGCTGAGATCATGGCCCAGGACGTTGCAGTCGGGACGGCGGTAGGCGTGAGTACCTTCGGCGATCGGCTGGCCGACGCTGTCGACCGCAAGCGCTCTCAGCTGCTGGTCGGGCTCGACCCGCGCCCTGACCTCCTGCCGGTCGAGCTGCGGGGACGGGTCGATCTGGGGGACGAGGAGGCCGCCGACGCCACCGCGCGCTTTTGCTGCGCGATCGTGGACGCGGTCGCGCCTCACGCCGTGGGGGTCAAGCCCCAGCTCGCCTTCTTCGAGGCGCTCGGCGCGCCGGGCATGCGCGTGCTCGCCGACGTGTGCGCCTACGCACGCATGGCCGGGCTGCTGGTCATCGCGGACGCCAAGCGCGGCGACATCGCCTCCACCTCGCGCGCCTACGCCGCCGCGTACCTGGAGCCGCGTGACGGCGTCGATCCGCTCGCCGATGCGCTGACCGTCAACCCCTACCTCGGGCGCGACTCGCTGGAGCCGTTCCTCGCCGCGTGCCGGCGCCACGGGGCCGGCATCTTCTGTCTGGTCAAGACCTCGAACGCCGGCGGCGCGGACGTGCAAGACCTGACCCTTTCGGACGGCCGGCCGCTTTGGCAACACGTCGCGCGCCTCGTGGCGGAATGGGGCGAGGACATGGTCGGGGAGCGCGGGCTGTCGAGCGTCGGCGCCGTCGTGGGCGCGACGCATCCCCGCGCCGTGGGCGAGGCGCGCAAGCTTCTGCCGCAGTCCGTGCTGCTTCTGCCTGGGCTCGGCGCCCAAGGCGGGACGCCCGCCGACGTCGCCCGCGCATTCACGAGCGGTCCCGCCAGCGCCGTCGTCGCCGCCTCGCGCTCGATCATCTACGCCGCCCGCCATGGCGAGGACGACTGGCGCGCCGCCACGGCCGCTGCGGCTGCGCAGGCGCGCGCGGAGGTCTGGGCGGCCTCCGGCTGGTAGCCCGTGCCGCTCCGGCGGCGGGTCTGGCTCGCTCGCTTCGGCGCCCCGGCCGCGTTCCTGCTCGCGGTCACCCTCGGTGTGCTGCTCGTGCGTTCCGGACTCCAGGGGGAGGAGAACGGCGCCCCGCCGGCCCGTGCGGAGACGACCGCCAAACGCACGACGACGACCCCGGGCACGACAGCGCCGCGTCCCTCGCGGCGGTTCTACGTGGTGCGCGAAGGTGACACGCTCGGCTCCGTGGCGGAGCGGTTCCGCACGACGGTCGGGCGCCTCCTCGAGCTCAATCCAGGCATCGACCCCACCGGCCTTCAGCCCGGCCAGAGGCTCCGCGTGGCCTGAGACTCGATTCAGAACGAAGCGCCATGCCGCCGGAGCACCCCGGGCGTTCGCCCCGCCGGCGAGCTTTCATTCCGAAGCGAGTGCGAGCGACGGTACGATCACCGCGTGAGGCTCCGGCTGCTTGCCCTTCTCGGCGCCCTCGTCCTCGCCGCCCCCGCAGCCGCCGCACTCCCGGCGGTGCAGGCACGCGCCTACGTGGTGGCGGAGGGTGCGACAGGCGAGATGCTTGCGGCCAGTGCCGGCCGGAGGCGCCTGCCGATGGCGAGCATCACGAAGCTGATGACCGTGCTGGTCGCGCTGGAACGCTCGAAGCTCGGCGCAGGCGTGACGGTCGGCGCCGAAAGTGCGTCCGTGCCCGGATCCTCGGCCTACCTGCGCGCGGGGGAGCGGCTGACCGTGCGCGACCTGGTGGAGGCAGCGCTCATCCAGAGCGCCAACGACGCGGCTGTCGCGCTCGCGGACCACGTCGGACGAGGCAGCTCCGAGCACTTCGTGGTGCTCATGAACCGGCGCGCGCGCGAGCTCGGCCTGCGCGACACCCACTTCGCCCGTCCGGATGGCCTCGACGCGCCGGGCCACTACTCCACGGCGCGCGACCTGACGGCCCTCGGCCGCGTCGTGATGAACAAGCCGTTCGTGCGGCGGACCGTCCGCATGCGCTCGGCCACCATCGCCGGCGGCCGGCGGCTGGCGACCTGGAACGATCTGCTTGCAACCTTTCCAGGGGTCGTCGGTGTCAAGACGGGCCACACCTCAGGGGCAGGCTGGTGCCAGGTGGCGGCCGCGCGGGGAGACGGAGTGACGGTCTACGCGACCATCCTCGGCAGCCCCAGCCGCTCGCAGCGCAACGCCGACCTCGCCGCCCTGCTTCGCTGGGGCCTCTCGCGCTACCGGATCTCCCCGGTGGTTATGACGGGCCGCGTCTATGCGACCGTCCGGGTGCCGTTCTCGCGCGGTCCAGTCCGCCTCGTCGCGCCGCGGCCGGTGAGGCGGGCGGTCCGTCTCGGCCGGTCGCTGACCGAGCGCGTCGTGGCGCCCGAGATCGCCGGTCTGCCGGTGGTGAAAGGAGAGGAGCTCGGCGAGGTGCGCGTCTACGACGGACGACGGTTGATCGCGAGCTCGCCGCTCGTGGCCGCGCGCGCCGTGTCCGCACCCGAGTGGGCGACTCGCGTCGGCTGGTACACGCAGCGGGCCGCGAAGAACATCCGTGGTTGGCTGCCGTGATCGTGACCGTCACGATGAACGCGGCGCTCGACCGCACCCTGACCGTGCCCAACCTCCAGCTCGGCCATCGCCACCGAACCAGCGCCACGCTCACCCAGGCGGGCGGCAAGGGCATCAACGTCGCCCGAGCACTCAAGCGCTTCGACGTGCCCGTGGTCGCGACCGGCCTGGCCGGCGGGGGCACCGGCATGCGGATCGTCGAAGAGCTGACGAACGAGGCGATCCTCCACGACCTCGTCCGCATCCGCGACAACTCGCGCACGTCGACGGCGATCGTCGATCCGATGGCCGGCACGTACACGGAGATCTACGAGTGGGGACCGCATGTCGAGCCGGACGAGCTCGATGTGCTGCGCGAGAAGATCCGCTACCTCGCCGGCTCGGCTGAGTTCGTCGTCTTCGCGGGCTCGCTGCCGCGCGGGGTCGAGAACTCCTTCTACGCCGAGATGATCCGCGAGCTCAACCGGCGGGGAGTGCAGACAGTGCTCGACTCGGAGGGCGAGCCGCTTCGACTCGGCGTCGAGGCGGAGCCCGTACTTGTCTCCCCGAACGTCCGCGAGGCGGAGGCGCTCGTCGGCCAGGAGTTCGCACAGGAGGAGGACTACCTTCACGCGCTCGACCGAATAGCCGAGCTCGGGGCCCGCAACGTTCTCATCACGCAGGAGAGCGGCTGTTACGCGCTCCTGCGTGAGGAGCGCCAGCGGCGGCGGCTGCGCGCGGTGGCGCCGCAGGTAGAGGTGGTCTCCGGCGTCGGGTCGGGCGACGTGCTGCTCGCCGCCTTCATCGCAGCGAGGCAGAAGCAACGGACGGGCGAGGAGGCCCTGCGTGCCGCCGTGGCGGCGGGCACTGCATCCACGCTCGAGGTCGGCGCCGGCCGCTTCGACGACCGCGACGCGACAAGACTCGCCGGCGCGGTCGAGCTCACGGAGCTCGACCCGGTGGCGTCGTGAGGCGCTGGTAGCATCACTGAGCACCTTTGAGAGTTCGCGTGACAGGCGACCACTTCGGCCCAGGCGACCGGCAGGCGCCTGGGATGCGTGCTTTCTTGGAGCAGTTCCGTGGACGTTGAGCTGCGGCCGCAGGACGTCGAGCGGCTGCTTGCGCTCGAGCGCAAGTTCGCCCGCGAGGGCCTGACGTTCGACGACGTGCTGCTCGAGCCGGCCGCATCCGAGGTGCTGCCAGACGACGTCTCGACGACGACCTGCTTTACGCCGCGCATCCCGCTTGCGATCCCGGTCGTGTCCGCCGCGATGGACACCGTCACGGAGTCGCGTCTTGCGATCGCGCTCGCGCGCGAAGGTGGCATCGGGGTGCTCCACCGCAACCTGCCGATCGAGGCCCAGGTCGCCGAGGTCGACAAGGTGAAGCGCTCGGAGTCCGGGATGATCGTCGAGCCCGTGACGCTGCGCGCGGACGACCGCGTCACGGACGCGTTGGCGCTGATGGAGCGCTACGCGATCTCGGGCGTCCCGATCGTGGACGAGGAGGGCCGGCTCGTCGGGATCCTGACGAACCGCGATCTCCGGTTCCGCGACGAGGCCGACGTGCCCGTGAGCACGCTGATGACCTCGTCGGACCTGGTGACCGCGCCCGTCGGGACGACGCTCGACGAGGCGCGCGCGATCTTCGGCCGTCACCGGATCGAGAAGCTGCCGGTTGTCGACGCCGACGGGCGGCTGCGCGGGCTCATCACGGTGAAGGACATTCAGCGGCGCATCGACTATCCGCTCTCCACCAAGGACGAGCAGGGTCGGCTTCGCGTCGCGGCGGCCGTCGGCGTCGGGCCTGACGCGGTCGAGCGCGCAGCGGCACTCGTGGATGCGGGCGTCGACGCGCTGGTGCTCGACACCGCGCACGGCCATTCGAGCGGCGTGCTCGAGATGGCGCGACGGCTCAAGGACAGCTTCGACGTCGATCTGGTCGCAGGCAACGTCGCGACCGCGGAGGGCGCGGAGGCACTCGTCAAGGCGGGCGCGGACGCCGTGAAGGCCGGAGTAGGGCCTGGGTCGATCTGCACGACTCGCGTCGTCGCGGGCGTGGGCGTGCCGCAGGTCACCGCCATCCACGATGCCGCCCGGGTCGCGGCCCGCCACGGCGCGACCGTGATCGCCGACGGAGGCATGACGAGTTCCGGGGACGTCGCGAAGGCGATCGCCGCCGGGGCCGACGCGGTCATGCTCGGCTCGCTGCTCGCAGGCACCGACGAGGCGCCCGGTGATGTCGTCGTCGCCCAGGGCGAGCGCTTCAAGGAGTACCGCGGCATGGGCTCCCTCGGAGCGATGAAGGCGCGAGGCGGCGGCTACTCCAAGGATCGGTACTTCCAGGGGGACGTCGAGGACAGCGCCAACCTCGTCCCCGCGGGCGTCGAGGGCCGCGTTCCGTACAAAGGTCCAGTGCGGCACGTCATCCGCCAACTCGTCGGGGGCCTGCGCCAGGCGATGGGCTACACCGGCGCGGAGACCGTTGAGCAGCTGAAGGAGGCCCACTTCGTGCGCATCACGGGCGCCGGCCTGCGGGAAAGCCACCCGCACGACATCACGATCACCAAGGAGGCGCCGAACTATCGCCGCTGAGGACTTAGTGGCTCAGAGCCACAAAGTCGTTTCGCTCGACGCGGCTCGCGACCCGCGCGAGGAGCGGCCCGTGCTCGTGATCGATCTGGGCGGCCAGTACTCGCAGCTGATCGCGCGGCGCGTCCGCGAGTGCCGCGTCTACTCGGAGCTCGTCCCGCACGGGACTCCGGTGGAAGCCCTGCGCGCTCGGCGGCCGCGCGCACTCGTGCTGAGCGGCGGCCCGGCCTCGGTCTACGCGGACGGCGCCCCTCGCGTGGACCCGCGGCTCTTCGAGCTCGGCGTGCCTACGCTCGGCATCTGCTACGGCATGCAGCTCATGGCCCAGGAGCTCGGTGGCGCGGTCGAGCGCACTGGCGCTTCGGAGTTCGGGCGCACGGACCTGCGCGCCGGCGAGGGAGCGCTCTTCGCGGGTCTCGCCGACGAGCAGACCGTCTGGATGAGCCACCGCGACGCGGTCACCGCCCCGCCTGCGGGCGCGCGGGTGACCGCTGGCTCTCCGTCGACGCCGATCGCGGCCTTCGAGGACGAGGCGCGCGGCCTCTACGGCGTCCAGTTCCACCCGGAGGTCGTGCACACGCCGGCTGGGACGGACATGCTCAAGAACTTCCTCTACAACGTCGCCGCCGCGCCGCCCTCGTGGACACCAGCGGCCGTCATCGAGGAGCAAGTCGAGCGGATCCGCGCGCAGGTGGGCGGGGCGCGCGTCATCTGCGGGCTCTCGGGCGGCGTCGACTCCGCCGTCGCCGCGCTGCTCGTGCGCAAGGCGATCGGCGACCAGCTCGTCTGCGTCTTCGTCGACCACGGCCTCTTGCGCAAGGACGAGGCCCTCCAGGTCGTGGAGACATTCGGTGGCCACTTCCACGTTCCGCTCGTCCACGTCGATGCGCAGGAGCGCTTCCTCGGGAGGCTGCGCGGCGTCGACGACCCGGAGGAGAAGCGCCGCCGGGTCGGCGAGGAGTTCATCCGCGTCTTCGAGGAGGAGGCGCGCCGGCTCGGCGACGTGCGCTACCTAGTGCAGGGCACGCTCTACTCGGACGTGATCGAGTCGGGCGGGCTCGGAGGCGTGCAGGACGGTGTCGCGGCGACGATCAAGTCGCACCACAACGTCGGCGGCCTCCCGGAGAACATGGACTTCGAGCTCGTCGAGCCGCTGCGGCTGCTCTTCAAGGACGAGGTGCGGCGCGTGGGCGAGGAGCTCGGCCTACCTGAGCGCATGGTGTGGCGCCAGCCGTTCCCCGGCCCTGGGCTCGCCATCCGCATCATCGGCGAGGTCACCGAGGAGCGGCTCGAGACGCTGCGCGAGGCCGACGCCATCCTCCAGGAAGAGATCCGGCGCGCAGGCCTCTACCGCGACCTGTGGCAGAGCTTCGCCGTGCTGCCGGCCATCCGCTCGGTCGGCGTGCAGGGCGACGAGCGCACGTACGCGTACCCGATCGTGATCCGCGCGGTCACCTCCGAGGACGCGATGACCGCCGACTGGGCGCGCCTGCCGTACGACCTGCTCGAGACGGTCACGAGCCGCATGGTCAACGAGCTTCCGGCCGTGAACCGAGTCTGCCTCGACCTCTCGTCGAAGCCGCCGGCCACCATCGAGTGGGAGTAGGCCGGCGAGGGACCGCGGCGATGCTGCGCGACCGGGCGGGAAGAACGCTACGCGGCCGTCCTGTCTACATGGTCGGGCCGAATCGCATTTCTTGGCATCGCGGCCGCGGTAGCGGCCGCAACGCACGCCGTGCCGGGGCGAGTCTCGCCAGCCGGTTGCGAGACTCCTAGCCTCGCTAGCAGTTCGCGAGCCGCTGCTCGACCCTCGTCGCCAACCCGGCGGCTCAGCGCGGTGGCCGCCGTCGCCTCCTCCTGCCGAGCAGGCGCAGCACGCGTAGCCGCAGGCGCGCCCTCGAGGTCCGGCCGTGCAGCAGCCGGTAAGCACCGAAGACGAGCCCGGCGAGGGCGACGAACGCCAGCAGGCCCAGATTCCCCCGTTTGGCGATCTCGAGCGCCTGGTCGAGGCTCCGCCAGAAGACGTAGCCGAGCGCCACGAACGCAGCGCTCCAGAGCCCCGCCCCCAGGAGCGACGCCCCGAGGAACCGGGTGTAGGGCACCCGGGAAGCGCCGGCCACGAACGGGGCGAGAGCCCGGACGAAGCCGATGAAGCGGCCGACCACGATCGTCTTGCCCCCGTGGCGGTTGAAGAAGCGCTCCACCGACTCGAAGCGGCTGCGAGTGACCTTGATGCGCGGGCCGTGGCGAAACGCCCAACCGCGTCCGAGGCGGCGGCCGAGCACGTAGCCCGTCGAGTCGCCGAGCGCGGCGCACGCCCAAACGACGACGACGAGCCAGACCGGGTCGATCTCGCCGTGGCCGGCTACCACGCCGCCGAACACGACGGCCAGCTCTCCGGGCGCCACGAGCCCCACGAAGGCCGCCGTCTCCGCAAAGGCAAGACCGCCGACCAGCACGTAGGTCCAGCGCCCGAGCCGGGACGCGAGCTCCTCGAGGATCGTCTCCAGGCTCGGCAGCTCGATGACGCCGCTGCTGTAGACCGCGAAGGCCGCGGCGGCTGCAACGGCGGCGGCAGCGATGCGGCGGCGACCGCGGCGGAACAGGACCGCCGCGGCGATCACGCATGCGGCGGCGATGACGAGCGGAACCGGTCTCATCTCAGCGTACGGTGCCAGCCGCTCGCCCGGCGCCGTCACTCGATCGCGTCCGCCGCCGGGCGCCGGCCGTCGCACCGCGGCGCGCGGGAGTGCCGGCGTGGGTTGATTCAATGGCCAGGGTGAGCGGCTACCCCGTCACGCGAAACGTGCTGCTGCTCGCGGCCGGGCTCGTCTGCCTGTCCGGGATGTTCCAGCTCGCCGTCGCGGTGGCGACGGTCACGCTCGTGCTGGTGACCGGCATCGAGGGCATCCTCGGCCTCGGCCCTGCCATCTTCCTCGTCTCGAGCGCGCTCGCGGCCGGGCCAGCGGGGCGCGCCATGGACCGCTTCGGCCGCATGCCGGTCATCCGCGCGGGCTTCGCGGCCGGGGTCGTCGGGGGAATGCTGACGGCCGCGGGGTGCGCGCTCGACAGCTGGCTGCTCGTCATCCCGGGCTTCGCGTTCGCAGGCGCCGCGGCTGGGATCGTGCTGCTCTCGCGCGCGGCCGCCGCCGAGATGTTCCCGCCCTCCCGGCGGGCGCGCGGCATGTCCTTCGTGCTCTTCGGGGCCGTGTTCGGGGCGCTGCTCGGGCCGTTCCTCTTCGGTCCGCTCTTCGCCGGCAAGGAGCTCGACACGGACGCTCTCGTCGTGCCGTGGCTCGCCGCCGGCGCGATCATGGTGGCGGGGCTCGTGATCGCCTTCCTCGTGCGGCCCGACCCGATGGCGATCGCCGGCACGCACGAGACCGACGACCGCTCCGCCGCGCCCCTGCGCGAGATCGTCCGCCGGCCGGGCGTTCCGGCCGCGCTGGCGGCCGCGACGACCAGCTTCGCGGTCATGGTCGGCGTCATGAACCTGACGGGGTACGTGGCCATCGAGCACGGCCACGAGCAGAGCCATGTCTTCCGCATCATCAGCGCGCACATCGTCGGCATGTACGGGCTCGTCATCGTGGTCGGCGACCTCGTCGACCGCATCGGGCGGCGCCGTGCGATCGTCGGCGGGCTCGCGCTCATGGCCGCTTCTACGCTGGCGCTCGCGTGGCTCGAGAGCCTCGTCGGCATGTCGGCGGCTCTGTTCGGGCTCGGGCTGGGGTGGAACCTGTCCTTCGTGGCCGCGACGACCGAGCTGATCGCGCTGACGGCCGCGTCGGAGCGCGGACGGCTCGTTGGCTTCTCCGACCTTCTCTCGGCGCTGACCGGCGCGGCGCTGGCGCTCCTCGGCGGGCTGACCTTCACCGAGCTGGGGACGACAGGTCTCTCGATCGGCGCGACGGTTATCGCCGTCATCCCTGCACTCGCCCTCGTGGCGTATCGCAGGCTGCTGAGACCTGCCCTCGCACCCGCCTCCGAGTAGCTTTTTCCCCCTAGCTATCGCGCAACCAGCGGCCGCGCGACTGCTACAATCCCGCGCCGGCGGGCGCATGGTCCGCCACTTCTCTACATGAAGACTTGGAATGCAAAGCCGGGCGCCGTCGAGCGCCGTTGGTACGTCGTCGACGCGGACGGGCAGACGCTCGGGCGGCTCGCGACGCAGATCGCAGAAACGCTGCGCGGCAAGCGCAAGCCCGAGTACACGCCGCATGTGGACACGGGGGATTTCGTGGTGGTCGTCAACGCCGAGAAGATCACCGTGACCGGTAACAAGCTCGACGACAAGCTCTACTACCGGCACTCGGGCTACCCGGGCGGCCTCCGCTCCCGAACGCTGCGCGAGCAACTCGATCGGCGGCCGACCGAGGTGATCCGCAAGGCGGTGCAGGGCATGCTGCCCCGCAACAGGCTCGGCCGCGCGCAGATCCGCAAGCTGAAGGTCTACGCCGGCCCCGAGCATCCGCACGTCGCGCAGGCGCCCCAGGAGCTCGAGGTACTGCGCTAATGGCCGAGCGCGCGCAGTACATGGGCACGGGCAAGCGCAAGACGTCGGTTGCACGCGTCATTCTGCGGCCCGGCGACGGCGCCACGTGGGTCAACGGGCGCACCGTTGAGGAGTATTTCCCGCGCACGTTCCACCGCGTGACAGTGATGGCACCCTTCAAGGTGGCGGGTCTCGAAGGCCGATACGACCTGCGCGTGCGCGTCCACGGTGGTGGCCCGACCGGCCAGGCTGACGCCGTCCGCCATGGCATCGCCCGCGCGCTCGTCGAGGCCGACCCGGAGCTGCGCGTCTTGCTGAAGCGCGAGGGCTTTCTCGCCCGCGACGCACGCGTGGTGGAGCGCAAGAAGGCCGGCCTGCACAAGGCGCGCAAGGCACCGCAGTTCAGCAAGCGCTGAACCGGCCCTCGGCGTCCGCCCGCCAATCCGTTGCGCGCGCTGTTCCTGCGGCGCAAACCTGTCGCGATTTCGGTACAGAGGACTCGTCTGCGCGGGACACGACCTGGGTCTGACCCTCGAGGTGTGGCGGATGAGTGACCGTTTTTCAACACCGCGGGCGCCGGGATCCGGCTTTAGGGTGGCTCGCCCATGACGAGGCGCTACTTCGGAACGGACGGCGTGCGCGGCGTCGTCGGCGAGTCGCTCACAGCCGAGCTCGTCGAGCGGCTCGGCAAGGCGGCCACGCTCTGGTCGCGCCGCGGGCGCGTGTTCGTCGGACGCGACACGCGTGGCTCGGGTGCCGAGCTGGAGGAGGCGTTCGCGCGCGGCGTCGTCTCCGCAGGCGGCCACGCGGTGCTGGCGGGAGTGTTGCCCACGCCGGCCGTGGCGCTCCTCGCGCTCGACCTCGGTGTCGCCATCACCGCCTCGCACAATCCGGCCGAGTACAACGGCGTCAAGATCTTTGCCCGCGGCGGCCAGAAGCTGACGGACTCGGACGAGGAGGAGGTCGAGGCGCTGCTCGACGCCCCACCCGCCGCTGAGCCCGGGTCGATCGACCGTGTCGAGATCGCTCCGGACAGCTACCTCGAGCACGTCACCGACCGTTTCGGCTCCGACCTGACCGGCCTGCGCGTCGCGCTCGACTGCGCCAACGGCGCCTACTCGGAGATCGCACCGGAGGCTTTCCGGCGTCTGGGCGCCGACGTGGTGGCGATCGGGAACCAACCGGACGGCACGAACATCAATGCAGGCTGTGGAGCCACCGACCTGACCTTGCTCTCGCGCACCGCGCGAGAGCAAGGTGTCGACCTCGGCTTCGCATTCGATGGGGACGGCGACCGCGTGCTGGCCGTCGACGGGGCGGGCGAGCCAGTGGACGGCGACCAGCTGCTCGCGATCCTCGCGCTCGCGCTCGAGGTCGACCTCGTCGCCGTCACGGTGATGACGAACCTCGGCTTCCACACGCTCATGGGCGAGCACGACATCCGGGTCGTGACGACCGACGTCGGCGACCGCTACGTGCTCGAGGCGCTGCGCCGGGAGGGCGGCGTACTGGGCGGCGAGCAGTCCGGCCACATCCTCTACCTGCGCGACCACGTCACCGGTGACGGACTCGCCGCGGCGCTGCTCGTCTGCGGCGCCCTAGGCGCCCGCACGCTTGCCGACGCCGCCGCCGTCATGCCGCGCTTCCCTCAGGCGCAGCAGAACGTCCCCGTTGCCCGGCGCGAGCTCTCGGATACTGTCCACGCCGAGGTGGGGCGCCTCAACGCCGAGCTCGACGCGACGGGCCGCATCCTCGTCCGTCCGTCGGGCACCGAGCCGGTCGTGCGGGTGCTCGCAGAGGCCCCGGATCAGGCCCGCGCGGCCCAACTCTGTGATACGATTGCCGCTCTCGTTCGTCGAGAGCTCGGCTGAGTAACCCCGAATCCAGGGACCCTCAGAACCGGGCTTTCGTACTTTCTGGGAGGCCATCGGACAGTCGGCGCGCGATAGACGTTCTCACCAGGCTCGGACAGGAGCCGCCCAGGCGAAGAGAGGAGCTCTCGGTGTGCGGGATCATCGGGTACGTCGGAGACAGGGAGTGCAAGGCGATCCTGCTCCAGGGGCTCGAGCGGCTGGAGTACCGCGGCTACGACTCGGCGGGCCTGGCTCTCGTCGAGGAGGATGGGCTCGACTACGTCCGCGCCGTTGGGAACCTCCAGAACCTGAAGGCGGCCGTCGCGCCCAACGGGTCGCACGCCACCACAGGTCTCGGCCACACGCGCTGGGCGACGCACGGTGCGGTCACCGAGGAGAACGCGCATCCGCTGGCGGGCTGCGGCGGCGGCAGGGTCGCCGTCGTCCTGAACGGCATCGTCGAGAACTTTCGCGAGCTACGCGACTCCCTCCGGGATCGAGGGCACGAGTTCACCTCCGAGACCGACGCCGAGACGGTGGTCCATCTCGTCGAGGAGCACTACGAGGGCGACCTCGTGGCGGCGGTGCGCGCCGCTTACGGGCGTCTCGAGGGTCACTTTAGCTTCGTCGTCGTCCACCACGACCATCCCGACCTCCTCGTCGGCGCACGCCTCCAGTGCCCGCTCGTCGTCGGCATCGGCGAGGGTGAGACGTTCCTCGCCTCCTCGATCGCGGCTTTCCTCCCGCACACGCGCGTAGTCCAGCTCATCGACGACGGCGAGGTCGTCGCCATCACCGCCGAAGGAGCCGACTTCGCGGACGTCGCCTCGGGCGAGGAGCGCGAGCACGAACTCATCACCGTCGACTGGGACGAGGAGAGCGCCGAGAAGCAGGGCTACGAGACGTTCATGCTCAAGGAGATCTACGAGCAGCCGGACGCCGTCCGCGAGACGATCGGCGACCGCGTCCGCGGCCACGAGCTCGTCCTCGAGGGCCTCGGCCTCACGCCAAAGCAAATCCGCAACCTGCGCCGGATCGTGGTCGTCGCCTGCGGCACCGCGTACCACGCGGGTGTCGTGGGGCGCTACATCATGGAGGAGTGGGCCCGCCTGCCCGTCGAGCCCGACATCGCCAGCGAGTGGATCTACCGCAACCCGGTGCTTTCGAAGGACACGCTCGTGATCGGCATCTCGCAGTCCGGCGAGACGCGCGACACGGTCAACGCGCTGAAGCTCGCCCGCGAGCGCGGCGCGCGGACGCTCGCCATCACGAACCAGATGGGCACGCAGATCACGCGCGAGGCGGACGCCGTTCTCTATACACGCTGTGGCCTCGAGGTCTCCGTCGCCTCTTCGAAGACCTTCACGGCCCAGGTCGCGCTGCTGTCGCTGATTGCGCTGAAACTTGCCGAGATCCGCAGGACGCTGCCGCAGGAGGAGATCGACTTCATCCTCGACCGGCTGCACGAGCTGCCCGAGCGAATTGCCGAGTTCCTCGACGGCGACCATCCCATCGAGGAGATCGCCCAGCGCTACTACGACAAGCCGTTCTTCCTCTACCTCGGGCGCCACATCGGGCTGCCCGTCGCGCTTGAAGGCGCGCTCAAGCTCAAGGAGATCTCGTATATACCGACCGAGGGGTACTCAGCCGGCGAGATGAAGCACGGTCCGATCGCGCTGCTCGACGAGGACACGCCGGTTGTTGTCGTGGCCACAGACCTCCACATCTACGACAAGATCGTCTCCAACATCCAGGAGACTCGGGCACGCGGCGCGCACGTGATCGCGATCGCCACCGACGGCAACGAGGACATCCAGCACCATGCGGACGACGTCATCTACGTGCCGAGCACGCCGAACTTCCTCCAGGCCGTGCTTGCGGTGCTGCCGCTCCAGCTCCTGGCCTACCGCATCGCGCGGCTACGTGGCCTGAACGTGGACCAGCCGCGCAATCTGGCGAAAACTGTAACCGTGGAGTAACCGCCGGCCGCTCGCCCATTCGCCGCCGCCTCGCGAGCTAGCCGCGGCCGCAGGGCCGCGGCTAGGAGCCGTCGACGTCAGTCGCAACGACGACCGGCCGGTCGCGGAACTCCGGGAACGCGGCGTCGTCGGCAAGTGAGCGGCCCACGGCATTCGTCACGGGCTCGGAGGTGATCTCGCGTACGGTGCCTCGCACGGTCACGCTCTCGCCGGTGACGACCGACTCGCCGCGCTTGCTGACCACGAGGATGGAGCCGAAATCATCGGCGTCGGCCGTGCCCGCGTTCGGGTCGGACACGATGAGGATGCGTCCGCCGTCGCGGACGGCCTGCACCTCGCCGTCGATCGTCACCTGCTGGCCGGTGCGCCGGCCCTGGAGGATGTCCGTGAAGCTCGTCACCCGTGCACCGCCGTCGTCATCGCTCGAATTGCCGGCGACCACGACGATGATGATGATCGCCGCCAGGAGTGCAAGCACTCCGATCGCGATCAGCGGGATGCGCCTTCGGCCCTCCGTACGCTCGGGCTCGACGTCGACTGTCCTCGGCATGGGCATGCTTTGGTTGTTTCCTGCAGCGCTGGAGTCAAACGCTGCTGTTCGAGGAACAACGACCAGCGTGAAGGACGGACTGCGCGGTGTGGTGTTGTGTGCGGCCGGCCATTCCGTCGTCGTATGGGAGCCGGAGGTGTTCGGGTACCGCGACTTCGCGTTCCTGCTGGGGGGCGGCCGCGTCTTCTCGCTGACGACGGCCGACGGAGCGCGAACCGAACTCGGCGTCGGTGTGGGGGACGACCTCGCCGCCGTGAACGACGCATACCCGGACGCCGAGTGCGGTGAGTACCGGTACTCGAAGGGCAGCGGCTACGAGTGGTGCCGCACGTCCGTGGGCGGGAACCGGCTCTTCTTAGGCGGCGATCCGGTCGAGAGCATTACCGTGACGCGGCTGGGGCGCCCGGGCGAGGACTCCTAGGCCCACTCCATCGGCTCGTAGCCGCTCGACCGCGGGGCGGAAACGATCAGTAGCTGTACGGGGTCGCGGCCGGTATTGCGCACAGTGCGTCTGCGCTCGGGATCGACGCGCGCGAACGTGAGCGCCGGGGCCCGATGCTCCTCGCCGTCTACCACGATCGCCGCCTCGCCGCTCAGCACGACGAAGACCTCATCATGATCGCGCTCGGTCTCGTCATGCTCGGGAATCTGGCCGCCCGGCTCGAGCTCGACGAGGTTCATGCCGAACGACTCGAGCCCTAGCGAGCGGCGGACGAGTGACCAGCGCCCCGTGCGCTCGAGCTCGTCGGCGTGGGCGACGGTGAAGCCTGCGGTGGTGGCCATCGGTCTCCCTTCTTCTACGTCGCTGCGAGCCTAAGGATGACGAGTGCGGACGGGCGGCGCCGGAACGGCGGGCCCGCC